>NZ_JBJIAL010000034.1:0-57848 GCF_045310895.1 Mycobacterium sp. SMC-18
TACTATTCCCAACTCGTGACCGGTAGACCGGCCGGATCACAGAAACCTGAGGGTGCATGAAACCCGGGACGGTTCACTCACCTGTCTCTGCTGCTGATTGGTGAAGGAAGCATGCAGCCCGACGCTTGGCAGATTCTTGGCTTGCCCCCCCACGGGGCAGCCGAACACGACCCGGCACCGGTCCGGTCCCCGGGTCGGTTCGGCGCCTGCGGCTAAACCAGTTCCGGCACCCGCAGGTGAGCGAAGGCCACGTCGAACTCGGCCTCGTCCAGCTCGGCCGCACCGGTTTCCTTCATGCGCATCTGCTTCATCGTGCGCGCGCCATCCCGGTTGCGCTCCATGGCTTCTCGGCTGTCGAACGTCGTGCAGGCCACGCCGCGTCCGGTGTTCCGATTGACCAGCAGGCTGGTGCTGCAGAAGCCCTCGAGCGCCTCACTGTCGGGGACGATGTTCATCTTGAAATGCTCGATGGCGGCGTCGGCGTGGGCCGGGTCGACATGTCCCCACGTAACCCGCGCGCACGCGCCCTCGGGCATCTGGCGAGCGCGGTGCAATATCGCGATGTCCCACTCGTCAACGGTCGGGGCGCCGCCACTGAACATCTGGGTCGCCTTTTCGCGAATCGGCCGAACCTGCTCGGCGACGGCGTTCATCGCGTCCTGGGACTCCCACGCGGTCACCACGATGCACCGGCCGGACTCCCGGTCGGTGAGCAGCGACATGCCGACGAACCCGTCGAGACCTTGGAGTTGGGGCATCACTTCATCGCGGAGGTGAGCCACTCCCGAGTCGATAGCCGAGGGTTGTGCGTTGATAGTGGTAGAGCGTGCGTACACGGCCCACCCCCTCTATATCGGGGCAGCGCCCCAGCGGCGCCGCCGGTCCACCGATATACGTTCCTCCGATGTTCGGCGGGTGGCAATAGCCGATCGACACGGGTCTCGATATTGACGAGTGAGGACAAATTCCGTTCTGCGAGAACAGGAATTGACGACTAGCTTCGTTTTACGCCGGGAAGCCGGTCGACGAGCCAGCCCAGCCGGGCCACCGTGGTATCGAGCGGCTCCACGACTTCGGCGAGCCGCTTCAGGCTCGGCAGGGTCGCCGCGATGGAGTTGGCACCGTGGGCGATCTTCTCGGCAGACGTGTCGATGCCGGCCGCGGCCTCGGTCAACGTGGTGATCTGGCTGGCGATCAGTTCCGCATGCCGGTCGATGCCCGCTGCGCTCTCGCTCAGGGCGGCGATGTTGTCGGCGATGAACTGCGCGGACTTCCGGAGTTCGGCGACATCGTCCATCAATGCGAACACCGCTTGGACGAGGGTCTTCGGCCCGCGCTTGCGTTTGCCGGAGGAAGCCTCAGCTCCGTCTGCCTGCGCCATGACTCACGCCTTCCGTTCGACAGGAGCCCCCTTGTCCTTGGCCTCCTGCTGGTACTGCCGCAGCTCGGCTCGCACCGCTTCATCTAACGCGCGGTCAAGGCTAGCGTGGGCAGAACGGCGGGATACACGGCGCATGGCATCGATCAGGTCGGCGGCCCAGGCAAGTTCGACGTCGTTGCTGGGGTACCAGCCCGTCCCCCGCTGCCGGACCACCTCGGTGTGCCCGGCCCGGGTCATGGCCCGGGCCGCTTCGTCGAGCTTCTTGTCGACCGCGGTGGTGGTCTTGAGGATCGCCGCCAACGGCATCCCGCGGGAGATGAGCCTGGCGAAGTCGTCGATAACCCGCCGGTCAGGTACCAGGTAGGCATCCTTGTCGTCCGTCGGCTCGATGATCCGGCCGGCGACGAGCCGTCGCAGCGTCGCGCCGTCGAGCCGGCCCAGCGCCATCTCCAGCTCTTGGCGCGTCATGGTCTGCGCCTCGGGGTTCGACCACGGCGAGATCACCAACTCCTCGAGCTCGGCGAGGTCCAGCACCTCGACGAGCCCCTCACCGCGCTGCAGGCCGGTGAGGAACTTCAGGATGTGCTTGACGGTGAAGCCCTCGCTGAGCAGCCGGACGATCGCCTGCAACTGGCTCAGGTGCCGATCGGTATAGATCGCGACCCGGCCCCGGCGCTGGGGCCGGGGCAGCAGGCCGTTCTCCTGGTAGACGCGGACGTTCCGGGTTGTCGTCCCCGCTTCGCGCGCGAGGTCGTCGATCCGGTACTCAGCCACCAGCGGATTCTATGCGGTCAGGACCGACGCACCGCTGGTCTGTTCAGCAGTGATCTTGAAGTCGTGCAGATTGACCGCCTTCAACTGGTTGACGTACTGGGTGGCGAACCCCGGGAACATCGTCGCGTTGAAGCCGTCCTCGGTGAGGTACCAGCTCTGGCAGCCTGAGTTCCACGTGGTGGACTGCAGCCGCTGCTGGATGTCCTCGTTGTAGCGTGCCTGCACCTCGGGACGCACGTCGAGCGACTTCCACCCGAACTGCAGCAGCTTGGATATCGCCTCGACGATGTAGTCGATCTGCGCCTCCATGTACACCAGCGCGGAGCTGTGTCCGGGGCCGGAGTTGGGTCCGAAGGTGAAATACAGGTTGGGGTAACCGGATACCGCGACGCTGCGGTAGGCGTACGCGCCCCGGCTCCATTCCGTGGCGAGCTCCCGGCCGTCGATGCCGATGACGGGGAACGGGGTGCCGGCCTTGGACACCTCGAAACCGGTGGCGAACACGATGGCGTCGAACTGGTGCTCGATGCCTTCGACGGTCCGGATTCCCTTGGGCGACAACCGGGCAATGGGCCAGGTGACGAGCTTGCAGTTGTCGGCCTGCAGCGCCGGGTAGTAGTCGGCGGTCATCAGCAGTCGCTTGCAGCCGGCTGAGAAGTCCGGGGTCAGCTGGCGGCGCAGCCACGGGTCCTTCACCTGCCGGCGCAGGTTCGCCAGGCTCAGGGCTTCGACCACCCGGGTGAACGGGCTGTCCCACACCACACCGAGCGCCACCGACTCATGGCCCCAGAACCACGCCGAACGCATCAGCTTCTCGGCGAGCGGCACGTCCTTGTAGATCCGCTTCATCCAGCCGCTGGTGGCTCCGTTTATCCGCGGGATCACCCAGCCCGGCGTGCGCTGGAACACCTTGACCGACTTGGCGACCTTGATAAGTTCCGGGACGATCTGCACGCCGCTGGCGCCGGTACCGATGACGGCGACCTTCTTGCCGGTGAAGTCGTAGTCGTGATCCCAACGGGCGCTGTGGATCTTGTGGCCTTCGTAGGTTTCGATGCCCTCGATCTTCGGGAAGCTGGCGTTCGCCAGCGGCCCCGAGGCGACGATGACGGTGCGTGCCTGCACCGGTTCACGACCCTCGAAGTTGACGGTCCACTCCCCCGCCACCTCGTCGTACTCCACACCGGTGACGTTGTGGCCGAACCGGATATGCGGTGCGATACCGAACGACTCGACCATGCTGTCGATGTACCCGAGGATCTCGTCGCTACCGGAGTAGGTGTGCGACCAGTCCGGGTTCGGCGCGAAGCTGTAGGAGTACAGGCGCGACGGAATGTCGCACGCCGCACCGGGATACGTGTTGTCACGCCAGGTGCCGCCGACGCGGGTGCCGCGTTCGAAGATCTCGAAATCGGTGATGCCCTGGTCTTTGAGCCGGATGGCGGCGCCGATGCCAGCGAAGCCGGCGCCGATGATGGCTGTTGAGATAGTCACGGTGATAGTTCCTCTTGCTTACGCGACCGGCTCATAGGTCAGCTCGTCCGACCACGTCGGCGTGTACTTCACCAGCGGCATCGGGATGGCGCCGGTGACCACCACCAGCGAATCGGCGAGCCAGTGGTACTTCGAGGTCCGGTCGATCACCTTCTTGGCATGCCACGAGATGAACCGGTACATGGGTACCCGGCGCACGAAAGCGCTTCGCTCACCGACACTTTGGAACCGGCGCATCGCCTGGTACAGACGTTCCTCGTTGACGCCCATGGCCACGATGTTGTCGCGCATCTTGTTGAGCAGGGGGAAGTAGCTCAGCGTGCCGACGATCAGCGCCGGGTTCATCCAGCTGCCGACGAAGTCGACGACCAGCTTGCGCATGTCGGCGTGGCCGAGGATGTCCATGACCTCGAAGTCGACCGCGAGGTGCCGGGATTCGTCGGAGTTGATGCGCTTGAAAACCTCCTGCGCCACCGGATCTTTGACCTCATCGGTGATGAATTTGATGAGTGCCCCGTCGAGCGCCACCTCCAGCATGGGGATGACGGTGCCAAGGATCGACAGCGACATGCCGTCGGAGAACTTGTCGAGCCAGGTGATCACCAGCTGCACATTGACGCTCGGCGGCGGGACCTCGTCGTTCTCGAGCATGCCCCAGCGCCGCATCAGGGCCAGCTCGGCATTGGCGTGCTTCTGCTCCTCGGCGTGGAAGTGCTCATAGATGCTCTTGAGCGTCGGGGTCGGGGCCTTCCGCGCCAGCGCGGCGAAGCCACGGGCGCCGACGTTCTCGATCCACATCAGATCGGTCATGAACGGCTTGAGCTTGGCCCACAGCTCGGGCTCGATCAGCTCGGCACCCGGTGCGTCCCAGTCGATGTCGGCCAGGGCCCACTGCTTGTCCTTGATGCGCTGCAGCATCTCGTCGAGATCCATTGCCATGATGGGTTCCTTTCAGTCCTTGGGAAGTACGCGTCCGAGTAGTCCGGCGCCGCGGACGTACAGGGCGGGGAAGTGTCGCTTGAGGTGCCAGATGACGGTGGCGTCGATCTGCGGCACCACGTAGAGCCGGCCGCCGTCGTGCGCGTCCAGGGTGCGGGCGGCGACGTTGTCGGCGGACAGGCCGGTCCAGCGAGCCAGCTGCTGGCTCAGGCTCATCGAGCTCGGGGTGATGCGGCCGTCGGTGAAGACGTTGGTCTTCACGAAGGTCGGGCACAGCACGGTGACGGCGATGTCGGTGCCGTCGAGTTCGGCGGCGAGGGTTTCCGACAGTGACATCACGCCGGCCTTGGACACGTTGTAAGCCGCCATCGACGGTGCGGCGGCGAACCCGGCGGCCGAGGCCACGTTGATGATGCCGCCCCGGCCGGCTTCGCGCAGCAGCGGCGTGAAGACCTCACAGCCGTACACCACGCCCCACAGGTTGATGCCGAGCGCCCAGTCCCAGTCTTCGAAACCGATGTCGCCCACGGGCTTTCCGCCGATGCCGACGCCCGCGTTGTTGATCACCAACGTCGGCGCGCCACCGAAGATCTCCTGCGCCTGCTTGGCCAGCAGCTCGATGGCGGTGCGATCGGCGACGTCGCACTGCACGGCGTGCCCTTTGCCGGTCGGCAGCTGGTCGATCAGCGCGACGGTCTCCTTCGCGCGCTCCAGGCTGATGTCCGCGCAGATGATCTCGCCGCCCCGGCGCGCGAGCTCGAGCGCGAACGACCGCCCGATGCCGCTGCCGGCGCCGGTGACCACCGCCTTCGCCTTGTCCGAGCGGCGCTGACCGCGAAAGACATTCAGGATCGTGTCAAGGCCGATCATCAGCACACCTCTTCGAGCTCGTTGGATCGCTTGTAGGCATCGGCGACGAAGGCCGCGGCACGGCGCAGTGCCGGGCCGGCCTCGGGTGCCAGATGCGGCAGGGCCTGGAAGACGTGCACCATGCCGGGCCAGACCTCGAGCGTGCTGGTGCCGCCGGCGCGGCGCAGTTCGGCGTCGAGGTAGCGGGCGTCGGCGCGCAGCATCTCGAATCCGCCGACCTGAATCAGTATGGGCGGCAATTGGTCTGCCTTGGCGAAGTCGAGGCGCAGCCGCGGATCGGCCAGGTTCTGCCCTTGGGTGTACAGCCCGACCATGCGCGCGGCCGCGGTGGCCGACATCGCGGGATCGCGGTACGTCGCCTTCTCCTGCTCGAGTGCGAGACCGAGCGTCACGTCGATCAGCGGCGAGAACAGCACCACGCCCGCGGGCCGGAAGTCCGCGTCACCGGCGTGCGCCAGCAGCATGTCGCAGGTCAGGTGACCGCCGGCGGAGTCGGCGCCCATCACGATGTCCGAGGCCGCATAGCCTTCCGACAACAGCCACCGGTACCCGGCTTCGACGTCCTCGGCCGCCGTCGGGAAGCGGTGCTCGGGTGCCAGCCGGTAGTCCACGACGAACATCGGCAGTCCGGTCGCCTCCGACAACCGGGCCACCAGCTTGCGGTGGGTGCGTGCCGAGCAGATGACGTAGGCGCTGCCGTGCACGTAGTAGCCGGCGCGGCGGCCGAACTCGACACCCGGGCCGAGAACCCACTCGCCCCGCAGGTGCGGCGTGCGGACCGGGACGATCCTGGTGCCGTCGGGCATCGAACCGAAGGTCTCCATGATGGTGGCGATCAGCCCGCGGCCGAACCAGACACCTGGGGTGTTCATCGGGATGACACTGGTCAGATTGCCCAGGGTCCAGCGGGTCACCGTGGCCGAGAGCGCGGCGCGCAACGTTGCGCGCGTGGGTACTTCGGGCAACGTTGCCCGATCAGTTTCCGTCACGGCAACTAGGTCATCATTAACTGTGCCATTTGTCAATGGCACAGTTAACGACGACAATCTGACCTGGTTCCACGACGGAAGGCATTTCCCCATGACCGCATCGACAGCGTCCAGGTCACACGAGTTGACCGTGGTCGAGGTGATCACCGAGACCCCCGACGCCGTATCGCTGGTCCTGACGGCCGCGCACGACGCGCGTGACCAGTTCACCTACCAGGCCGGCCAGTTCCTGACCCTGCGCATCCCGGCACACGGCGGCGCGGTCTCGCGGTGCTATTCCCTGTCGAGCAGTCCGGCCGCCGACGAGCACCTGAAGGTGACCGTGAAGCGCACCTCGGGCGGCCTCGCATCCAACTGGCTGTGCGACCATGTCGAGGCCGGAATGACGCTGGAATCTCTCACGCCCGCAGGCGCTTTCACGGTCCGCCCGGCAGACAGCGAGCTGATCTTCGTGGCCGCCGGCAGTGGCATCACCCCGGTCATCTCGATGATCCGCGCCGAACTGCTGCAGTCCGGCCGCCGGGTGACACTCGTCTACGCCAACCGCGACCGCGAGTCGGTCATCTTCGACGCCGAGTTGGCGGAACTGCTTGCGGCACATGCCGACCGGCTGACGGTCGCGCATTGGCTCGAGTCGGAATCCGGCCTGCCCACTCCGGCCGGCCTGCGCTCCTTGCTGCCCGCGACACCCTCAGCCGATACCGCCGCCTACCTGTGCGGCCCAGCGGCATTCATGGACGTGGCCGCGGCCGCCCTGCACGACGCCGGCGTCGCCCGTGAGCACGTGCACCGCGAGGTATTGGTGTCACTGACCACGGATGCTTTCGCCGCGCCGGAGCCGGTGACCGGTTCGGCCGCAACCTCCGACGCCGTGACCGCGACCGTCGAGATCGACGGCGACACCCATGAGATCAGCTGGCCCAAGAGCGAGGTGCTGCTCGACACCCTGCTGAGCCGAGGTATCGACGCACCCTACGCCTGCCGCGAAGGCAACTGCGGCGCCTGCGCGTACACGCTGCGCGAAGGCCAGGTGAGCATGCGGATCAACGACACCCTCGACGACTACGAACTCGGCATCGGCGTCCGGCTGGCGTGCCAGTCGATACCCGAATCCGACCATCTGACAGCGGTTTTCGACCGCTGACCGGCCGTCACGCCGCGTTGTCGGCGCCGGGCTCGGTGGCGTACGTACCGGGGTTGAACATCGACGCCACCGCACCCAGCAGCATCATGACCGCCGCCGCGCCAAACACCACGACGAGGCCGGAGTGGAACGGCTCGGTGATGAGCTGCGGGAAGAAGCTCTGACCCGTCAGGGTGGCGGCATCGACGCCCGGCTGTTGCAGCGTGTGGAACGGAGCCAGGAGCTCGCCCATCGGGTTGTAGCCGAGGAAGGCCGCGAACAGGCTCCCCACCGGCGGCAGTTCGGCCACCTGCTGCGCGACGTCGGCCGAAACCCCTTGCTGCTGCAGACCACTGGACAACGCGGTCGGCAAGGTGCCGGCCAGCCCGACGACCATGAGCGAGAAGAAGATACCGATCGACAGCGAGCTGCCGGCGTTGAAGAACGTCGACCGCACACCCGACGCCGCGCCGCGCTGCGCCGCCGGCACGCTCGACATGATGGCCGCGGTGTTCGGCGCGGTGAAGATGCCGCCGCCGACGCCGTTGAGGAACACCAGCAGGGCGAATTCCCAGTACGCGAAATTGACCGGAATCAGCAGCAGCGCAACGAAGGTCACCGCCATCAGCAGCATGCCGCCGACCGCCAGTGGCCGCGCGCCGAAGCGGTCGGACAGGCTGCCGGCGACGGGTGCCGCCACCAGGAAGCCGATGGTCGCCGGCAGCAGGTAGATGCCCGCCCACAGCGGCGTCGATTCGAAGTCGTAGCCGTGCAGCGGCAACCAGATGCCCTGCAGCCAGATGATGAGCATGAATTGGAGGCCACCGCGGCCCACCGACGACAGCAGCCCGGCCAGGTTGCCCATGCCGAAGGTCGCCGACTTGAACAGCCGCATGTCGACCATCGGCGACTCGACCTTGAGCTCGATGATGCAGAACACCACCAACAGCAGCAGACCCACACCGATGGAGCCGAGGACGGCGGGACTGCCCCAGCCCGTCGGCGAATTGCCGTACGGCTGAATGCCATACGTGATGCCGAGCAGCAGCACCGTCAGGCCCAAGCCGAATGTCACGGTGCCGGCCCAGTCCAGCTTGCCGGGCGACCGGGTACCCAGCTCACGCAGCGAGCGGTAGCTCCAGATGGCGCCGATCACGCCGATCGGGATGCCGACCCAGAACACGGCCTTCCACTCCCATTCCGAGAGGAACCCGCCGATCAGCAGACCGAGGAACGATCCGGCCACCGCGGCCACCATGTTCACGCCGAGTGCCATGCCGCGCTGGTTGGCCGGGAAGGCGTCGGTCAGGATCGCCGACGACGACGCCATCAGCATCGCGCCGCCGATGCCCTGGATCACCCGCCAGGCGATGAGCCAGATCGCACCGCCACCGAGGTGGAACGGATCGAACGACAGCGCGACGGCCGCCAGCGTGAAGATGACGAAACCCAGGTTGTAGATGCGGACCCGGCCGTACATGTCCCCGAGCCGGCCGAACGGCACCACGAGCACGGCCGTCACAACGAGGTAGCCCATCAGCATCCACAGCAGGTAGCTGACGTTGCTCGGCGCCAGCGGGTTCAGCCCGATACCCCGGAAGATCGCCGGCAGTGAGATCAGCACGATCGAGGCGTTGATCGTGGCCAGCAGTGTGCCCAGCGTGGTGTTGGCCAGCACGACCCACTTGTAGCGCGGGTGGTCGTGGTCCATCTGGACGCGTCGGCGCGCGGTTGCCGCGAGCGCGGTGTCGCGCTGCCCGGTGAGCTCGGTGTCAGTCGTCATCAGTCGGTCTTCGCTCCAATTTCAGAAAAACATATGTTAGCTATACAAACGACCTCATGACAATTCGATTCCCGGTCACCGAACGCCCGAAACGGGATCGCACGCACCCTTGCCTTCCCACGACGATCGACTACGGTGAACAACGTCCGCGCGGGAGCGCACACCCTGGTGCGCTGAGAGGACGGCTGAATGGCGCCGTCGACCGTATGAACCTGACCGGGTAATGCCGGCGTAGGGAGTAAGCAGATGACTGCAATTGCTGTATTCAACGACCTTTCCTGCGGCCCGATCCAGGGCAGCACCAAGGTTTACCGGGAGCTTCCCGACGGTGGAAAGGTCCCGTTCCGGCGGGTCAACCTGACCACCGGCGACCACCTCGACCTGTACGACACCTCGGGTCCGTACGCCGACGAGAACGCCACCATCGACCTGGAGAAGGGCCTGCCCGCCCGTCCCGGCGTCGTCAAGGACCGCGGCACCCAGCTGCAGCGCGCCCGGGGCGGCGAGATCACCGCCGAGATGGCGTTCATCGCCGAGCGCGAGGGCCTGTCCGCCGAGCTGGTGCGCGACGAGGTCGCCCGCGGCCGCGCCATCATCCCGGCCAACCACAACCACCCCGAGCTCGAGCCGATGATCATCGGCAAGGCCTTCGCCGTGAAGGTCAACGCCAACATCGGCAACTCGGCTGTCACGTCGTCCATCTCCGAAGAGGTCGACAAGATGGTGTGGGCCACCCGCTGGGGTGCCGACACCATCATGGATCTGTCCACCGGCAAGGACATCCACCAGACCCGCGAGTGGATCCTGCGCAACTCCCCCGTCCCCGTCGGCACCGTGCCGATCTACCAGGCGCTGGAGAAGGTCAACGGCGATCCCACCAAGCTGACCTGGGAGCTGTACCGCGACACCGTCATCGAGCAGTGCGAGCAGGGCGTCGACTACATGACGGTGCACGCCGGCGTGCTGCTGCGCTACATCCCGCTGACGGTCAAGCGCGTCACGGGCATCGTGTCGCGCGGCGGCTCGATCATGGCGGCGTGGTGCCTGGCGCACCACCAGGAGTCGTTCCTGTACACGCACTTCGAGGAGCTCTGCGAAATCCTGCAGCGCTACGACGTCACGTTCTCGCTCGGTGACGGCCTGCGTCCCGGCTCGATCGCCGACGCCAACGACGAAGCCCAGTTCGCCGAGCTGCGCACCCTGGGCGAGCTCACCAAGATCGCCAAATCCCATGGCGTGCAGGTGATGATCGAAGGCCCGGGCCACGTCCCGATGCACAAGATCGTCGAGAACGTCCGCCTGGAAGAAGAGCTGTGCGAAGAGGCGCCGTTCTACACCCTCGGCCCGCTGGCCACCGACATCGCACCGGCGTACGACCACATCACCTCGGCCATCGGCGCGGCGATCATCGCGCAGGCCGGTACCGCGATGCTGTGCTACGTCACCCCCAAGGAGCACCTGGGCTTGCCCAACCGCAAGGACGTCAAGGACGGGGTGATCGCCTACAAGATCGCCGCGCACGCCGCTGACCTGGCCAAGGGTCACCCCGGTGCGCAGGACCGCGACAACGCGCTGTCGCAGGCCCGCTTCGAGTTCCGCTGGCACGACCAGTTCGCGCTGTCGCTCGACCCGGACACGGCCCGCGAGTACCACGACGAGACGCTGCCCGCCGAGCCGGCCAAGACGGCACACTTCTGCTCGATGTGCGGCCCGAAGTTCTGCTCGATGCGCATCACGCAGGACATCCGCGACGCCTACCCGGACGGGGTCGCTCCCGATTACGCGGACGAGATCGCTCAGGGCATGGCGGAGAAATCCCAGGAGTTCGCCGACCACGGTAACCGGGTGTATCTACCCTTGGCTCCGTGAACTTCTTGCCCTTGACCCCGCCGGGCGAAACGCCGCTGCGGGTGATGACCATCGCCGGCTCGGATTCCGGCGGCGGCGCCGGAATCCAGGCCGACCTGCGTACCTTCGCGATGCTCGGCGTGCACGGGTGCGTCGCCGTCGCCGCGGTGACGGTGCAGAACTCGGTGGGGGTCAAGGGTTTTCACGAGCTGCCGCTCGACATCATCAGCGGGCAGATCACCGCGGTGGCCGACGACATCGGCATCCAGGCCGCCAAGACCGGCATGCTGGCCTCGGCCGAGATCATCGGTGCCGTCGCCGAGACGTGGCAGAGCCTCGACGGTGACATCCCGCTGGTCGTCGACCCGGTGTGTGCGTCGATGCACGGCGACCCGCTGCTGCACCCCAGCGCGCTGAATTCGGTTCGCACCCAGCTGTTTCCGATTGCCACGCTGGTTACCCCGAACCTCGATGAGGTCCGGCTGATCACCGGCATCGACGTGGTGGACGCCGCGACTCAACGTGATGCCGCCAAGGCCCTGCACGACCTGGGCCCGAAGTGGGCCCTGGTCAAGGGCGGCCACCTGCGGTCCAGCGATCACAGCCCGGACCTGCTGTACGACGGCAACGAGTTCCACGAATTCACCACCGAGCGCATCGACACCGGCCATGACCACGGCGCCGGCGACACCCTCGCCGCGTCCACGGCCTGCGCACTGGCGCATGGCTTTTCGGTGCCTGACGCGGTCGCGTTCGGCAAGAGGTGGGTCACCGAATGTCTGCGGGCGGCCTACCCGTTGGGCCACGGCCACGGTCCGGTCAACGCACTCTTCCGGTTGGCGGATGAGCGTTCGCGCGAAGACGATCGGACCTGAGCGTGAGCCTCGAGGACATCGCGGGTATCGCGCACGAACCCGACGGCACTCCGACGGGCGTCGTGCTGCTGACGCACGGCGCGGGCGGTAACCGCGACGCCCCACTGATCATCCGCATCTGCGACGAATGGGCCCGCCACGGCTGGCTCGCGATCCGCTACAACCTGCCCTACCGGCGGCGCCGCCCGAAGGGGCCGCCGTCCAATTCGGCGGCCTCGGACCAGCAGGGCATCGTCGAGGCGATCGAGCTGGCGCACACCCTGACCGACGGCCCGGTGATCGCCGGCGGCCATTCCTACGGTGGCCGGATGACGTCGATGGTGGCCGCCCAGGGCGCCGACCTGGCGGCCCTGACGCTGTTCTCCTATCCCCTGCACCCGCCCGGCAAGCCCGAGCGGGCCCGTACCGAGCACCTCGGCCAGATCGAGGTCCCGACGGTCTTCACCCACGGCACGGCCGACCCGTTCGGCAGCATCGCCGAGCTCACGGCCGCCGCCCAGCTGATCCCGGCACCCACTGAGCTCATCGAGATCACCGGGGCCCGCCATGACCTGGGATCCAAGACCCTGGACGTGCCCGCGCTGGCCGTCGCCGCGGCCCTTGTGTTCGTGGCCCGAAGCGGTACCTGAGGTACCGTCTGAATATGACGACGCAGCAGTTCGACGCGGTCATCGTCGGCGCGGGATTCGCCGGTATCGGTGCGGCCATCCAGCTCAAACGCCTCGGGATCGAGAACTTCACCATCCTGGAGCGCGAGGACGACCTCGGCGGCACCTGGTACGTCAACCACTATCCGGGGCTCGCGGTCGACGTGCCGACCACCACCTACTCGTACTTCTTCGAGCCCAACCCGAACTGGTCGCGCCTGTTCACCCCGGGCCCGGAGATCAAGCGGTACGCCGACGATGTCGCGGCCAAGTACGACGTGCGGCGGCACATCCGGTTCAATGTCGTCGTCAACGGCGCCCGCTGGGACGAGGAAGCCGCGCTGTGGCGCATCAACATCGCCGACGGTGACACCCTCAGCGCCCGCTACCTGATCACCGCCACCGGCTTCCTGTCGCAGCCGAACATCCCGGCGATTCCGGGTATCGAGACCTTCGCCGGCCGCGTCATCCACACCACCGACTGGGATGACGACTACGACCCGGCGGGCAAGCGCATCGCGGTCATCGGCACCGGTGCCACCGCGGTGCAGTTGATCCCCGAGCTGGCCAAGACCGCCGCCGACCTGACGGTGTTCCAGCGCACGCCCATCTGGGTGGTGCCCAAGATCGACCCGCGTTTCGGCGCCCGGGCGAAGAAGATGTTCGCCCGGTTCCCGTTGACGCAGCGCGTGCTTCGCTGGCTCACCGACTCGATCTACGAGGTCATGGTGTCCGTCGGCGTGCGGCACTACGGTACGTTCCGCGGCCGCTTCAACATCTCGGCCTCCGACCTGTCGAAGATGCACCGCTTCTTCGTCATCCGCGACAAGGAGCTACGGCGCCGGCTCACCCCGGACTACGACTTCGGTTGCAAGCGGCCGACTTTCAGCAACGGCTACTACCAGGCCTTCAACCGGCCCAACGTGCACCTGCAGGACGCCGGCATCGACCGGATCGAGGCCGACGGCATCGTCGGCAACGACGGGGCCAAGGTCGAGATCGACACCCTCGTGCTCGCAACGGGTTTCGATCTGTGGGAGGCCAACTTCCCGGCCATCGAGGTGATCGGCCGCGAGGGCCGCGATCTCGGAAAGTGGTGGCGCGAAACGCGTTTCCAGGCCTACCAGGGCGTGTCGATGCCGTACTTCCCGAACTACCTGAGCCTGGCCAGCCCGTACGCGTTCCTGGGATTGAACTTCTTCAACACCATGGAATACCAGATGCGGTTGATGGACCGGCTTTTCACCGAGGTCAAGAAGCGCGGTGCGACGACGTTCGAGGTCACCGAGGAAGCCAACACGGCGTTCCTCGACCGGATGACCGAACTGCTCGGCGACTCGCTGTTCACCCTCGGCAACTGCGCCAGCGCCCATTCGTACTATTTCAATCCCGCGGGTGAGCCCACGCTGCTGCGCCCGTCGTCGACCGAGACGGCGATCCGGGAAGCATCCGAATTTCCGTTGAGCGACTACAAGATTTCGTGATCAGAGAGGACCACAGGTGACCGACGCCGCTGAGAACACCGCTGGAAAGAAGGGCCTGCTGGCCGGGATCGGCCTGGCACTGGCCGGACTGGCGCACTTCGTCAAGCCCGACCTGTTCAAGGGCATCACCGCCACGGCGTTCCCGGACGACATCGACAAGCACCTCAAGGTCAACGGATCGATCGAGACGGCGCTCGGCGTCGGCCTCATCGTGCCGCAGACCCGCAAGCTCGCGACCGTCGGCGTGATCGGGTACGTCCTCTACCTGGCCGCCAACGTCGCCCGCAACCGCTAGGCGCGGGCCGGCAGGTGCTTGGACCAGCCGGCCGCACAGATCACCGTGCACACTGCCGCCAGTAGGCCGACCACGGTGAGCATCGCCGGGTAGCTGACGTAGTGGGCCAGCGCGGCGAGCACCGCCGGCAGCAGGAAGCCGACGTACGCCAGCGAGTAGTACACGCCGGACACCCCGGCCAGCTCGTGCGGTTTGGCGATGCGCTGAATCTCCAGCAGCCCGGACACGATGGCGATGCCGTACGCACTGCCCAGCAGCATGGCCACCAGCACCGCGACGGCCGGTGAGCGCGTGACGGCGGTGGCGACCGCGGCGAACACGCCCGCCGACATCAGCACCATCGACACCACCACGGCACGGGCGCTGGAGTGGTCGTCCAGCCGCCTGGCGATCGGCTGCACCAGCACGCCACAGGCCAGCGTCAGCACCGTCAGGCCGGCGGTGTACAGCAGCGCCCAGGAGCCCAGCCGGTCGGCGACCAGCGCCGGCACGATGGCGTACGCGATGGCCGCCGAGCCGAACACCCACGGCGCCATCGGAGCCACCACGCGGACGAAACGGCGGTGCGTCGCGGCGGGAACCCGCAACTGCGACAACAGGTCTCCGCTGACGCGAGCGCTCCGGGTCTCCACCGTCCGATACAGGACCAGCCACAGTGCGGGCGCACACAGCGCCGCCTGCACCAGGTACGTCAGGGTCAGCGGCAGCGGCGCGAACTGCGCCAACAGGCCCGAGCACAACGGGCCGATCGCCAGGCCCAGAGACAGCCAGATCGAGGCCCGGCGAGCGCCGGCGCCGGTCGCGGCCGAGTCATACGGCGGCGCGGACAGCTCCGCGATCCAGGTCGAGCCGACAGCCATCGCGACGCCCACACTGAGCCCACAGAGCAGCCGGCCCACGAAAAGTGCTGGGAATCCGCCCAATTCGCCGGTCGCGAGAATGAGGCTGCCCACCGCCGAACTGATCAGCCCGGCGATCATCAGCGGGCGCCGGCCGTAGCGGTTCGACATGGCCGCAGCGACCAGCAGCCCGGGGATCAGGCCGAGCACGTACGCGCCCAGCAGGACGTCGACGTCCACCCGGGAGTAGCCGGCGCGGTGCACGTACTCGATCAGCATCGGGGTGAACTGGTTTCCGCCCCAACCGATACAGAACACCCCGGCAGCGACGGCGAGCCACGGCTTCACACGGGTGCGGCTCATCGCAGCACCACCTCGTACGTCGACTCGAGGTGCGCCAGCAGGCGGGCGTCGAACGCCGTCGCATCACGCGTCCCGACGGCGTGCGCCAGTTCGGCGTGCTCGGCGATGAGCCGGTCGACGAGGGTCTGGTCGGCCTGCACAGCGTCGGCCATCATCCGGCGCTGGCGGTCCCCCAGCGAGCCGTAGAACCGTTGCGCGATGCAGTTCCCGGCAGCGTCGACGATGTGCCGGTGGAAGGCATCATCGAGTTCGGCGAAGCGCACCAGGTCGGCCGCCGCGCCGCGCTGCTGATCGATCAGACGGGCGAGCTCGGCCGCCGCCACCTGCGCGGTGGCCTCGGAGCGGCAGAGCCGGCGCACGGCGCTGCCCTCCAGCGCCAGGCGCATCTCGAGCAGGTCGGTGGCTTCACGCGGCGGGATCGGGACGACGACGGCGCCGCGCCGGGGCAGCAGGTCGAGCAGGTCCTCGGCGGCCAGACGCAGGAAGGCCTCGTGCACCGGGGTCCGGCTGACGCCGAGCTCCGCCGCGACTTCGACCTCGCTCAGCAGCTGCCCGCCCTTGACCGCGCCCACCAAAATCTTGGTCTTGGTGTCCCGGTAGGCGCGCTCGCTGGCAGGGGTCTGATCGATGGCCACCTCACGACGGTAGCAACTTGCATGCAAGCTTGCATACAAGCAGTGACGGACCTAACTCGACGCCTCGTCAGTGCTGCTGCGGCCCGAAGTTGTTGAAGCCGCCGCGCTCGCGCGGCTGCGGCTGGTAGACCGTGGAGGTCTGCACCGACGTGGACGTTTCCGTCGAGGTCTGCACCGACGTCGACGTCTCGGTCTGGGTCTCGGTCTGGGTGGCCGTCTCGGTGTTGGTCACCGTCTCCGGTGCAGGTGCCGGCGCCTGCTGACCACCGCCGTTGCCGCCGCCTCCGCTGTGGTGCGCCTTGGCCGCCGTCGTGGTGGTCGTGGTGCTCGACGGGGTGACCGTGACGGTGGCCGGGGCGTTGTTGCCCTGCGAGCCGCAGGCGACGGTCAGCCCGCCCATGGCCACGACAGTCACGATGCCGGCAGCGGCCGACCAACGGCGAGTAGTGCTTTTCATGGGCACCATTACTAACGCGGCAACCTGGCAACCGGACTCACAGAAAGGGCGATTCCGGTTATGCAGTAGCTGTGAAACCTGGCTACTTGCCTGCTTGCCGGTGTCGTTCGTCGCGCAACGGGACGCCGTTGGGACCGGTGAGCGACTGGGCGTACGTGCCGACCGCAAACGCGACGGCCGGCCCGGTCACGGCGAGTGCGGCCCGGTTCAGTTGCTCGACGGTATCGCCCTTCGGCCCGTAACCGGGATCGAAGGCGGCGCCCACCTGCCCGCCCCACAAGCGCGCCTGGATCGGCGACTTCCGCTGCGACGTCCCCGTCGAGATGCCGCCGACCGGAATCCCGGCGGTGAGGAACGGGCCGTAGCCACTGCCCAGATCCATGGTCATGTCGGCAGGCCGTTTCCCGGCCAGGTACAGATATCCGGCCAGGGTGCGCTCGAGACCGGCCGACCCGGCCGGCACCGCGTCGAGTGGAATCTCGGGGTTCGCCTGACCGGACTGGTCGCCGTCGAACGTGAAGAACCCGGCGTTGGGCGAACCCAGGATGTCGAAATCCAGATACAGCGCAATGTCATTCAGCGGTTCGGCAGCCAACCCGCGCACGTACTTGGTGGCGCCTTCCTGGCCCACCGCGCCCGAGCCCCAGAAGGTGAACCGCACCGCGTTCTCGATCTTCGGTGAGCCGCCCAGCGCGGCAGCGGTCTCCAGCAGTGCCGACACCCCGGTTGCCGCGTCGTTGATGCCCGCGCTCGTCGGCGCGCTGTCGAGGTGCGCGCCCGCCAGCACGACGCTGTGCTGGTCACCGGTCTTGGTTTGGGCCAAGACGTTTCGCGATTTCACACCGGTGTTCTTGGCGTCGAGGGTGAGCTTCACCGGGGTGTTGGTTTTCAGCAGCACGGCATCGGCGTCCTTGCCGATGATGCCGACCGGCGTGTTGAGGTGTTCGTAGTAGCCGGGGCTGAACAGCCCGCGCGGGGCACCGTTCGCGCTTGGCGGGCTGACCACCAGCACCGCGACCGCGCCGCGGGCCACCGCCGCGTTCTGCTTGTCGACCACCGAACACACCGCGTCGTCGACCACCGCGATGGCGCCGCGCAGGTTCAGCGTGCCGTAATCGTCCGGCGCACAGCCGGCCGGCTTGACCGGATGCAACGTCGGCGCCGTCAGGCCGCCGGGCGCCGTGGACGTCAGCAGCGAGGCCTGCACGACCCCCCACCGGCGGCCGCCGACGTCGAGTACCGGATTGCCGGGCGCACCGCGTTCGACGCGCACATACTCGGGGGTCTGAACGTCGAACCCTTTGTCCCGCAGCAGGTTCGCCACGTAGTCGACGCTGGCCTGGTAGCCGGGCGTGCCGTCGGCGCGGGTGCCATTGTTCGCCGCCGCGATGGCCGCGAACTTGTTCAGATGGGTGTAGATGCCGTCGGTGCCCACCCTGCCTGCCAGATCGCGCGCGAGGTCCGGGGCAGGCGGTGGCGGCGGGGCCGGTGCCTGCGGCGGTGGTGCGCACGACGCGAGGACCGCGGCCAGCAGACCGGCGGCCAGTACCCGTCTCATGATGCCGAGACCACGTGCCGGGTCCGGTCATCGCGGACCGGAACGCCGTTGCGGCCACCCAAATCCTGGGCGTACCGACCCACCCCGAAAGCCACTCCACGGCCCATGATGTCCATTGCCGTGCGGTTGATGTGCGCCAAGTCGTCCGTCTTCTTGTGGTAGTTGGAGTCGAAAGGTTTTCCGGCGGTACCGCCCCAGAGCCGAGCCTGCTCTTCGTTCATGTTTTCCTCGTCGCCGGTGCCCAGCCCGCCCGCCGGGATACCGGCCTTGGTGAAGGCGGCGTAGTCCGACCGTCCGTTGAAGGGGTAGTCCTGCGGCTTCTTCCCCGCATCGGACAGATACGCCGTGAAGGTGCGATCGATACCGGCCGAGCCCTCGGGGATGCGCGGCACCAAGTCGTCGGACAGCGGCGGGCCGGACAGGTTGCCGTCATAGCTGAAGTAACCGGCGTTCTCCGAGGCGATCATGTCGAAATTCAGATACAGCGCAATGTCTTTGAGCGCCTCGACGCCGAGGGATTCGATGTACCGATCGGAGCCGATCGTGCCCTCCTCCTCGGCACCCCAGAACGCGAACCGCACCGCGTTCGCGATGTTCGGGGCACTGCCCAACTGCAGTGCCGTCTCCAGGACCGCGGCCACGCCCGACCCGTTGTCGTTGATCCCGGGCCCATCCTTGACGCTGTCCAGATGCGCGCCGACCATCACCACGTCATGTCCGGAACCCGTCTTCGTCTGGGCCATCACGTTGCGGGTGTGCTCAACCCGCACACCGGCATCGAGCTTCAGGGTCACCGGCCCCGGGACGGCCCGCAGTCGAGCCCCGGCCGCCTTCGGGATCAGCACCACGGGAATCTTCACCGTGGCCTTGGCGCCCAGCGTGCCGCCGCGTGCGGGGACGCCCGTGTCGTCGACATCGTCCTTGTTGTCGGCTACCACGAGTGCGACCGCGCCGTGGATCGCCGCGGTCGCTTCCTTCATCGCGAAGGGGCACGTGCCACGGTCCACCAGCGCGATCGCACCCTTGATCGGCAGGCCGTCGTAATCGGCGCTGTTGCAGCCTGATCCGGGACCAGCCTTGACCGGCACCAGCGGTGCGGTGAGACCGGGGGTGCCGACCGAATACTCCAGCGCCCGCGCCGGTATCCGGGTGCCGGCGACCGTCAGTTCGGGCGTGTTGTTGTACGCCACCTTGACTTCCATATCTGGAGTGATGACTTCGAAACCCTTGTCGCGCAACGCATTCGCGACGTAGTCCACGCTCGCGTCGTAACCAGGTGTGCCGAACGCCCGGTTCCCACCGTGAGCGTCGGCGATGGCCTGCAGCTTGGCCAGGTGACCGGTCGTCGCTTCGACGGTCACGCTCTTGGAGAGCTCTCCGGCGAAGTCGCCGGCCGCGGGCTCCGTTCGCCCGCACCCCGAGATCCCGACCGCCAATACGAGCGCGAGCGCGACAGAGGTACGGGCCATGGGCACCACCGTAGCGTGAAGGCTCACCGAAAACGGCGCGCCTGGCCAGACGGCCGAGTTGGTGGCCGTTCCCGAACGCCCGCAGTGGATGAGCTGAACCGTTTCGGTGGAAGCGCAGCAAACATCAGCCGAAATCGGGTATACGGATTCAGTGGACAATCCACCGGGGCCGACCATCTGCCTCAACATGATCGTGCGCAACGAAGCACACATCGTCACCGAGGTGCTCGATGCGGTCGCGCCCTATATCAGCTACTGGGTGATCGTGGATACCGGCTCCACCGATGGCACCCAGGAGACGATCCGAAATCACATGGTGCATCTCGGAGTCCCCGGGGAGGTCCACAAACGCAGATGGCGCAATTTCGGCGAAAACCGTTCCGAAGCACTGCAGCTCGCCCGAGGCCACTGTGACTACATCTGGGTCATGGACGCCGACGACACCGTCCGCGGCCGGCCCGACTTCACGCACCTCTCCGCCGATGTCTACTCCATGCGGATCAGTGACGGGCTGCTGTACTGGCGACGCCAGCTATTTCGCGATGGACTCCCGTGGCGATACGTCGGCGTGGTGCACGAATACGCCGACTGCACTGAGCCATTCCACGAGGAGCGACTCGAGGGCGACTACTTCATCGAGTCCCGCCGTCTCGGTGCCCGCAACAACGATCCGAAAAAGTACGAACGGGACCGCGACCTGTTGTTGGCGGAGGTACAGCACGACCCGACCAACGAACGTTCGGCGTTCTACCTCGCCGAAAGCTATTTCAACCTGGGCGATTTCGCCAACGCCCGGATCTGGGCGGCTCGGCGCGCCGAGATGGGCGGCTGGGACGAGGAAGTCTATTACGCGCTGTCTCAAGTGGCCCGGTCGATGTTTCATCTGGGCGAGCCATGGCCGATGGTGCTGGACGCGTACCTGAAGGCCTGGGAGTTCCGACCGACCCGCGCCGAGACGCTGCATGCCATCGCCGCCGAGTACCGCGCCCGGGGCAAGTACCAACTCGGCCACCTGTTTTCGCAACGCGCAGCGGCGATACCGCTTCCCGAGGAAGACATCCTGTTCGTCGACGCATCCGTCTACCAGTGGCGCGCCCGCGACGAACAGTCAGTGTGCGCATCATGGATCGGCCGACACGAAGAAGCGTTCAAATTGTGCCGCGAACTTCTGAATCGCTCCGATATCCCCGACAACGACCGCCGCAGAATTGCCGCCAACCGCGACCAGTCGGTCCCGGCCTTGATAGAGGCCGCGTCGTCATATCCAGAATCGTTGGTGCGCAATATCATCGGCCACGATACGAAGGCTGAGGTCAGCGTCAGCCTGGTTACCGGGACGCACGGCAGCATCGTGGAAACGGCAGTGGATTCATTCTTGAACTGCTGTCTCGACGTCGGGCGGGTCGGCCGGTTCGTGGCGCTCGACACCGGACTTCCGGTGGCGGATCGGCGGGCGTTGGAACGCAGGTACCCGTTCCTGGAATTCGTCGCCGGACCTCGGGACGAGGGCGTCGCCCAACTGCAGTACATCCAGGACCGGCTACACAGCCGGTACTGGTTGCACCTCGGTCAGGGCTGGCGGTTCTTCTCGCCGGAGGCCCTCATCGGCCGGTTGCAAGCAGTACTGACCGCGGAACCGCGTGTCGTCCAGGTCGGCGTCAACGTCGACGATGCCCACGTATTGGCGGGCGCATGCGCGGTCGCCGGCGCCGTCCGTAGCGCGGGCGACGGTACTCGGTACGTGCTCGTCGACACACCCGCCACAGGCCCGGCGATGTTCGACGTCGAGCGGCTCAATCAAGTCCTGGACGCCGGACCCATCACCGCTCAACTCGACGGGGTGTTCAGCGTCCAGCGCCTATAGCGCGTCAGGCCAGAATTCGCGAAAGACCACCCCTGGCAGAGTATTTCGCCGCCAGGGGTGGTCGACCGTCATTTGTCGGTTGGCGGCTACGCGCCGCCGCCGGCACCACCTGCGCCGCCGGCACCACCACCGCCACCTGCGCCACCTGCGCCGCCGGCACCGCCGCCGGTCACGGCACCGAACGGACCAGCAACACCGATGGAGCCGTTGGTCCCCTTGCTGCCGGTACTGCCGGCCGAACCGGTGTGCCCTGCGCTACCGGTGTGGCCTGCAGTACCACCGGCGCCAGTCGCACCCGTGCTTCCCGTTGCACCCGTCTTTCCCGCAGTTCCGCTGGCCCCGGTGCCACCGGTCGCTCCAGTCGCGCCGGTAGCGCCCTTTGCGCCGGTAGCTCCTGTGCTGCCGGATGTACCGCCTGAGCCAATTCCCAAGCCGCCCAACAAACCGCCGCCGCCGCCGGCACCACCTTGGCCGCCGCCGCCACCAGCACCGGCCACGCCGCCGGTTCCACCGGTAGCGCCCGCTCCACCGGCGCCACCAGCGCCGGCTGCACCGCCGGTGCCACCCGTGCCACCGGTTCCACCGGTACCACCCGTGCCACCGGTGCCACCGTTACCGCCCTTGTACGGACTGAATGGAGGAACGATTGCATTGCCGCCGTTGCCACCCACGCCGCCGGTGCCGCCAGTTCCACCCGTTCCACCCGTTCCGCCGGTGCCACCAGTGCCGCCGGTACCGCCCGCGCCGCCGTTGCCACCGGCACCGCCGTCGCCGCCATTGCCACCTGTTCCACCCGTGCCACCTGAACCACCGGTGCCACCCGTGCCACCCGTGCCGCCAATGCCGCCGTCGCCACCCTGGCCGCCACCACCGAACAACGTCAGTAGGCCGGCGCTACCACCGCTACCGCCGGCTCCGGCCGCAGTGCCCTGCAGGCCCGTACCGCCGGCACCACCGCCGCCGCCGGACCCGCCCGGCGTACCCGCGCCACCGGTACCACCGGTGCCGCCCGTACCGCCGGTACCGCCGGTACCACCCGTGCCACCGACACCGCCGACACCACCGGCATTACCGGCACCACCGGCGCCACCGGCACTGCCATTCGCGCCTATAAAGGGCAGGCTTGTTCCGTTGGAGCCGGTAGCGCCAACGGTCCCTGCGGTGCCCGCGGTGCCCGCGGTGCCCGCGGTACCGGCCACGCCCGCAGCGCCCGTAGCACCTGTCGCTCCTGCCGTACCGGTCGCGCCGTTGGTACCCGCAACGCCGTCGCCACCCGCGCCACCGGTTACACCTGTGGCACCAACGCCGCCTGCGCCGCCATTACCGCCCTTACCGCCGGTACCGAACAGCCCGAGCAGACCCATGTTTCCGCCCTTGCCGCCGTTGCTGCCGGCCAGGACGTCGGTGCCGTCAGCACCGTTGCCGCCACGGCCACCGCTGCCGAACAGTAGGCCCGCAGCGCCACCGTCACCGCCGTCTACTCCGGCCTCGGTGCTGTCCCAACCTGCGCCGCCGTCGCCGAACAAGATGCCGCCAGCTTGCCCGTTCGGGTGCGCGGCTGTGCCTGCCGCGCCGTTACAGACCAGGCCGCATGGACTATCGAGCGGATCCGGCGCCGGCTGCATCAGCGGCATGATCATCTGTGGCGGGTTGTTCCCACCATTGCCGAACAATCCGGTCACCCACCACAGCGGGTTGTTCGGATCCGGAACTGGGGCCAGCGGGAAACTGAAATCCGTCAATTCAACGGCACGCACCGGTGGCGGCGATGCCGTAAGGGCGTCCATCGCCCCCGGCGGAACCGCCATCGCGATGCCGGCACTCGCGGCCGCGACACCCAAGGTGCCAGTCGCGAGATAATTGACGGATTTCAAGGTCCTGGGCGACTTTTGCTTGCGATGCTTGGACACGATCGAATCCTCCTTTGGATTCAAAGTGCTTTGTCGGCCCCGCGCACGACTGAAATGGAAATTACCACGTTTGCCTTATGACCAATAGATTCTGCGAAAAGTTTCCATCTTCGCTAGTCATTGGCCCACATTCTTCCACATTCGTTAATATTTCGAGTTTGCAGATAATGCAATATTTACAATTCAGACATAATATCGACGGTCCGCGACATTCAGCACAGAGAACCGGAATTACCAGACTGAACTGGCATTGATCCAATTACGTGGACTCCCTCTTTCTTGGGCGGAATGTGAGCTACCGCGGGCGACATCGGGCCGGCGATGACCAGCGCTCCTCACCTGCGGTCGTCCTCAGCGTGCGTTCAGGTCGTGGTCGATACCGTCTGGCAGTGTGACTGACAGTGCTGGAGAGATGCTCTTTCTCGATGATGTGTTGGTCCAGCATGCTGGTCGGCTACGGCAAAGCACTCGGTTGTCGATCCGAACCGACATGCGGCCGACCTACGTGGTGGGTGACGCTGCGACGCTGAACCGGGCGGTCGCTGCACTGGTCGACCATGCACGTTGCAATGCCGTATCGGCGATCGAGCTTGAGGTGTATCGCCGAGATGCCCAGGCAGTCATCATCATCCGCGACGACGGCCCCCAGATCTCGGTCGCCGACACCGGCCGGATGTCGTCAAAGTGCGACTCCGGTCTGGAGTTGGCCGCCCGGATCATTGCCACCCACGGCGGGACACTCACTGTCGCCGAAAGCCGTACGTGCGCAAATGCGGTGAGCGTGCGGTTGCCGTCCACGCGGCAATCTCTGCGCAATTCGCCTGCACCGATCTGGATTTCGGATGGGCGCTGACATCGTGCGCCACCGAGGGGACGCGCTGTGACAGCACTGTCGCCGGCGACAGTGAATGATGGTGCGATGTGGGTCGGTCGTGGCTGGGTCTCGCTGATGGGCCTGCAACGCCAGGGCGCCGAGTGAGCCGCCACGTGGCGCGGAGGGATTTCGCAGGCCGGTGGCGTGGCTGGTTCGGTGGCATTGCGGTCCGCTCAGCGCTGGTGGCTGCGGCGGTGGTGCTGGCCGGCCTCGTGATCGTGGGCTCTGCCTCGACGCTATTGCTGTACCGGATGATGTGCGCCGATGTGGACAACGCCGCGGAGGCCCGCGCCCAGGCGGTGGCCGATGTGCTGCGCAAGGAACCACCCGATGAGGTGGAATCGGTGTTGATGCACACCGATCACCGGATCGTGGCCGTGCAGATCGCCGACGCGGCCGGCACCGTGGTGGAGCGATCCGACAGCGCACCGCAGACCCCGCTGATTCCTGTGCCGCACGAAGGTGCCCAGGTCGGGGTGCTGGCAACCGATGATGACGACGTGCGCGTCAGCACAATCACGGTGACATCCCGTAAGGGGCGGCAGTACACGGTACTTGTGGGCGGGGGCATCGAGCCGATCGAGCAGATGATCGGCACCGCCGGGCAGATGCTGGCGATCACGGCGCCGGTTGTGGCTGTGGTGGCCGGAGTCGTCACATACCTGCTGGTGCGCCGGTCGTTGCGGTCGGTGGAGGCGATCCGGTCCCGAGTGTCGGCGATCAGTGCCTTCGATCTGGGCGAGCGGGTCCCCGTCGGTCGCAGGTCGGATGAGATTTCCGCGCTGGCGGTGACCATGAACGACATGCTGGCCCGCATCGAGGCCGGCCATGCCGCGCAACGACGGTTTGTCGGGGACGCGTCCCACGAGCTGCGGAGCCCGTTGGCAACGGTGGTGTCCGCATTGGAGATCGGAGCCACCCACCCCGACCTCCTCGACAGGACGCTGCTGACCAACGCATTGTTGCCGGAAGCGCGCCGGATGCAGACCCTGGTGGAGAACCTGCTCCTACTGGCGCGCGCCGACGAACGCGGCTTGCCGCTGCGTCGTGTCGAGACCGATCTCGATGATCTGGCGGCTGCGGAGGCGGCTCGACTCAAACGGGAAACGACCTTGCGGATAGTCTCCGATCTTTCGGCGGTCAAGGCCGCCGTCGATCCGGACGGGTTCGTGCGATTGTTGCGCAACCTGGCCGATAACGCGGCCCGCCATGCCACCAGCGAGGTGACCATCGTCGTGCGCGCCGAGGGTGACAACGCCGTCGTGCAGGTGATCGATGACGGCCCGGGAATCCCTGCCGCCGCACGGGACAAGGTTTTTGAGCGGTTCTTCCGGCTGGACGCCGACCGATCGCGGCGCGGTGGTGGTACCGGGTTGGGGTTGGCGATCGTCGCCGAGATTGTGGCCGCCCACGATGGCTCGGTCACCATCGATGAGCGCGATGCCGGCGGGGGAACCGTGGTGACGGTTCAGTTGCCGCTTGCCGGTTCGCCGGATTCGAGCCGGTAACCCGCGCCACGCAGCGTGGTGATCGCCTCCGAGCCAATCTTGCGTCTCAGATAGCCGACATAGACTTCCACCACGTTGTCGGGGCCGTCGTAGTGACTGTCCCAGACGTTGTGCAAGATCTGAGTCTTTGTGAGGACAGTGTCCTTGTGGCGCAACAGATATGCCAGCAGCGCGAATTCTCGCGGTGTCAGCGAGACCCCCTCGCCACCCCGGTGCACGGTCCGGCGCGCGGGGTCCAGTGAAATGTCGCCGGCAGTCAGCACGACGGGACGTTGTGGTGCGCCGCGGCGGATCAAGGCCCGCAAGCGCGCGGTGAGCACCATGAACGAAAAGGGTTTGGTCAGATAGTCGTCAGCGCCCAGATCGAAGGCGTCGGTCTGGTCGTAGTCGCCGTCCTTGGCCGTCAGCATCAGCACCGGCGTCCAACTGTTTGCGGCGCGCATCTTGCGCAAGACCTCGTAACCGTTGAGACCCGGCAGCATGATGTCGAGCACGACGACGTCGAACTGCTCCTGGGTGGCCTGCCAGAGACCCTCGGCACCATCGGCCACCGCGACCACGACGAACCCTTCGGCGCGCAGCCCAGCGGTGATCGTCTCGGCCAGCATGGGCTCGTCTTCGACAAGCAGCAGTCTCACCTGAGTAGCCTGGCACAGACTGAGGCGGCGGCCATCAATTGGCCGGCCACATACCCTCGACGAGTGCGCTGTCGTACTGCCCGCCGTTCGACAGAGCCGGTGCGTTCTGGGCGCGCTCCTGGGCCTCATGGACCGACATGGTCGCCGCCACCAGCATCAGGGCTCCGACCATCAGGTTGATCGCTTCTCGCCGGGCTGTCATGTCCATCAACACCTTTCACTGGTTTCCAGCTGATCGAAGCCGAGCAGCTGTCGGGTATGCCATCAGACTGACAGCGGGTTGCTGTGAGGACGCTGAGCCCGAACAGGGCACCTGGCTCGGCGGCGGTGATGAGCGGGCGCAGCCAAGTCTTGGCTCCGCCGACCACCAGCCGGCTCAGCCCCGGCCGGGCGAGGAGGTATCCGCAAACGCTCAAGGTCGCGCCCAGAGCGAGACCGGCAAGGACGTCCTGGGGATAATGCGCACCGACATAGACGCGAGCCAATGCCATGGCCACTGCCGCGATGGCGGCGATGACGCCGAGTCGTCGATTCACCAGCCAGACCCCGGCAGCGACGGCCCCGGCCATCATCGCGTGGTCACTGGGGAAGCCACCGTCGGTGTTGCAATGCAAGACCACGATGTGGGGCAGCGCATTACAGGGACGGGTGGCATTGATGGTATCGGCGATCGGCTGGTTGATGGCCACCGCGGCCAGCACACCCAAAGGCGCCCATACCGCCGCTGCCATCGCACGGGGGTTGTTGGATCTGCGGGCGATCCACCATCCAGCGAGGAGAAAGCCGGCGAACAGTACGACACCGTCTTCGGCGTATCCGGCCACGACCGGGTGCAGCCACGGGGTGTCCCGGGCGAAATTGTTGATGTAGTAGAAGATTCGGGTATCGAGGTCCATCGCGGCCTTGTCGTTCTGAGTTGCGAATGGCTGAAGAAATCAGCGCAGGCTGTTCAAAAGCGTTGTCAGAGATTGCTTTTCGTCGTCTACGCTTGGGCTGCTGGATCGGACGGACTTGAGTGCGGCGTCGATCTCCCGGTCCAGCGCCGTCCAGGTGCTGGAGTCGATGGCCTGTAGCCGCTCCTGGTCGTGGTCCCATGCGGTTTCGAGGTCGGTGATCCGCGCTCGGGCGCCGGATTGGTCTCCGGCATCCACCTTCGCCAGCGTGTCTTGAGTGACATTGCGGAAGTGCGCGATATCGGTCGCCGGGAAGGCCCCGACCTTGCCGGGCACCAGAGGCGCAGCCGCCGCGGTCGGCGCGGCCCCTTCCTCAATGTCGGTGCCGGGGCCATGCGGCTGCATCGAGGCCCATTGCAGCAGGGCGCCGGCTGCCAGGACCACGACGGCGTAGTAACCGACGGTGTTCACCACCGCTAGCGTGCGCTTCGGCGCGGGGGCCGCCGCCCGATCGTCGACCTCGATCACATCGATGCGGGTCCAGGTCAGGTAGCCGACAGCGGCGGCGATCGCGGCGAGGAAGATTCCACTGGTCAGGCCGTATCCGAGGCCGAGACCGTGTGCGCTCCGCGGTGTGGCAAGCCAGTCGCCGAGGTTCGCGCCCAGCGGACGGGTCAGGATGTAGGCCAGCCAGAACGACAGCACGGAGTTGATCCCGACGCGCCAGCCGATGGTGACCGCGGCGATTAGGGTGACCGGCAGCAGTACCGATACGCCGGCACTCCACCCGGTCAAGGCCAAGGTCCAGTCGCCGGCGGCGGTGCCGAGCGCGAAGGTGACCAGGACAGCAAGCCAGTAGAACAGCTCCCGCGGTCGCGTTGTGATGCTGTGGATCGACAGTGTCCGCTCCCGGGCGAACCACACCGCGAACACCACAGCCAGAGTGACGGTGAAGACGGCTGTGCTCGTGGCCAGCGGAACGGCAAGGGCGTCGGTGAGCAGGTCGGTGTAGAGGGTGCCGGTGACGCTGAGCACCACGACCGCCAGCCAGTAGACGACAGGGACGTAGTGCGGCAATCGCAGCTGGGCCCCCATGACCAGGGCCAGCACGGCGGTGAACAGCACCGTGGTGGCACCGAGACCCACACCGAGACCTTCGTTGATCCAGTCGGCGAAGCTTTCTCCGACCGTGGTGCACAGCACCTTGATCAGCCAGAACCAGATGGTGACTTCGGGAACCTTGCTCGCAGTCACGCGCTCTACGGTCGTCGATGGGCGGGCGGCACCGGTCATGCCTTGCGAAGGTAGTCACCGCTTGCTGAACTGACGCTGAGAACGAAGGGGCCTGTTGTCGGTCCTACAGGTGGACCGGCTGAGCTCACTTGCAGAGGCCGGCAATCTTCATGCTGACGGCTTCGCCGGCTTTCAGGCGACCGGCCTGCGCCGGATCGGCCCCGCCGATTCCGGCCTGTCCATACATCGAAATATCCTGCAGGTCAATGGCAAACTCGCGAATTGCGGCCGCGAGGTCCGCAGGCGTGGCCGGGTCCAGATGCGTCTGCAAGTACTGCGCGCCACTGCTCATGGCCAAACGCGAGACTGCTGTGACCGCCGTAACCGCAACCGGCTCAGGGCCGAGCTCGGTGTGCGTCTGCAGCGCCACCGCCGTGCGCACGGTGGTGAAGGCGGCACACGCGCGAGCCTTCGCATCATTAACTTGTTGCTCGGTGGGTTCTGGGACCGATGGCGACGACTGATGTGGTGGCGACACCAGCGCCCAGACCGCGACCCCTAGCGCGATGACCGCGATTCCGAGCGATGCGGGCGCCAACCACTTCGGTTGCAGATCTACCGCAACGGGCTGACGCGAGATTGACGGCGCTTCAGGGTCAGTCTCCGGCATACGCGCGATGGTAGAGCAACAACTGTCCGAATATCGGCGGTTGGACGAAGCCCAGGCAGGAACCGGTTCATTCGAGTCGAGGCCAGCATTCAGCTACCAGAGGGTGGCCGCAGTGACTGCGATCCATGCGGGCGGCGACTTGGTCGGAGTACAAGCCCGACCCAATCGCGGCGAAGTTGGAGCCATCGAAGTACCGAGCCATCTCCAGCAGAATCTCGCAACTCCGCCGGGAAGGCCCAGTGCGCCAAACCAATTCGGCCGTTGAGAGCAGACACCCATGCCCTACGGGTCGCGGCGGGTGACCACCACGAGCGCCAGCATGAACACCGCCGCCGCAACTGCGGCGAAGTAGAGGGCCGCGCCGGCCGGTCCCCACCACAACGAGAACGTCTGGAACCAGGGGGTCCTGGTGAAGGTGTACGCGTTCCCGAAGGGCAGCCACGGCCCCACTTGTGCGCCGACCTGAGGCAGCGCGCCGAGCACGGGCTCGATGACGAACGGCATCAACAACACCACCGCGACCACGGCCGCGGCATGCCGCAGCAAGCCACCGAGACCGATCGCCAGAACCGCTCCGAGCACGGCATACAGCGACATCGCCCCGATCGCGCGCCATACCTCGGCGCTCGTGAAGGACAACTCCGCGCTCTGTTCGGCGGTCACCAACGACGCCGCGAACGCGATCGAACCCGCCACCATGACGGCGGTGACGACGGCGGAAACCGCGCCCATCACAATCGCTTTCGCCGCCAAAGCCCACGCCCGGTTGGGGGTGGCCAGGAACGTCGTGCGGATCATGCCGGAGCGGTATTCACCGGTGACCGACATCGCGGACAGGATCATCAGCACCGGCACCCCGAAGACGCTGACGCCGATGGCGGCCCGCTCCGGCTTGAGCACCCCGTGGGGACCGAGCGCGGCTGCCTGTATCGCGGCGAAACCCAGTCCCAGCACCACCACCGCCAGGACGAGCCAGATGGGCGATCGCGTGGTCTGCAGCTTGATCCGTTCGGCGTTGATGGTCACGGCGCACCCACCGCCCGGTAGTCGACGGCGTCGTCGGTCAGTCGCATGTACGCCTCCTCCAACGAGGCCTGTTGAGCGGCCAGTTCGTGCAGCACGATGCCGTGGCCGGCAGCCAACTCCCCGACCTGCTCCGTCGAAATTCCGCGAACGAGCAGCACGCCGCTGGACAGTTGCGCAGCGGCGCCCTGCGCCGTCAACAGCTCCTGGAGACGCTCCAGCTGCGGGCTGCGCACGCGGATGGTGTCGCTCCCGGAGCTGGTCAGGAAGTCCGCCATGGTGCTCGAGCTGATCAACTGCCCTCGCCCGATCACCAGCAGCCGGTCCGCCGTGTTCGCCATCTCTGCCAGCAGGTGACTGGACACCAATACCGTCCGGCCCTCAGCTGCCAAGTCGCGCATGAGCGTCCGAATCCACCTGATGCCCTCGGGGTCCAGCCCGTTCACCGGTTCGTCGAACAGCAGCACCTCGGGATCCCCCAACAGCGCCACCGCAATGCCCAGCCGCTGCGACATCCCGAGCGAGAATGTGCCGGCCTGTTTACCCGCGACATCGGTCAATCCGACGATGTTCAGCACTTCGTCGACGCGGGACTTCGGCAGCTTGTCGCTGGCGGCCAGCCACCGCAGGTGGGCGCGGGCCGTGCGGTTGGGATGCACCTGACGGGCATCGAGCAGGGCGCCGACGCTGCGCAGGGGATGCTTGAGTTCGTGATAGGTCTTGCCGAGCACCGTCGCGGTGCCGGCGGTCGGTCTGTCCAGCCCGACGATCATGCGCATCGTGGTGGACTTGCCGGCGCCGTTCGGCCCGAGGAAACCGGTGACGAAACCGGGCTCGACGGAACAGGTCAAATCATCGACGGCACGCTTGCGCCCGAAAACCTTTGTCAATCCGGTCAGCTGGATCATCGCCGGACAACCCCCTTGCCTGATGGCATCGCCATCAGGCGCACGATACGCGTTCGATCACCATCTGCGCGACGGCGCGCATACCCGCGGCATTGGGATGTAGCGGCGCTACCCGGCCCGGCAGGGGTAGGTGAAACACCGTGGTCCAGGGATCGGCGGACCACGCATGGTGCTCACGGCTGGCGGCGGCGACCGGCACGAGTTCACATCCCGTGTCCGCGGCGGCCACAGCCGTCAACTCGGCCAGCCGAGCGGCGACGTGCCGGCCCAGATCGGCATCGGCCGCACCGATGGGTGACGCCGGCACACCGGCCGGCGGCAGCAGCGTCAGGTAATCGACGAACAGCACCCGGGCCCGGGGCGCACGTCGACGTACTTCTCGCCCAACAGTTTTCAGTGACTCACCCACGACGTCGAGAGCCTGGTCCCGCGCCGCGGCATCGAGCAGCCCGCGCAGCAGCCCACCGAAGATGGGCACCGACCGCAGGAACCGGGGCAGGCAGGCGGCCCCGAGCATCGGCACATAGCCGGCGTCGTTGCCGCCGATGGTGATGGTGACCAGCGACTCCGATCCGTCGAGCGCGTCCACCTGCGGCGGCTCGCCGAACTGCCGTTCGGTGAGCACGTGGGCGGTGGTGGCTCCCGAAAACGTCACGTCGACAAGGTCGTAACCGAGGCGGTCGGCGACCAGGTGCGGATAGTTGACCGCCGACCTGCCGGATCGCTTCGGCGCACCGGGAGCGCCCGGTGCGATGCCGGGCCCGGCAGCCATCGAGCTACCGAGTGCGACGTACCGTGCGGTCATAGCGCCGGGCTGGACGCCTGGGCCCAGAACCGCTTGGGCACGCGACCGGCCCGTGACGCCAGCCGGCCCGCGGTGACCGCGGCGGCCATGGCGGCGGCCATCATCGGCGGGTCCGCGGCCCGGGTCACCGCGGTCGCGAGAAGCACTGCGTCGCAACCCAGTTCCATGGCCAGAGCGGCATCGCTCGCCGTGCCGATGCCGGCGTCGAGGACCACCGGCACCCCGGCGGCCGCGACGATCATCTCGATGTTGTGCGGGTTGGAGATGCCCAGCCCGGTGCCGATCGGTGCGCCCAACGGCATCACCGCCGCGCAGCCGGTGTCCTCCAAACGCCGCGCCAGTACCGGGTCGTCGTTGGTGTAGGGCAGGACGACGAAGCCGTCGTCCACCAATTGCTCTGCGGCGCGGACCAATTCGATCGCGTCGGGCAGCAGAGTGCGCTCGTCGGCGATCACTTCGAGTTTCACCCAGTTGGTCTGCAACGCCTCGCGCGCCAGCTGCGCCGTCAGCACTGCTTCGGCCGCACCACGACAGCCGGCGGTGTTGGGCAATGCCGCGATGCCGAGTTTGTTCAGCAGATCGAGTACGCCGGTGCCGGTTTCGGCGTCGACGCGCCGCATCGCGACCGTGGTCAGCTCGGTGCCCGAGGCGACGAGCGCCTCCTCCAGGATCGACAGATTCGCCGCACCGCCGGTACCCATGATGAGCCGGGAACCGAATTCCCGGTCGGCGATGCGCAGGGCGTCGGCCGACGTACAGACCTCAGCCACCTTGCACCGCCGTCACGACCTCGATCTTGGCGCCCTCGGCCACGACGTCGTCCCACTCCGACCGCGGCAGCACCGTCCAGTCGACGGCGACGGCGATGCCCTTGTCCGGAAAGCCCAGTGTGCCAATCAATTCGGCTACCGTGGTGCCTTCGCGAATCTCCACGCTCTCGTTGTTGACCGTGATCAGCACAGTGCCACCTTCTCTCTCGCATCGCCGGCCAGCAGTTCCGAAACCCGTTGCGCGGTCCACGCGGACAGCAGAAAACCGTTGCGACCGTGACCGGTGGCCGCCAGGGTCCGGTCATCGAGCCAGCCCACGATCGGCAGCCCGTCCGGAGTCATCGGCCGCAGTCCCGCAGCGCATTCGGCCAGTTCGTATTCACCGAGCGCGGGTATCACCGCGCAGGCGTCATCAAGAATGTCCCGCACGCCGGTGACCGAAGGCGCGGTGTCGCGGCCGTGCTCGTACTGCGTGGCACCCGCGACCACACCGTCCGCACGAGGCACCAGATACACCTGCCGGCCGTGCACCCGGGCGCGAATCACCCGCTGCGGCACCGGCATACAGCCCTTGCGCCACCGCAGCCGCAGAATCTCGCCCTTCACCGGACGCACCGGCAACCCGGGCCATAGCGCCGGGGCGTCGATGCCGTTGGCCAGCACGGTGATGTCGGCGTCGCGCGTCTCGTCCAGTGACTCCACCGGGCCGGCCCACTGCACACCCAGGCGGTCGCAGTGCGCGATCAGACCCTCGACGACCAGCCGGTTGTCGACGGCCAGTTCGGTCTCCGCCCGGAAGCCGTGCCGAATCCCCTGCGCCAGCAACGGTTCGACGTCGCGCGCGGCGGTGGTCACCGTGACGGGATGCCCCTGCGCCGCCAGCCATTCGGCGACGGTACGCACGTCGGCGGCATCTGCCCGGTCGACCGCCACCACCAGCGAGTCGCGGGCCGTCACCACGTCGTCGGGCAGGCCGTCGAGGAAGCCGTCGTGCCACAACGCCAAGGAGTCCAGACCCAGCTGCAACTGGTCCTGCTCCCCCGGCCAGCCCTCGGAGTGCGGCGCGAGCATGCCGCCGGCCACCCACGACGCACCGGGGTCGTCGGTCCGGTGCACGCGCACCGACCAGCCGTCCAGCGCGGCGCGGCGCGCCACGGCCAGACCGATGACGCCGCCGCCGACGACAGCAAGCATGTCCCTTCCTCCCTTCGCCGGCATGATCCGGATCAGGTGTGACGGTAAGGGCAGGCGACCCCACTCTCAGCCCCCGGTCCCGGGACTCCCGTGTTGCGGCGTCCACGGTAGTCGTTACCGTCGCGCTGTGTCTAAAGCCACCCAGCGTCTGCAGTCCGCGTCCCTCTATCTGTGCACCGACGCCCGCCGGGAGCGCGGTGACCTGGCCGAGTTCGCCGACGCGGCACTCGCCGGCGGCGTGGACATCATCCAGTTGCGCGACAAGGGCTCGGCCGGTGAGGCGCGGTTCGGCCCGCTCGAGGCCAAGCAGGAACTGGAAGCGCTCGAGGTGCTCGCCGACGCCGCCCGCCGGCACGGCGCGCTGTTCGCGGTGAACGACCGCGCCGACATCGCCCGCGGCGCGCACGCCGACGTGCTGCACCTGGGCCAGGACGATCTGCCGCTGCAGCTGGCCCGCGACATCGTCGGGCCCGATCCGTTGTTCGGCCGCTCGACGCACGACGAGCAGCAGCTGGCCGTCTCGGTGACCGAGGACGTCGACTACTTCTGCGTCGGCCCGTGTTGGCCGACGCCGACCAAGCCGGGCCGCACCGCGCCGGGGCTGGATCTGGTCCGGGCTGCGGCCGCGACCGGGACCGAGAAACCCTGGTTCGCCATCGGCGGCATCGACCTGGCGCGGGTCCCCGAGGTGGTGGCCGCCGGTGCGCGGCGCATCGTGGTGGTCCGGGCGATCACCGCGGCCGAGGACCCGGCCGCGGCGGCCCGGGCACTCAAGCAGGCGCTGCCGCTCACGAACTGAGCGGGATACCCGCCGTCACACTGCGCAGCTGTTCCCAGCTGGCGGCGAATCCGGGATGCAGCGGCAACGACGCGACGTCGTCCTCGGAGACCCACCGCAGTTCGACGCTCTCGCGGTTGGGCACCGTCTCGAGTTGTTCGGGCGCGTCGGCGATCACCGTGGTGTAGGTCCACACCTCGCCGAGCGCGATCGCGGTGACGACCGTGGTCCGGACCGTCAGCTGCTCGGCCCGCAGGCCGGCCTCTTCATAGGCCTCGCGGACCGCGGCCTCCTCGACGGTCTCGTGGCTGTCGCGCGCGCCACCCGGCAGTGCCCAGGTGCCGCCCTGATGGCTCCACGGCGCGCGGTACTGCAGCAGCACCGCCGCTCCGCCACCCGGCTGCGGCGCCCGCAGCAGAAGTCCGGCCGCGCCGTGGCGACCCCAGAAGTGGGAGCCGTCAGCCGCGAGCACCCATCCGTCACCGTCGCCCTGCACGAATCCCACAATAAGGACTCCGCGGAAGATTTGGGCACCGGGCCGACCGGGAATCCACCCCCTACACGCCGCAAGCTCTTAGACTTCTATTAAACGAGTTCGGCAGGGTCAACGGCTCAGGAAAGTTGAGGTCGGCGCACACGTGACGGTGGAGTTGGCGCACCCTTCAACCGAGCCCGTGGTGTCTCGGACTCCCGGGACCCCCACGCCCACCCGATGGTGGTTCATGTGGACCACGCCCGGCCGCATCCTGCTGATCGGATTGATGCTCGCCAGCCTGGTCCTCGCCTGCGCGTTCGCCACCTCGACCACGATCCACGCCCGCCAGCAGGCCCTGACCACGGTGCTCGACCACACCGAGCCGCTGGCGTTCGCGGCCGGCCAGCTCTACACCACACTGTCGATCGCCGACGCCGCCGCCGCCACGGCCTTCATCGCGGGCTCGGAGCCGGTGGATCTCCGGCAGCGCTACGAGCAGGCGATCACCGACGCCGCGGTCGCGGTCACCGCCGCGTCCAGCGGCCTGACCGACGAGCCCATGGTGAAGGTGCTCGGCCACATCAATGCCGAGCTGGCGGTCTACACCGGCCTCGTGGAGACGGCCCGGACCAACAACCGCGCAGGCAACCCGGTGGGTTCGTCGTACCTGTCGGAAGCGTCGTGGCTGATGCAGACGCAGATCCTGCCCGATGCCCAGCGGCTCTACGAGAACACGTCGGCGCGCGTGAACTCAGAGACCAGCGGCTCGTCGCAGGTGCCCGCGCCGGTGATCCTGGTGGTCGCCGCGACGCTGATGTTCGGCTTCTTCTCGAACCGCTGGCTGGCCCAGCACACCCGCCGGCGCGTCAACATCGGGTTCGTCGCCGGCGGCATGGCGGTGCTGATCATGATCATCTGGATCGGCGCGACCCTCATCATCTCGACCACGGACACCCGCCACGCCCGCAACGCGGCGGCATCGCTGCAAACCGTGACGAGCATGGCCATCACGGCGCAGCAGGCACGGGCGGACGAGACGCTGTCGCTGATCCGTCGCGGTGACGAGAGCGTCCGCAAGCAGTCCTACTACCGCCGCATCGACGGCCTCCAGCAGCAGCTGGCGGATTACCTGCGCCGCCCTGATGCGATCGGTAAGAAGGACCTGGAGGGCGCCGATCAGCTGATCCGCCGCTGGCGCGCCGCCGACGACCGGATCAACGCCTACATCTCCACCGGCAATTACCAGTCCGCCACCCAGGTGGCCCTGGGAACCAGCGAAGATGATTCGACACCGGCCTTCGACAAGCTCGACGAGGCGCTCTCCAAGGCCATCGACGAAAGCCGCAAGCAGCTGCGCAGCGACATCCTGAACGGACGCCAGGCCCTGTCCGGCGCGACGGTCGGCGCGGCGGCATTGAGCTTCGCCGCGGCACTCGCGGTGGCGCTCGGGCTGTGGCCGAGGTTGAGTGAATACCGATGAGTTTCACGATGCGTTCCCGGTTGGTCCCGGCGATGGTCGCGGTGTTGGTGGCGGCCGGCTGCGGCGAGGCCCCGCCCCCTGTCGCGCCGCAGAGCATCACCATCGCGCCGCCGACACCCGCGGGCATGCAGGTGCAGACGGCCGTTCCGGACCTCGGCCCGGAGGACAAGTCCGACTGCACCGCGAGCCTGCGGCCGTTCCCGACGCCCGAGGCCGCGGCGGCTGCCGTCACCAACATCAAGGACCGCGGCCGGCTGATAGTCGGGCTCGACATCGGCAGCAACCTGTTCGCGTTCCGCGATCCGATCACGGGGCAGATCACCGGATTCGACGTCGACATCGCCGGGGAGGTGGCACGCGACATCTTCGGCACGCCGTCACAGGTCGAGTACCGCATCCTGTCGGACAACGACCGCATCTCGGCACTGCAGCACAACCTCGTCGACATCGTCGTCAAGACCATGAGCATCACCTGCGAGCGCCGCAAGCTCGTCAACTTCTCGGCCGAGTACTTCTCCGCCAAGCAACGCATCCTCGCCACCCGCGGCTCCGACGTCCGCCGGCCCGCGGACCTGTCGGGCAAGCGGGTGTGCGTCGTGAAGGCCACCACCTCGAAGGCACGCCTGGAGCGCCTCACTCCGCCGCCGATCCTCGTGGAAGCGGTCACGTGGGCGGACTGCCTGGTGGCGTTGCAGCAGCGGCAGGCCGATGCCGTGTCGACCGATGACGCGATCCTGGCCGGTCTCGTGGCGCAGGATCCCTACCTGCACATCGTCGGCCCCAACATGGCCGAGGAGCCGTACGGCATCGGCATCAATCTCAACAACACCGGGCTGGTGCGGTTCGTCAACGGGACGTTGGAGCGCATTCGCCGCGACGGCACGTGGAACACGTTGTACCGCAAGTGGTTGACCGTGCTGGGCTCGACGCCGAATCCGCCCGTACCGAGGTACAGCGACTGATGTCCGACAGCGAAGCGACGACAGGCCCCGTCGATGAGGGCCCGGTGGACGCGGGCCCCGACACCGACCCCGGCACCCAGGCCGTCGAGGTGACGTGGGATTCGCTGGCCACGATGCGCCCCATGGGTACCCAGGCGGTTTTCCGGCCACTGTTCGACGACTCGACGAGCATCCCGGTGCCTGCTCCGCCCGAACGGGATTCGGCGCCGGCCAATGTCGCCACCGCGACCACCCGGGTCTCCCCCGTCCGGCGCCTGGGTGGCGGCCTGGTCGAGGTGCCGCGCGTGGTGGACCAGGACCCGCTCGCCGCGTTGATGACCGATCCCGTGGTGGCCGAGGCCAAACGGTTCTGCTGGTCCTGCGGCAAGCCGGTCGGCCGCTCCGAGAACGGCGAACCCGGCAAGTCGGAAGGCTCGTGCCCGCACTGCGGCGCCGCGTATTCGTTTCTGCCGCAACTGACCCCGGGCACCATGGTGGCCGACCAGTACGAGGTCAAGGGCTGCATCGCCCACGGCGGACTGGGCTGGATCTACCTGGCGCTCGACACCAACGTCAACAACCGGCCGGTGGTGCTCAAAGGCCTGGTGCACTCCGGCGATGCCGAGGCGCAGGCCATCGCCATGGCCGAGCGGCAGTTCCTGGCCGAGGTCACCCATCCGGCGATCGTGAAGATCTTCAACTTCGTCGAACACGCCGACAAGCACGGTGACCCGGTGGGTTACATCGTGATGGAGTACGTCGGCGGCACCTCGCTGAAGCAGGCCAAAGGCGCCAAACTGCCGGTGGCCCAGGCCATTGCGTACATGCTCGAGATCCTGCCGGCACTGGGCTACCTGCATTCGATCGGACTCGTCTACAACGACCTCAAACCCGAGAACATCATGCTGACCGAGGAGCAGCTCAAGCTCATCGACCTCGGTGCGGTGTCGCGCATCAACTCGTTCGGATTCCTCTACGGCACACCGGGTTACCAGGCGCCGGAGATCGTCCGCACCGGCCCGACGGTCGTCACCGACATCTACACCGTCGGCCGCACCCTCGCGGCCCTGACGCTGAACCTCAAGACCGAAAAGGGCCGCTACGTCGACGGGCTGCCCGAGGACGATCCGCTTCTTCTCCAATACGATTCGTTCGCCCGGTTGCTGCGCCGCGCGATCGACCCGGACCCACGCCGCCGGTTCGGCAGTGCCGAGGAGATGTCGGGGCAGCTGCTCGGCGTGCTGCGCGAGGTCGTCGCCCAGGACACCGGGACGCCGCGGCCGGGTCTGTCGTCGGTGTTCAGCCCGTCGCGCTCGACGTTCGGGGTCAACATGCTGGTGGCCCACACCGACGTCTACATCGACGGACAAGCGCATACCGAAAAGATCACGGCACCGGAGATTGTCCGGGCGCTGCAGGTGCCCCTCGTCGACCCGGCGGACGTCGGTGCCGCCGTGCTGTCGGCCAGCCTGCTGAGTCAGCCGGTGCAGACCCTGGATTCGCTGCGCGCGGCGCGCGAGGGCTCCCTCGACTCGGAGGGTGTGGACCTGTCCACGTCCGTCGAGCTGCCCCTGATGGAGGTGCGCGCACTGCTCGACCTCGGCGATGTGGCCAAGGCCAACCGGAAGCTGGAGAACCTGGCCGACCGGATCGGCTGGCACTGGCGGCTGGTGTGGTTCCGCGCGGTGGGCGAACTGCTGTCCGGCAACTACGAAGCCGCGACAAAGGATTTCACCGAGGTACTCAACACGTTGCCGGGCGAACTGGCCCCGAAAGTGGCATTGGCCGCCACCGCCGAACTGTCCGGACAGGAGGCCGAGCGGCCTTTCTATCGGACGGTGTGGAACACCGACAACGGCATCATCTCAGCCGGTTTCGGTCAGGCCCGGGCACAGGCGCTGGCCGGCGACCGGGAGGCCGCGGTGCACACTCTCGATGAAGTTCCGGCCACTTCAAGGCATTTCACGACGGCGCGACTGACCAGCGCCGTCACCCTGCTGTCGGCGCCGACCACCGCCGAGATCACCGAACGCCAAATCCGTGACGCCGCACGGCGAGTGGAGGCGTTGCCGGAAACCGAACCGCGTGTGCTGCAGATCCGGACACTGGTCCTCGGCACGGCTCTGGACTGGCTGGCCGACCACACCGCCAGTACCAATCACATCCTGGGTTTCCCGTTCACCGAACACGGTCTCCGTCTGGGTGTGGAGGCCTCCCTGCGCGGGCTGGCCCGCGTGGCGCCGACCAAGGCGCACCGCTACGCGCTGGTGGATCTGGCCAACAACGTGCGGCCGATCAGTACGTTCTAGGTTGGCGTTGCACAGCAGCGTGATCGGGCGCCGGGTCAGCGGTAACGGTCACGCAGCTGCGGATCGTTCTGCCACCAGAGTCCGCTCGACGGCGCCTCGAGTTCTGGCTCGGGAGCGTCCAATTCGGCATCGACCTCAGCCGCCTTGCGTCGTTCGTCAGAGCCCAGGGCGCGCATCAGCAGCAGGATGAACGGCACGCCGACGACGTCGCCCAGAATCCACAGGATTCCGGCACCGTAGCTCTGGTCCTGGCGGATGGTCGGTCCGAAGTCGCGGTGCAGGCCGGCGTAGTAGTCGTGGGCGATCACCGGGCCCAGCCACAACACCAGTCCGAGAATGCCGTCACCGAGCCCTTCGGCCACGCTGATCCCGATGGACAGCAGCGGCGGGTAGCGCCGCGGCACCGGGTCGACCTGCAGGCGGGCGTAGAAGTAGCCGAACCCGATGCCCAGCAGGACAATTCGCGTCAGCGACGCGAGCGGACCGGTCATCGAGGCGACGTACCACGGCGTCAGATACAGCAGCCACGGCGTCACCAGCATCAGCACCGAGGTCACCGGCGGTGACAGGAGTACGCGCGCGACAACGGAATTCAGCACCGGGTCGAGTACTGCGCCCACCGTCGACACCGGCCGGCTCAGCGCCAGGAAGAACGGCACCACGTACAGCAGGAGCAGGACCTGCAGCGCGCGTACCCAGAACAGCAACGGCGCATAGACCGCGACGGCGCCGAGGGTCGCCACCGCCCAGACCGCGATGGCGATGCCGAAGCACCACCGCTGGGCCCGCGACATGCGTCGGCGCAGCCGCACCAGCGCACCGACGCCGAGCAGCATCAGCACCACGGCTACGGGGTCGAACGTCCCGGTCAGTAAGGGCACGAGCGCAAGCTACGCCCCCACCCTGGCAGGTTCCTTCAGTCCACCTGGCAGACGTCGGCGCAGGCCCGAGCGATGGCCAGTTCTTCATTGGTGGGAATGACCAGCACACTCACCGGCGAGGTGTCGGAGGAGATCCGCCGGGCGCCGCGGTTCGGGGAGAGGTTGCGCTCCTCGTCGACCTCGATACCGAGTGCCAACAACCCGGCCAGCGCATCGCGGCGGACCGCGGCGTCGTTCTCCCCCACCCCGGCGGTGAAGGTGATGACGTCGGCTCCACCCAGCAGCGCCAGGTATCCGCCGATGTACTTGCGCAGCCGGTGGATGTAGACGTCGTACGCCAGCTGGGCCGCACCGTCACCCGCATCCATCCGCTTGTGCAGCTCGCGGAAATCGGTGGCGCCACCCAACCCCGATACGCCCGAGTGGCGGTTCAGCAAGACGTCGATGTCCTCGACCGACATCCCGGCGGTGCGGGACAGGTACATGATGATGCCGGGGTCGACGTCGCCGGAGCGCGTCCCCATCACCAGACCCTCCATCGGCGTCATCCCCATCGAGGTGTCGATCGGCCGGCCACCGGCGATCGCCGACGCCGACGCGCCGTTACCCAGGTGCAGGACAATCTGATTCACCGATTCGAGGGGCAGGCCCAGGAACTGCGCGGCCTGCTCACTGACGTACTGATGCGACGTGCCGTGGAAGCCGTACCGGCGGATGTGCCACTTCTCGGCCACCTCCCGGTCGATCGCGTACTCGGCGGCGGCCGCGGGCAGGTCGTGGAAGAACGCCGTGTCGAACACCGCGACGTGCGGGACGTCGGGCAGCAGCTTGCGGGCCGCGTTGATGCCCAGCAGCCCCGGCGGATTGTGCAGCGGCGCCAGCGGGGCCAGCTCTTCGAGTTCGGCGACCAGCTCGTCGCCGATCAGGGTCGGCCGGTAGAACCGCCGGCCACCATGCACAACGCGGTGTCCGACGGCTGCGACCTCGTCAACCGAAACCCCGGCCGCGCTCACCGCATCGAAGACCTCCTGCAAGGCCTTCGGGTAGTCGTCCACCCGCTCGATCACGCCGTCGGCCAGCGACTCACCCGAAGCCGGTTGCACCAACCGGTATTTCACCGACGACGAGCCGCAGTTGAGTACCAGTACCGGCCCGCTCATTTCGCTCCTTGAGCCTGAATCGCCGTGATGGCAACGGTATTGACGATGTCCTCGACCAGCGCACCACGGGACAGGTCGTTCACCGGCTTGTTGAGCCCCTGCAGCACGGGGCCGATCGCGATGGCCCCGGCGCTGCGCTGCACGGCCTTGTAGGTGTTGTTGCCGGTGTTCAGGTCCGGGAAGATCAGCACCGTGGCACGGCCGGCGACCGGTGAATCCGGCATCTTGGTCGCGGCCACCGACGGCTCGACGGCGGCGTCGTACTGGATCGGCCCTTCGACCAACAGCTCCGGCGCCCGCGTGCGGACCAATTCCGTTGCCGCCCTGACCTTGTCGACGTCGGCGCCGGTCCCCGAATCGCCGGTCGAGTAGGACAGCATGGCCACACGCGGCTCGATGCCGAACTGCGCGGCGGTCTGCGCCGAGCTGATCGCGATGTCGGCCAGCTGCTCGGACGTCGGGTCCGGCACGATCGCGCAGTCGCCGTAGGCCAGCACCCGGTCGGCCAGGCACATCAGGAAGATGCTCGACACCGTCGAGATGTCCGGCGCGGTACGGATGATCTCGAATGCCGGCCGGACGGTGTGTGCGGTGGTGTGCGCCGCCCCGGACACCATGCCGTCGACCATGTTGTTGTGCACCAGCATGGTGCCGAAATACGAGACGTCGTGGATGATTTCGCGAGCCTGCTCGAGGGTCACGCCCTTCTTCTTGCGCAGCTCGGCGTACTGGGCCGCGAACTGGTCGCACAGCTCGCTGGTACGCGGATCGAGCACCACGGCGGCCGAGAGGTCCAGGCCCAGCTCGGCAGCCCGCGCCCGCACCGTCGGCTCGTCGCCGAGGATGGTCAGGTCGGCGACCGAGCGCGCGAGCAGCCGGCTCGCCGCCCGCAGAATCCGGTCGTCGTCGCCTTCGGGCAGCACGATGCGCCTGCGGTCCGCCCGGGCCCGATCCTGCAGCTGGTGCGTGAACATCTGCGGCGTGACGACCGACGGGATCGGGACCGCAAGCTGAGCAAGCAGATCCGCCACGTCGACATGCTCGTCCATGAGGGCCAGCGCGGTGTCGACCTTGCGCAGCGACGTGGCCGTCACCCGGCCCTTCGCCGTCGACGCGGCGCGGGCGGTGTCATACGTGCCCAGCTCGGTGGCCACGATGGGCAACCGCAGCCCCAGGCCCGCAACCAGTTTGGCGATCGATGGGTGCAACGGCAGGCCGCCGTTGAGGATGAGGCACGAGATCGACGGAAAGCCTTCCGCGGCATGGGCACTGGCGATGGCCAGCACCACATCGGAGCGGTCGCCCGGGGTGATGACGGCCATGGACTCGCGCAGCCGCTCCAGGCAGTGTTCGGCCGTCATGCCGGCGACCATCATTCCCATGACCTCGCGCGTCAGCAGCTCCTCGTCGCCGCTGATCAACGTGCCACCCACCGCGTCCCGCAGCTCCGCCACCGTCGGCGCCGCCAGCAGCGGCTCCTCGGGCAGCACATAGCTTTTCGGTGTGAACCGCTGCAGTGCGGTGGCCACGTCGGCGAGTTCGTCAGGGGCGCACCGGTTCGCGACGACCGCGGCGGTGTGCGCGTGCTGGGCCGCGAGCTCGGCCAGGCACAGCTCGACCACATGGGCCACCTCGCCGGGTGTGCGATCAGCGGCGCGTACCGAGAGCAACACGGGCGCACCGAGATTCACCGCGATGCGGGCATTCATCGACAACTCGCTGGGCGAGGCGACATCGGTGTAGTCGCTACCGACGATCACCACCGCACCGCACTTGTCCGCGACGCGGTGATAGCGATCGACGATGTCGGCGATCGCCGCATCGGGATCGTCGTGCAACTGCTGATAGGTGACCCCGGCGCAGTCGTCGTAGTCCAGGCCCGCGGTGCTGTGCGCGAGCAACAAATCGAGGATGTAGTCGCGGCCGGTCCCCGCACGCACGATCGGGCGGAACACCCCGACATTGGCGACCGTGGCCGCCAGCCGGTGCAACAGCCCCAGCGCAATGGTCGACTTGCCGGTGTCGCCTTCAGGTGAGGCGATGTAGATCGCGGTGGCGTCGGGCACGGCGATAAGCCTACCGAGCCCGGCCTTCCGTCACGCCAGCTTGCGCAGGCGAGGCTCAAGGTCGGTCTTGAACAGCTCCAGGAAGCGGCACTGGTCCTGCCGGGGGTCGTGGAACACCAGGTGGTTCAGGCCCCAGTCGACGTACTGCTTGACCTTCTCGACGGCCTCGTCCGGGTCGGACGCCACGATCCAGCGCTTGGCGACCTGCTCGATGGGCAGCGCGTCGGCGGCCGCTTCCATCTCGATCGGGTCGTCGATGGAGTGCTTCTGCTCGGCCGTCAGCGACAACGGCGCCCAGAACCGGGTGTTCTCCAGAGCCAGTTCGGGATCCGGGTCGTACGAGATCTTGATCTCGATCATCCGGTCGACGTCGTCGGGGTTCTTGCCCGCGGCCTCGGCGCCCTCGCGCATGGCGGGGATGAGCTTGTCCTTGTACAGCTCCTCGCCCTTGCCCGAGGTGCAGATGAACCCGTCGCCGGCACGGCCGGCGTACTTGGCCACCTGCGGCCCGCCCGCGGCGATGTAGATCGGGATACCACCCTCGGGCACGTCGTAGATCGAGGCACCCTTGGTCTTGTAGTACTCGCCCTCGAAGTCGACGCGGTCGCCGAGCCACAGCTCACGCATCAGGCGCACCGACTCACGCAGGCGCGCGTAGCGCTCCTTGAACTCGGGCCATTCGCCTTCATAGCCGGTGGCGATCTCGTTGAGCGCCTCACCGGTGCCGATGCCCAGGAAGATGCGGTCGGGGTACAGGCAGCCCATCGTGGCGAACGCCTGCGCGATGACGGCCGGGTTGTAACGGAACGTCGGGGTCAGCACCGAGGTGCCCAGGACCAGCCGCTCGGTGCGCTCGCCCACCGCGGTCATCCAGGCCAGGGAGAACGGTGCGTGGCCGCCGGTATGGCGCCACGGCTGGAAGTGATCACTGACGGTGGCGCTGTCCATGCCCGCCGCCTCGGCGGCCACCGCCAGCTCGACGAGTTCACGCGGCGCGAACTGCTCCGCCGACGCCTTGTATCCCAGCCTGAGTTCAGCCATGAGTCCCGTTCCTGTTCGTCGCCTCTGCAGTTCCTTTTCTACTCTGCCTACACTCGCCACATGGCGGCAGCCCTGAGCGCGATCACCGAAAATATTCACTTCGCCCAAACCGACCTGGTGAACTGGACCCTGGTCAGCGACGACAGCGGGGTGATCCTGATCGACGCGGGTTTTCCCGGCCAGCGCGATGACGTCCTGCGTTCACTGCGCGACCTGGGCTTCGAGGCCGGCGACGTACGGGCGATTCTGCTCACCCACGCGCACGTCGACCACCTCGGCGCAGCCATCTGGTTCGCCAAAACCCATGACACACCGGTGTTCTGCCACGGCGCCGAGGTCGGTCACGCCAAACGCGAATACCTGGAACAGGTTTCACCGGCCGACCTCCTGACGCGGGCCTGGAACCCGCGGTACCTGGCCTGGTCGATGCACATCGTCGGCAAGGGCGGGCTGGTGCGCGAGGGCATTCCGACCGCGCAGGCCCTCACCGAGGACGTCGCGGCGACGCTGCCGGGCAGTCCGCAGCTGATTCCCAGTCCAGGGCACACCGGCGGACACTGCTCCTACGTCTTCGGCGACGTGCTGGTGGCCGGCGACGCCGTCGTCACCGGTCACCCCCTCCTCACCAAGGGCGGCCCGCAGCTACTGCCTCACATCTTCAACCACGACGAGGCGGCGTGTGAACGCAGCCTGTCGGCGCTCGGTCTGCTGGACACCCAGGTGCTGCTGCCCGGCCACGGGCCCGCGTGGCGCGGCCCGGTGCGGGAGGCCGCTGAACTCGCTTTGCAGCGACGCTGACGCCGGTCGCCGTCACCCGCCGTGTTTGACCAGCTCCAGGAACAGCACGAACAACCCGGCCAGGAGCAGTCCGCCGGCCACGACGACCGCCGGCAGGAAGAGCATGTGATCGAGCTCTTCGTCGTCAAAAGTGTTGTTGCCCTGGGCGTCACGGTTGATCGGGCCGTAGAACACCTTGCCGAAAGTGGACCAGCGCACCGCGCGTGCGCGCCGACGATGCGGGTGATCCTGGGGCGTCCCGCCGATGTACGTGCGCGCCGCCATGCCGGCCCCCAACACCAGCACGGCGGCGACCAGCAGCAGACACCCGACGGCCCAACCGGTAAGCACAAATCAAGCGTATCCACCTGATCGGCGGAGCAACCCGGATTCCGCAGCGCTCGGTTGGGCAGCCGGCCCGATCCTGTCCCGCTCGGTACCAGGAAGATCGCGGCCTCCCACATGCCAATCCACCGAGGCAGGGTCGAGTGTGGACCGCCACCCGGCGGCCGCCGTCTTCAAAGGAGCACGCCATGTCCCTGCTGCACGAAGTCATCTCCGCATCCGGCGGCCAGGAGCGCTGGGAGCAGGTCAACCGCATCAAGATCCATCAGCTCATCGGCGGCGGACTGTGGGGACTCAAGGGCGTCGACGGCATTCTCGATGATTCGCGGGTGGAGATCAGTCCCAAGGACCAGCTCGCCTGGCACCACCCGCTGCCCGAGCCCGGGCTGCATTCCGCGTACAGCCCCGGCCGCGTCGTCATCGAAACCGATGGCGACTCGCCAAAGACTTTGGAAACATTGGATTCTCCTCGTGATTCCTTCGCCGGACACACCCTCGAGACGCCGTGGTCCACGCTGCAGCTGGCCTACTTCGCGGGCTACGCGATGTGGACGTACCTGTCCGAGCCGTCTTCGCTGACACTGCCCGGTGTCCACACCGAAGAGCTCGGCACGTGGCACGAGAACGGCCAGACGTGGCGCCGGCTCGGTGTGAAGTACCCCGATTCCATCGCCACCCACAGCACCCAGCAGACCCTCTACATCGATTCGGACGGCCTGATCCGGCGGCGCGACTACGACGTCGACATCGCCGGCGACTCCCCGGCCGCGCACTACTCGGACAACCACACCGAGTTCGACGGCATCGTGCTCCCGACCAAGCGCGTCGTCTACGTCCGCGACGCCGACGGGCAGCCCGTGCGCGACATGGTCACGGTGACCATCGACATCGACGACGTCACCGTCAGCTGACAGCGTCCGTCATGCCGAGTGGACGTCCGGGGTCCGCACGTGTTCGGGACGGAAACCGCGGCCGACGAGCAGCGGCGGAATGTATTGCAGCGGGCCCTTTCCCACGAATGACGGCACCTTGATCGGTGACAGGTCGCCGGCCAGGTTGGGTTCGATGAACTGGTTCTGCGCCAGCACCTGGCCGGCCTGGATGATGCGGGTCGGCAACTCGCGGCGGCGTTGCACCTTGGCCAGATCCGAGTCGGCGAGCAGGCCGTTACGCAGCGGACCGCACAGGATGTTGGCGGCGGCGACCGCGTCGGCCACCGCCAGGTTGATACCGACGCCGCCGGCCGGTGACATCGCGTGCGCGGCGTCGCCGATGCACAGCAGCCCCGACCGCCACCAGGTCTTGAGCCGGTCCACCCGCACATCGAGATGGCTGGTGTCGTCCCACGATTTGAGGTCCTCGACGTGCTCGCGCAGCTGCGGCCGTACAGACACGAGCCGGGCCTTGAAGTCGTCGAGTGAGCCGCCCTGCGGATTGGCGCCCTTCGGCATGAGGTACGCGACCTGCCAGTAGTCGCCGCGATAGATCATCGCCATCAACAGACCCTTGCGGATGATCCCGAACAGCTCCTGCGGATCGCCGGGGCGCCAGCCCAGCCGGAACCACAGCACATCCATGGGGCTGTGCGCGCTCGCCATGGGGAGCCCGGACGCGGCGCGCACCGCCGACTTACGGCCGTCGGCGGCCACCACCAGATCGGCGCGCACCTCCAGCTCGGGCGTGCGCACGCCGACGACGCGGCCGCCCTCGATGATCAGGTCGGTCACCTCCGCGTTGCGGATCAACCTGAATTCCGGGTAGGCGGAAGCCTTTTCCGCGAGGAAGTCCAGGAAGTCCCACTGTGGCATCAGCGCGATGTAGGGCTCGGGGAACCGCAGCGCCTTCAGGGCGCCGAAACTGCCGAACGTCCGCAGGGTGCCGTCGGCGTCCATGCAGACCCGGTTGATCTTGGTGTGCGGCAACTTCAGGAACTCGTCGATGAACCCCAGCTCGTGCATGATGCGCAACGTGGTGGGGTGGACGGTGTCGCCGCGAAAGTCGCGGAGGAAGTCGTTGTGCTTCTCCAGTACGACGACTTCGATGCCGGCGCGCGCCAGCAGCAGTGCATGCACCAGACCCGCAGGTCCACCACCGGCTACACAAACCTGAGTCCGCAGCGCGCGCGTCATGCCCCCGACAGTAGCCCGCCGGGTTGGCCAAATCAGGGCTTCATTTCAAAACTTGACACGTGTAAAGTTTGCGGCCATGGACAACATCCGCGGCAAGACCATCGCCATCACCGGAGCCGCACGAGGCATCGGTTACGCCACCGCCAAGGCCCTTCTCGCCCGCGGCGCGCGCGTCGTCATCGGCGACCGGGACGTCGCAGTACTCGAGTCGGCCGTCTCTGAGCTGGTCAAACTCGGTCCGGCCACCGGGTACCCGCTCGACGTCACCGACCGCGAGTCCTTCGAAGTGTTCCTGGACAAGGCCCGCAGCGACGGCGCCGGCCACCTCGACGTCCTGATCAACAACGCCGGCGTGATGCCGGTCGGCCCGTTCCTGAAGGAGACGGAACAGTCGATCCGGTCTTCCCTCGAAGTCAACGTCTACGGCGTCCTGACCGGCTGTCAGCTCGCGCTTCCCGAGATGGTCAGCCGCCGTAGCGGTCACATCATCAACATCGCCTCGCTCTCGGGCCTCATCCCGCTGCCCGGTCAGGTGGTTTACGTCGGGGCGAAGTACGCCGTCGTCGGCCTGTCCACGGCCCTGGCGGACGAGATGGCTCCCCACGGCGTCAACGTCTCGGTGATCATGCCGCCGTTCACCAACACAGAGCTGATCTCGGGCACCAAGTCCGGTGGCGCCATCAAGCCGGTGGAACCCGAGGACATCGCCGCCGCCATCATCAAGACCCTGGACAAGCCCAAGACCCACGTGTCGGTCCCGCCGCCGCTGCGCTTCACCGCGCAGCTGGCACAGCTGCTTCCGCCCAAGGGCCGCCGCGGGATGAACAAGGCGCTCGGGCTGGACACGGTCTTCCTGGAGTTCGACGCTGCCAAGCGCAAGAGCTACGAGGACCGGGCCCGGACCGCGCAGGGTGTCATCGAGAAGGACTGATCCGGCGTAGACCCGAGTTTCTCGCCCTGCTTCAGGGTGCGAAAACTTGTCGGACCCTTCTGCTTTGATGGTGTTATGTCCAGCACGGCAACGGCTTTCGAGGTTGAGGCGCCGTCGCCGTGTGAGCGTATGGATGCGTACTTCGCGGAGATCGGTGAGCTGACCGGTCAGCGCAACGCAATTGACGGCCGTCTGGTCGAGATCGTGGCCGAGATCGACCGCGACGGGCTGTGGGGCGCGACGGGCGCCCGGTCATTGCCGTCGTTGGTGGCGTGGAAAACCGGTGTGTCGCCGCGTAACGCGGAAGTGATGGTGGCGGTGGCGCACCGGATCGAGGAGTTCCCGCGGTGCGCTGAGGCGATGCGGGCGGGCCGGTTGTCGTTGGATCAGGTTGGGGTGGTCGCCGAGCATGCCGCCGACGGTTCGGATGAGCATTACGCCCAGTTTGCCGAGAGCGCCACGGTCACCCAGTTGCGGACTGCGGTGAAGTTGGAGCCGCGCCCCGAGCCCGAGCCGGAATCGGCGCCGGAGCCGGAGCGGTCGATCCGCAAGACCAGCCATGAGGACGGGTCGGCCACGTACAAGATCCGGCTGCCGAAGTTGGAGGCGGCGAAGTTCGATGCCGCGGTGGCGTCGCATCAGGATGCGTTGGTGGCGGACTGGAAACGCGACCACGAGAATTCAGAAACCGGTGACCCGGTGTCGGATGTGGTGCCGCCGTTCCCGAACCAGGTGGATGCGTTCATGAGCCTGATTGAGGCCGGCTGGGACAGCGATGTGGAACGTCGTCCGCATGGGCAGCACACCGCCGTGGTGGTGCACTTTGACCTCGAAAAGCGCGCGGCTGCATTGCATGTGGGGTCGGTGCTCACCGACGAGGAACGCCGGCTGTTGTTGTGCGATGCGACGTGCGAGGTGTGGCTGGAGCGCCATGGTCAGCCGATTGGCGCCGGGCGCAGCACCCGCACCATCAGCCGGCGGCTGCGCCGCGCGCTGGAACACCGCGACCGGTGCTGCCGGGTACCGGGGTGCGAGGCGACCCGCGGCTTGCACGCGCATCACATCATTCATTGGGAGAACGGCGGGGAAACCGAGCTGCACAACCTGGTGCTGGTGTGCCCGTATCACCACCGGTTGCATCACCAGCGGGTCATCACCATCACCGGCCCGGCTGATCGGCTGGTCGTCACCGATGCCGCGGGCCGCCAACTCGACGGCGGATCCCTGGCAAGGCCACCGACGACGCCCTTTCCTGATGTGCCGCCGTGCCCCGGACCGACCGGGGAACGCGCCCAATGGTGGTGGTACCAACCCTTCGAACCACCACCAACACCGCCGACCAACTGAGTGGTGCATCGAATTAACCTGGGCGCGAGTATCTTCCGTGTTTCCGCTGGCGACTATCGCCCCGGCAACCGCGTGGTGATCTCCTGCAGCACCCAACCGTTGCCGTCGGGATCCTCGAACGAGGCGTACGACGCGTAGCTGCGTCGCTCCGGGTCTGGACCGTCGACCCGGCCGGCCGTCCCGGCGCGGTGGAAGACACCACCCTCGTCGTGAAACACCTCGCTGACTGTGATGCCACGGCCAACGAGCTCAGCACGCGCCGCCACAACATCGTCGACCACCAGGTGCAGCCCGCCCACCGAGCCCGGCACCGCGTCAGAGACGCCGGTACCGAAGATGACCGAAGCACCGGAACCTGGTGGAGTCAATTGGATCACCCGGAAGTCCGCAGCGGTCTCGAAGTCGGCGTCCAGCCGCCAGCCCAACTTCTCGTAGAAGTCCTTGGCCCGGTCGACATCCGACACCGGCAGGACGGCGATCTCGAATTTCATATCCATGCCGGATCAAAGCACCCACCACCTCAGGAGAATTCCCGCCCACCCTGGGGCCACGGGGGCCAGGGTCGCCGGAATGAATACTGCGAACGTGGTGCTCACGTCAGCAGAACCCTGCGACAGGAGCAGTCATGCCAGAAACCACGACGCCCGGACCCACACTCAGTCTCGCCGAGCTCAACAACGGCAGCCCGTTCCTCACCGCGGCCGGGCTGCAAGTCACGGAGGCGACGGGCCGACTCGTCGTCGGCACCATCGAACTGGGCCCCGAGCACCACACGCCGTGGGGCGTCGTGCACGGCGGCGTCTACACGACCGCGGTGGAATCCGCGGCGAGCATCGGCGCCAGTGCGGCAGTGGCCGATCGCGGACAGTTCGCAGTCGGGGTACACAACAGCACAGACTTCGTGCGTTCCACCACCGGCGGGACGGCAACCGTCCGAGCCGTCCCGGTGCAGCAGGGCCGCACCCAGCAACTGTGGGACGTGACGATCACCGACGCGAACGGCAGCCTCCTCGCGCGCGGCAGCCTGCGCCTGCACAACCTCGACCTGCGGCGCTGACGCCTACAGATCCCGCAGCGCCTCAAGGGCTTTCGCGGAGTCGCTACCGGGGTCGGCACGGAATGTGATGACGTGCTGCCCACCCGAGTGCGGCAGGTTCAGTCGATTGCGATGCAAAAAGAGGTCACCGACCACCGGGTGGCGCATGTGGGTGACACCCGGCCGGTAACCGACGTCGGCCCGCCCCCAGAGCTCCCGGAATCGTGTACTGGCAGCAGACAATTCACCGACCATCCGCTGGAGATAGGGATCGTCGGGGTGATCACCCGTCACCTCGCGCAGACCACCTACCGCGATCTCCGTCGCCTCGTCCCAGTCGACGAAGAAATCCTGGGCCGCGGGATCCAGGAGCCGCCAGGCCAGGATGTTCTGTCCCGGCCGGAAACCGGGCGCCAGCGCACAGGCGAGATGGTTGGCGGCGAGCACCACCTGGTAGCGGTTGGCCACGAAAGCAGGCATCGGGAACTGATCGATCAGCTCGTCCAGCCCGTCGGCGGCCTGCTCCAATCCCGATTTCTCCCAACGGATTCCGGTGGGATTCGCCAGGCGGTACAGATATTCCGTGCCGTTGATGTCCAGCTGCAGCGCCCGCGCCAAGGCCTCGAGCACCTGCGGTGACGGATTCGTGTCGCGGCCCTGCTCGAGTCGCAGGTAGTAATCGGAGCTGATCCCGGCAAGCAGAGCCAGCTCTTCACGGCGCAGGCCGGCCACCCGGCGGCGGGAGCCGGCGATCAATCCGACATCCTCGGGGCGGATCTGTTCACGGCGAGACCGCAGGTAGTCGCCGAGCGCATTCCCCTTCACCATCGTCTGAGCCTAAACCTGGCCCTGCCAATACCAGGATCACCGCGGCGTTCCCACGGACCACGTTCCGGGCTGATCGTGGACATCAGCAGACGAGGAGCGTGGACCATGGAGCGACAGGACGTCGAATTCACCGCAGCCGACGGAGTGACGCTCCGCGGCTGGCTGTTCATTCCGGACGGCGCGGGACCGCACCCGGCGATCACGATGGCCCACGGCTTCGCCGGGGTGAAGGAACACGGGCTGACGCGGTTCGCCGAACTGTTCGCCGGCGCCGGGTTCGTCGTCCTGGTGCACGACCACCGCAGTTTCGGCGCCAGCGACGGGATGCCGCGCGGTGACGTCGACCCGTGGACGCAGGTCGCGGACTGGCGGCGCGCCATCTCGTTCCTGGAGAGCCACCCGTCGGTCGACCCGACGCGAATCGGCCTGTGGGGCACCAGTTATGCTGGTGGGCACGCCATCGTGCTGGGCGCCACCGACCGGCGGCTGCGGGCCGTCGTCGCGCAGGTCCCGACCATCAGCGGCTATCAGCAGAGCCTGCGGCGCGTCGCTCCCGAACACGTGGCGGCGCTGGAAGCCGCATTCATCGACGACGAGCGCCGCCAGTTCCGCGGCGAACCACCGGCTGTGCAGGCCGTCGTCGGTGCCGACCCGGCGGTGCCGGCCGCCTACCGGTCCGCGGAGGCCATCTCCTTCTACACCCAGCCGGTGCCGGACGGCGTGTGGGACAACACGATGACGGTGCGCTCGTCACGTGCGGCGCGCATGTACGAGCCGGGCACCTGGATCGCGCGCGTCTCGCCCACGCCGCTGCTCATGATCGTCGGACTGCGCGACACCGTCACCATGACCGATCTGGAACTCCACGCCTACGAGCAGGCGCTCGAACCCAAGAAGCTCGTCACCGTCGACGGCGGGCACTTCGCCGCCTACCTCGACCAGTTCCCGAAGGCCGGCGGCGCCGCCCGCGACTGGTTCACCGAACACCTCGCCTGAAAGGACCGCGTCATGACCACCCTGAATTACGACGTTCTGGTGCACGACGGACTGCGCCGCTACCGCGACCAGCGACTGCCCGACGGCAGCCCCATCGTGTCCTCCCCGGTGTCGTCCACGCTCATCTTCGGCGACCACGACGCCGTCCTCGTCGACCCGCCGTTCACCCACGAGCAGATCAGCCGCGTCGGCGACTGGATCGAGAACTCCGGCAGGCGGCTGACGGCGATCTACGCCACGCATGGCCACGGCGACCACTGGTTCGGCACCGATGTTCTGCTGCAACGCTTTCCCGGTGCCGTCGCCTACGCGACCGCCGGCACCATCGGCAAGATGCACGAGCAGGCCGTGGCGGGCCGCGCCCAGATGTGGGACGTCGACTTTCCCGGCATGATCCCACCGAGCCCCGTTGTCTACCAACAGGTTCCCCCCGACGGGTTCGAGTTGGAAGGTCAGCGCCTGGTGCCGATCGAGGTGGGCCACACCGATACCGACGACACCACCGTGCTGCACGTGCCGTCGATCGGCCTGGTCGTCGCCGGCGACGTCGCCTACAACGGCGTGCACCAGTACCTGCTGGAAAGCGATCACGGTGGCATCCGGTCGTGGTTGCAGGCCCTCAACCAGGTCGCCGCACTCCGGCCCCGCGCCGTGGTCGCAGGACACAAGAACAAGGACCTCCCCGACGATCCGGCGATCATCGACCAGACCCGCGACTACCTGCTCGACGCCCAGCGGCTGCTGGCCGGAAAGCCCAGTCCCCATGAGTTTTTCGACTACATGATCCGGCTGTATCCGGACCGGCTGAACATCGGGCCCGTCTGGTACAGCGCCCTGGCCCTCCTGTCCTGAAAGGCATTCCGTCATGGTCATCGACCCCACCGATCTCGATCCCACCTCGAGCTACAAACTGCTGATCGGCAGCGTCCTACCCCGGCCCATCGCCTGGGTCAGCACCGCCTCGACCGCAGGCGTCGGCAACATCGCGCCCATCTCGTTCTTCACCGTTGTCGGCCGCATGCCACCGATGCTGTCCATCAGCCTGCAGCCGCGGTCCGACGGCGTCACGCTGAAAGACACCTTCGTCAACATCCGCGACACAGGCGAGTTCGTCGTGAACATCGCGACGATCGACAATGCGGACACCGTGCATCGCTCGGCATTCGAATTCGACCATGACGTCGACGAATTCGAGGCGCTCGGTCTCCACAAGGCCGCGTCGGAGACCATCTCGGCACCGCGTATCGCCGAGGCCCCGATCTCGTTCGAGTGCGAGGTGAACCGCATCTTCGAGATGCCACCGCTGCCCGATCACGTCGTGTGGGGGCTGGTGAAGAAGATTCACATCCGCGACGAGCTCTACCTGCCGAACGGACGCATCGACGTCGGCGCGCTGGGCGCGTTCGGGCGCCTGGCCGCCGAATACTCGCTGATCGACAACATCTTCACGACGCCACTGCCCGACGACGTCGTCAAGACGCTCGGCACCCGGCGGGCCGGCCGCCTCGACGGCAGGCCGACCGACTTCTCCCCCATCGACACCGCCGCCTGGTCCGCCTCCGGAGCGACGAAATGAGCGGCTGGCAGGACGGTTTCGCACAGCTATCCCGGACCACGTTCGCCGCGGAATTCGCCGACGACATCGTGCTGGATGCCACCGCCCTGATGGCGCCCATCCGGGGCCGAGAACTCGTCGCCACGGTGATGGCCACTGCGAGTTCGATCTATGAGACGTTGGAGTTCACGGACTCCGCGCACGCCGGGTCGACCAGCTACCTGCAGTGGCGAGCAACGGCTTTCGGTGGCATGGAGATCCGCGGCGTCACCATCCTCGACCGCGATGGCGACGGGAAGGTGACCGGTGCGGCGATCCACCACCGGCCACTGCCGATGGTTTTGCGGTTCTCGGCCGAGCTGAGAGACCGGCTATCCGGTGTCCTCTCCGGCGAGCACTTCGTCGCGCCATGAGTCGCGTGTGAGGCAATTCCTCACAGCTGCAAGGAGACAGGTCGTGGCGGGTGACGCCGCCGCCCACGCACCATGAGGCATGCCCAAGTCCGCCTGGCTCTCGATCGCCCGCGCCGCGGCAGCCCTGGCCGCGGCGATGGGCATCGGCCGCTTCGCCTACACGCCGATCCTGCCGCTGATGACGGCCGACGCCGGCCTCACCGCGCAGACCGCAGGGCAGCTGGCCACCGCCAACTACGTCGGCTACCTGATCGGCGCGGTGGGCGCCGCGGCCTCGCCACGGCTGGCCCGCTCCGTGCTCGCGTGCCGGGTGTCGTTGGCGATCCTGGTCGCGACGCTCGCGGCAATGGCGCTCAGCACCAACGTCATCGAGTGGGGCGCCCTACGGCTGGTTGCCGGCATCGCCAGCGCACTGGTCTTCGTGATCGCCGTCAACACCCTGATGGATCACGGTCATCCGGCCCACCACGCCGGCTGGGCGTTCAGCGGCGTCGGTATCGGCATCGCGTTGTCCGCGGCCCTGCCCGCCACGAAAGACTGGCAGGTCGCCTGGTGGGCGGCGACGGCCTTGGCCGCACTGCTCAGCGCGTTCGCCTGGCACATGCGCCCCGGGACCTCCGGCGACACACCGAAAGTCCGTGCAGACCAACAGCGCAGCGCCCGTGGTCCGCTGGTGCTGCTGATGGCGAGCTACACACTCGAAGGCGTCGGCTACATCATCGCCGGCACGTTCCTGGTCGCCGCGGTTGCGCAGCAGTCACCGGGCGGGCTCGGCAGTGCGGTGTGGCTGTTGGTCGGCCTGGCCGCCGCACCGTCGGCTGCGTTGTGGGCGCGGTTCACCGGTCGCTTCCCCTATCCGGCGCTGCTCGTCGCGGCGTTGTTGCTGCAAGCTGCCGGAATCGCCTGGGCGGGAACGGGGAACAGCGTTGCCGCACTCGCCGGGGCGGTGCTGTTCGGCGGCACGTTCATCGGCATCAGCACCCTGGCGCTCGCCGCCGGCCGCGCGTTGCAGTTCCCGGGCGCCGTCGCACTGTTGACGACGGGATACTCCGTCGGCCAGATCGTCGGGCCCGTCGCGGTGGCACCCCTGCTGCACAACGGTTTTCAGCAGGCGTTGCTCGCCGGTGCCGCCGTCGTGCTACTGGCGGCCCTCGCCGCGCTGTTGATGTGGATCAGTGGGCGGCAACCACGCCGCGTCGTCGATCCCGACGGCGGCGTCCCGCGTGAGCGCGTCGACGACAGCGTGCACGGCAGGGTTGTCTTCTCCCCGCCGCCACACCAGTGACCAGGTCCACAGCGGAGTCGGTTGAATCACCGGACGGCGCACCAGGTCTCGCGGCAGGGCGTCGGTCTGCCCCCTGGGGTTGTTGAGCACCGGACGGCCCAGCTGGCGGACATGCTCGAAGAACGTCGGGCCTGTGACGCCGCCGTCGTCGGTGCGCATCACCCGGGCACCGGTGTCGGCGGCGAACTGCTCACCGTAGCGGTTCCACGACTCCCAACTCGCCGTGTCCGAATCCACCAGCACCAGTGTGTCTTTCGCCGGCACGGGAGAGTCGTCGGCGCCGACGCACAGCGCGAAGAGCCGGTCCACCCCCATCAGCCGGGCTTCCAGTTCGAGGTCCTCCAGGTCACCGGTCTGCACCCAGCAGATGGCCAGATCGAGGATGCCCTCGGCAACCCGGGCCGCCTGCGCGTGCGACGGCGTCACCCACGTGTCGACGCGCAGCTGCGCGACACCGGCCGCGCGCTCGGCCAGGTCGGTCGGGCACCAGTTGACGTAGCCGATCCGGATCGGTTCGGAGTTCGACAAACCGATTGCCCGCCTGCGTAATTCATCGGCCTGCGCCACCAGGGACCGGGCGTGCGGCAACAGCGACGCGCCTGCCGCGGTCAGGCGCACCGATCGCCGGTCCCGGTCGAACAGCTCCACCTTGAGGTCACGCTCGAGTGCCTTGATCTGCTGGGACAGTGACGGCCCGGCGATACGCAGCCGTTTGGCGGCACGCCCGAAATTCAGCTCATCGGCAACGGCGACGAAGTACCGAAGTTGCCGCAGCTCCATGTCGACAGCGTAGTAGGCAGAGCCTCTCAGCAGGAAGCGAACAGGTCCCGTGGCAGCGGCATCGATGTGGGCCGGCCGAGGTTGTGATGGGCAGCAACGTCAACCGAAAGGACTCTCAATGAGCCTGTCAAGCCGCCGCAGTGGTGATCTGAGGCGTGTTGGGCTGCCAGGTTCTGTTGTCG
>NZ_JBJIAL010000035.1:0-54170 GCF_045310895.1 Mycobacterium sp. SMC-18
CTCATTTTCGAGAGACCTCGACCTCTATCCCGGCAACGACGCGCCAACCACCTCTACACCCTCATCTGTGAAGAGCCTCCAAAGGGAGGCGAGACGGCAGGAAGCGGTGGCCAGGGCGGTGCTGGCAGTACGCAGACCGCGCCACTTGAACAGCCCGCGCAAGCGCCAGTGTCCGATGTGCCGGGTGGCGGACAAGGCGGCAGCGGCAAGAAGCCGAGTGCGCCAGTCGAGCCAATAGTGACGCCTCGGCACGAATCTCCGCAACCCGCGGTGGCCGATGGATCGAATACACCTCCGCCTGCTGGTGGGATCAACGCGGCAATGGGGTCACCGGGATCGCGTCCGACGCCGCCCGGGGCAACTCCGACCGGCGCGCCATCAACTTCGTCGGCTGGCACGTCAACGTCTGGCAGCCCCTCGTCAAGCGCCCCGACCGGCCAGGGCACAGGCCAAGGCGCAGGCCAAGGAACTGGCCAAGGCGCAGGCCAGCCAACCGGTCAGCAAGCCCAAGGACCGCAGACTCCGAAAAGCCCGTTCGGACAACTGCCAACGCAGCCGTTGTCCGCGGCGGCGAATGCCGTTCCACTCACGACGCCCGAACCCGCCACCCAGACGGGCGCAGCGTCGGGCACCCCGGCCGCTGCAAGTGGGGCGGCGACAGGCACCGGCGGCGCGGGTGCAGCGCCGGTGACCCAGGCGGCGGGCGCGGCAAGTGCCGCCGCGCCGACCGGCACACCGGCCGGCGCCGCACCGGCCGCCCCGTTGGGGCCGGCACCGACACCCTCACCGGCCGCGCCGGTCGCGCAACCCGGCGCAGGTGCCGGTGGTCCGGGTGGTCCGGGCGTCGCGCCGATGTCGACCAACCAGCAGCAGAACGCCGCTGCCGCGGCGCCGATCCCGGTGACGGCGGCTCGCGCCGAGCGTGACGCGATGGCTGCCGCGGCGCGGGCCGGTCTGGTGCGCAAGTCCGCGGGTGACGCGGATGTGCAGTTCGCCGAGCGAATCGCGGCGGCATTGCACGCGCCGCCGTCGATCCCGGCGATGGCGTGGAACTTCGTGTGGGCGGTCGGCGTGACGACCGACGGCGAGATCATCGCCGCGAATTCCTATGGGGTGTCGTTCATTCCGGACGGCATGTGCCTACCCTCGCAGGTGATCTTCGTCAGCGCTGACGAGCGCATCCCGGCTGGCCAGCGCGGCCGGTGGGTCCGCGAGCCGTTCGTTGCTCTGCAGGCGTGGTGCACCTTCCATGAGAAGACGCTCAAGGTGATCATCGGCACCGAGCAGGAAGTGCAGCCGTTCGCCGGTAGCCTGCAGACGAGAATCATTCCGCCCGAGGACATTCCGACGGACGGCCTGATGAAGGGTCGCACCCGCTTGGAGGTCATCGCTCCCGAAGCCGCCGCGAAGCTCGCCGAGTGGCCGGATGCGCAGCTGCATGAAGCGTTGCCGCCGCAGCCGGTTCAGCTGGTCCCGCCGGACCCCGCGGCCATCGGCAAGGCATGGATGGAATCGATCCGCCCGCTGATGCAGACGACGGGCGAGACGTATCGGACGGCACACCTCGAGAAGCTGGCTGCCTACGGCCGCCTGCAGGAGTCGGCTGCGCTGTACCGCGCCTACACCGCGCCGTACGCGGCCGACCTGCGGGCAGCGATCACCGATTGGGTGTGGTGGCAACAGTTCTCGACGATCCAGGGTGACGCCCAGCTGGTGGAGCTGGGCGCCTAACCGCGCGGCAGCATCGCGAGCTGCCGGCTCTGGACGACCACCTGGCCGGTGGAGTCCAGGATGACGTGGTCCTCTTCGAACCACGTCTCGCCGACCACGGTCGAACTGGCCTGCACCCGCAGCCATCCCGGCGCCGGCCGCCGTCGGACGTACGTGGTGAGCTGCACGGTGGGCGTCCAGCCGAAGTGTCCCTGATTCATGGTGACCGGGGGAGTGATGTCGCCTGCCATCAGCGCGAACAGCAGGGCGGTGTCGGGATTGGCCTCGTCATCGGCGAAGGGCCGCAACCACATTCGGTTGACGGGGTCGCCCTCCTCGCCGGACAGGAACGGTGTCGCTGCGTCGAGCAGGAACTGGCAGCCCTGTGCCACGTGGACGATCGCACCGACCGCGTGGCCACCGGTCACCGGTACGGCATCGGCAGGTGGTTCCACCGGCAGGTAGGACACCTCGAGCGATTCCTGGTGGCGCGGCGGCTTGGCGTCCAGCGGTCCGAGCGTCACCGCGCAGCTGACCGCCGCGCGACCGTTCTGCGACAGCTGGACATCGACCAGGGCGACCTGGCGCCCATGCTTGCGGACCGTTGTCGTCAGCTGCACCTCGCCGGGGTCCGGCGCATTCAGGTAGTTGGCGCTCACGGCGACGGGCGCCAGGTCGGATTCTGCACCGATGGCCTGCTGCGCGGCCGCGGCACACACCGCCATCATGCAGCCCCCATGCACCTTCGGGCCGATCGTCCACACCGGGTCGATGGTGGCGGTGAAGGTGCCGTCTCCGACCGCGGTGACGGTGGTGAGGTCCGTGAAGGGGTGCGCTGTCATTTCATCTCCAACGGTGGCGCGATGGTTGCTGATTCCGGAATGGGCAAAGCTCACGACCGATTCAGCCGGATCTCGATGTCACCTGCGGAAACGGTGGCAGCATTTGGATCATCAGTGACGATCACGCCAACCCGGTTGCCCGACTCCCGGTCGACGAAGCACAGTGGACCGCGTCCGCCCTTCTGTAGATGCTTGTCGCCCCACTGACTCATCGCCAGGTACACGGGCAGGAGGTCTTCGCCGGCCTCGGTCAGCCGGTATTCGTCCCGCGCCCGCTTGCCGGGCTCCTGATAGGGCACCCGCACCATCAGTTGTGCGGCCTCGAGTTGTTTGAGCGCGCGTGACACCGCCGGTGCGGACGTTCCGATCCGCTCGACGAAGTCTTCGAATCGCGTTGTACCGAAAAGGCTTTCGCGGACAGCGAGAAAAACGGTCTTGGTGCTGAGCAGGTCCAGCAGCTTGGCCACCGAGCAGCCGTCCTTGATCGACCACTGGCGGTCGCGCAGTCTTTCCTCGAACTCCATCACACCCTCTTTTTGGATAACGCTTGCGTTACTCAGATGTCTGTGCTTCCATCTTAGTAACGTCATCGTTATTCAGCAAGGGAGCTTCAGATGGTCGCAGTGGCAGGCAAGGTGGTCGTGGTGACCGGCGGACGGCGGGGTCTGGGCGCCGCACTCGTCGACGAACTTCTGGCCAGGGGAGCGCGCAAGGTCTATTCGACGGGCCGGTCGTCGTTCACCGATGAGCGCCCCGAAGTGGTCCCGGTCGAACTCGAAGTACGTTCGGAGGCATCGGTTTCCGCATTCGCCGAGCTCGCACCGGATGCCGAGATCATCTTCAACAACGCGGGCATCCTGCTGCCCGGTTCGCTGCTGACCGGCGGTTTCGACGATATCGAGGCGACCTTCGACATCAACGTCTTCGGGCCGCTGCGAGTGGCTCGGGCCTTCGCCCCGATTCTGGCGGCCAACGGCGGCGGCGCCCTGGTCAACATGCACTCGGTGCTGTCCTGGGTGGCCGGAAGCGCGGCGTACGGCGCCTCGAAGGCCGCGATCTGGTCGGTCACCAACTCGCTGCGCGGCGAGCTGGCGGCACAAGGCACGCAGGTGGTCGGGGTGCACGCCGGGCTGATCGAGACCGACATGGTCGCCGATATCCCGGGTCCGAAGACGACGGCGGTGGACATCGCGACCCGCATCATCGACGGACTGGAAGCGGGTGCGGTCGAGGTTCTGGCCGATGAGGTCTCGGTGGGTGTCAAGTCGGCGTTGTCGGGTCCGGTGGAGAACCTGACCTTCGCGATGGCGGTCTGACGGCATGCCGCTGTGGACCATTCACCACACGCCGGACTTCTTCACCGCCGAGGACAAGCGTGCGCTGGCGCGCAGCATCACCGATCATTACGAGAAAGCGGGGCTGCCGCGGTTCTACGTCGTGGTCATCTTCAACGAAACCCGTTCGGGTGACCTGTATGTCGGTGGTGAGCAGACCGACGTCGGGCTGCGGGTGGTCATCGACCACATCGCCCGCCGCGCCGCGGACAAGGACCATCGCCACCGCATTGCCCACTGGATCAAGTCGATCCTCAGCCCGTATTTGGAAGCGCAGGACAACCCGCACTGGGAGTTTCACGTCGATGAGACCAGTGAGGACCTCTGGATGATCAACGGCTTGATCCCGCCGCCCATGGGCTCTGACGCCGAAAAGCGTTGGGTCGCAGACAACGCGGTGTCCGCGTACTGACCGTCAGGACCCCAGCGGCAGCATCGCCATTTGGCGACTCTGTACGACCACCTGGCCATTGGCGTCGACGATGAGGTGGTCCTCTTCGAACCAGGTGTCGCCGATGACGGTGGAGTTGGCCATGACTCGCAGCCACCCGGGTGCGGGCCGGCGCCGCAGGTAGGTGGTCAGCTGGACCGTCGGCGTCCATCCGAAGTGTCCGCGGTTCATCGTGACCGGCGGTGTGATGTCACCGGCCATCAGCGCGAAGAGCAAGGCTGCGTCCGGATCGGCTTCGTCGGAGGCAAAGGGGCGCAACCATATCCGGGTGACAGGCTCGCCTTCGGCGCCGGTCAGGAACGGTGTTGCCGCGTCCAGGCGCATGTCGCAGCCCTGCGCGACGTGGACGACGTGACCCAGCGGATGGTCGGCGGTCACCGGTACCGCATCAGCCGGCGGCTCGACGGTCATGGAGCAGACTTCCAGCGGCACCTGATGGCGCGGCGGCTTCGCATCCAGTTGTCCCAGGGTGACCGAGCACGTGACGGCGACCCGGCCGCGTTGTGACAGCTCGACCTCGACCAGGTTCACCTGTCGGCCGCGTTTGCGGATCGTGGTGCTGAGCCGGACTTCACCCGGATCGGGCGCGTTGAGGTAGTTGGCGCTCAACGCAATCGGGGCCAGGTCGGCGGCGTCGGGAACGCTCTGGCGAGCGGCGGCGGCGCACAGCGCCATCATGCAGCCCCCGTGCACCTTGGGGCCGATGGTCCACCTGCCGTCGATGTTGGCGGTGAACACACCCGAGTCGATCGCGGTGACAGTGGTCAGATCGGTGAAGGGATGCAGCGTCATGCCATCTCCAATTCCGGTGTTGTGCTTGTGGTTTCAGCGGCACGGGTGGGACGGCTCCGGACCTTCAGCGGCCACCAGAACCAGCGTCCGAGCAGTGCCGCGATCGACGGGGTGATCAGGGAGCGCACCACGAAGGTGTCGAACAGCAGGCCGAGTCCGATCGTGGTGCCGATCTGGCCGACCGACCGCAGGTCACTTGCGATCATCGAGATCATCGTGAACGCGAACACCAGGCCGGCGGCGGTGACGACGCCACCGGTGGCGCCGGTGGCACGGATCAGTCCGGTGCGCAGGCCGGCGCCGATCTCCTCCTTGAAGCGGGACACCACCAGCAGGTTGTAGTCGGAGCCGACGGCCAGCAGGACGATGACCGACATGGCGATCACCAGCCATTGCAGTTCGATGCCCAGGAAGTATTGCCAGATCAGCACGGACAGACCGAACGACGCGGCCAGCGACAGCACGACGGTGCCGACGATGACGATCGACGCGACCAGGGCCCGGGTGATCAGCAGCATCACCACGAAGATCAGGATGATGGCGGCGAGGGCGGCGATCAGCAGGTCGTAATGCGCGCCCTGCTGGGATGTCCTTGTAGGTCGCGGCGGTACCGCCCAGATAGAACTTCGCGCCGGCCAGCGGCGTGCCCTTGACGGCCTCCTTGGCGGCCTGCAGTTCGGCGTCGACATGCGAAATGCCCTCCAGGGTTGCGGGATCCACGTCATGCGTGACGATGAAGCGGGCCGCCTTGCCGTCGGGGGAGAGCATCAGTTCCATGCCGCGCTGAAAGTCGGGGCTGCTGAACGCTTCTGGCGGCAGGTAGAACATGTCGTCGTTCTTCGCGTCGTCGAACGTCTGACCCATGGCCGCGGCGGTGTCGGTCATGCGTTCCATCTGGGTGACCATGCCGTCGAAAGTGCTGCGCATGGTCTGCATCAGGTTGCGGACGTCCGTGGACAGGCTGATCAGCGGTGGCAGTTGGGCGGCGATCTGCGGCGTCACCACGTCGAGCTTGCCCATGGCGTCGGACAGTGCCCTGGTGTTGTCGGCCAGCCGGTCGAAGCCGTCGGTGGCGTCGAACACCGAGCGCATGGCGTGACAGACCGGAATGTCGAAGCAGTGCGGCTCCCAGTAGAAGTAGTTCCGCAGCGGCCGGAAGAAGTCGTCGAAATCGGCGATCTGGTCGCGCAACTCGGCGGTGGTCGCCGACATGTCCTGCGCGGCAACATCTCCGGCATGTGTGGCATCGGCCAACTGCACGCTGAGGTCGTGCATGTGCCGCATGATGCCGATCATCGAGGTGAGGTGGTCGGTCATGGTCTGCACGTCACCGAGGCGGGCCTTCAGGAACTGCAGGTTCTCGTTCATCGAGACGGCCTGCGCGCTGATCTGGAACGGCACCGAGCCGTGTTCCATCGGTGGGCCGAGCGGGCGCGTGATGCTCTGCACCCGGGCGATACCCGGTACCCGGAAGATGTTCTTGGCGATCCGGTCCAGCACCAGCATGTCCCGGGAGTTCCGCAGGTCGTGATCGGCCTCGACCATCAGCATGTCGGGGTTCATCCGCGCGGAGGTGAAGTGCTCTTCAGCCGCGGCATAGCCGATGTTGGACGGCACGTCTTTCGGTACGTAGAAGCGATTGTCGTAGTTGGTGCGGTATCCGGGCAGGGCCAGCACTCCGACCAGCGCGGCAGCGGTGGCCGCGACCAGGATGGGCCCGGGCCACCGGACCACGGCGGTGCCAACCCGGCGCCAGCCGCGGGTCTTGTTGGCGCGCTTGGGGTCAAGCAGTCCGAAGTGGGTGCTGACGACCATCACCGCGGGTGCGAAGGTCAGCGCCATGACCAGGATGACGGTCATCGCCGTCGCACACGGCAGCGCGAGGGTGTTGAAGTAGTTCAGGCGGGTGAACAGCAGGCACATCATGGCGCCGGCGATGGTCAGGCCGGAGCCGAGGATCACGTGGTAGACGCTGGAAAACGTTGAGTAGTAGGCGGTTTCGCGGTCCTCGCCGGCGTTGCGGGCCTCGTGATAGCGGCCGACCAGGAATATCCAGTAGTCGGTGCCGGCGGCGATCGCGAGGGCGGTCAGCACGCTGACGGCGAAGGTCGACAGGCTGATCAATTGGGCGTTACCGAGGACGGCGACCAACCCGCGGGCCATGCTCATCTCGGTCAGCACGACCAGTAGGGCAATGAATGTCGTTGCGATGGAGCGGTATACGACCAGCAGCATCACCGCGATGACGACGAGCGTCACGACCGTCATCTTGACCATGCTCTTGTCGCCGGCCTCGTTGGTGTCGGCGACCAGGGCGGCCTGGCCGGTGACGAACGCCCTCACCCCGGCCGGCGGATGGCTGCGGTCGACGATGTGCCGCACCGCGTCGACGGATTCGACGCCCTCGGTGGACCCCTGGTCACCGCGCAGGTTCACCTGGACGTAGGCCGCCTTGTGGTCCTCGCTCTCGGAGCCGGCCGAGGTGATGCGGTCGCCCCAGAAGTCCTGCACGTGCTCGATGTGTGCGGTGTCCTGCTCGAGTTGGTGCACCAGGTCGCCGTAGTACTGCCGTGCGGTGTCGCCGAGTGCCTGGTCCGACTCGATGATGATCATCAGCACACTGTCGGAATCGAATTCGCCGAACGTCGTGCCGATGTGTTTGGTCGCGATGACCGATGGCGCGTCCTGCGGGGAGAGCGACACGGCGTTGTTCGCGCCGACGACCTCGAGTTTGGGCACCAGCAGGTTGGTGGCCGCAGTGGCTGCCAGCCAGATCAGGATGATCGGCACCGACAGGATGCGGATCAGCCGGGGATAGCGGCCCCGGCTGCTGTGCTGGCCGCTCATGCTGCCTTCACCAGGCAGAACGTGGTCGCCGCAGCGCCGTCGGACGACTGGTGGTCGCGCAGCTCGCCATTGACCGTGATGCGGCAGGTCAGCCGGCTGCTGTCGCCCTGGGCGACGAGGTTGGCGAACACGCTCGGCACCGTGGTGGTCAGGGTTTTCGACCAGGGCAGTGAGGTGAAGCGCTCGCGTTGCGGCTGGGCCCGCTCGTCGACGTAGCTGATCATCCCGGTGGTGTCGGAGGGTCCGTCCACTTCGTACGTCACGTACTTCGGGATGGTCGAAACGATGTTGTCCGTGCGGGTTTCGGCGGAATGCTGGCTGCCGAACACGCCGTGGAAGCGGTCGATGACGAAACCGCCGACCGTGACGACCCCGACAACCGTCAGCAGCACCCAGCCGCGTCGCGCGGTCTTGAGCAACCAGTTCATGACCAGCACCATACGACTGTATATATACGCATGTATAGTTACGGAGCGGTGGCGACCATCACACCTCGTCACGACGACGATTAGGGTGAAGGCATGGCGGGCTCGACACGGCAGCGGAATGTGCGAGGGCAGGGCGCGCTGCTGCGTGACGAAATCCTGGCCGCCGCGATCCGGGTCGTCGACTCGTCGGAGTCCACGAACGAGGTGTCGTTACGCAGCATCGCGCGTGAAGCCGGCATCTCGAACATGTCGGTGTACGCCCATTTCGACAGTCGCGAGGACGTGCTGGCCGCCGTGGCGGAGCTGAGCTGGGATCAGGTGAACCAGGACATCGCCGATCAGGTGCAGAGCGGCAAGACGCGGCGAGAGCGCCTACTGCTCGGCTGCCGTGCGTATGTCGCGTTCGCCCAACGCTTTCCGTTGCGATACGTCCTGATGGTCAAAGTCGACGAGATCACCCCGTCGGCGCGCCAGGCGCTCGAGGTGGTGACGCGCGGGTTGCTGGCCGCCGGCGGCATGGACCCCGACTCCGAGCCGGGGCCCGACGCGAAGCGGGTGGCCGCGGCGCTGTCGGTCGCGCTGCACGGCGTCGCGATGCTGCACCGCACCGACACGCCGCATCTGTGGATGAGCGATTTCAGCACCTGCGAAATCATCCAGACCATGGTCGACGCGGCCATCCTGCAGCTCGAGCAGGCGGCCGCGGCGCCGCGGCCGTAGCAGCTACTTCTTCTTGGCTTCGCGCCAACCCCGTTCGAACGGCAGCCGCCAGGCGTTGGGCGCAATCAGTTGGTGAATGGCGTTGGGGCCCCAGGTGCCGGGCTGGTAGTTCTTGACCGGCGGCGGATCCGCCAGCAGCGCAGCCGAATTCGCCCACAGGGACTCGATGCCCTCGGCAGTGGTGAACAGCGTGTGGTCGCCGCGCATGGCGTCGAGGATCAACCGCTCGTAGGCCTCCAGTACCTGGTCGGCGCCGTCCGCCTCGGTGGCCGAGAACTGCATCGAGAGCTTCTCGAGCTTCATGCCCGGCCCGGGCCGCTTGCCGTAGAACGACAGTGACACCTTCGAGTTGTCGGCCAGGTCGAAGGTCAGGTGGTCGGGTCCCTGTGACCCGACGCCCGAACCCGACGGGAACATGGTGCGCGGCGCCTCCTTGAAGGCGATCGAGATGATGCGCATGCCCTCGGCCATCTTCTTGCCGGTGCGCAGGTAGATCGGCACGCCGGCCCAGCGCCAGTTGTCGATGCCGACCTTCAAGGCGATGAACGTCTCCGTATCGGAATCCCTTGCCACGCCCTCGAGTTCGCGGTAGCCGGTGAACTGCCCACGGACGACATCGGACACCTTCACCGGCAGCATGGACCGGAAGACCTTGTTCTTCTCCTCGCTGATGGCGCGCGGTTCCAGCGCCGTCGGCGGCTCCATCACCACGAAGGCCATCACCTGGAACAGGTGGGTGACCACCATGTCCTTGTAGGCGCCGGTGCTCTCGTAGAAGTTGGCGCGGGCGTCCAGGCCGAGCATCTCGGGAATGTCGATCTGGATATGGTCGATGAAGTTGCGATTCCAGATCGGCTCGAACAGGCCGTTGGCGAACCGGAACGCCAGGATGTTCTGCGCCGCTTCTTTGCCCAGAAAGTGGTCGATCCGGAAAATCTGTGCCTCGTCGAACGTTTCGTGGACGAAGTTGTTGAGTTCGACGGCGCTGGCCAGGTCGGTCCCGAACGGCTTCTCCATGACGACGCGGGAGCGCTCGACCAGGCCGGCCTCGTCCAGCGTCGCGATGACGGCGCGCGCAGCTTTGGGTGGCACCGAAAGATAGTGCAGGCGGCGCACATTCGGGCCCAGCTTCTTCTCCGCGGCGGCCACCGCCGCCGCCAGACCCGACGGCCCGGCGCTCTGCGGGACGTAGGTGAGCGTCGCGGCGAACCGTTCCCACTGTTCGTCGGTCAGGTGGTGGCTGCCGAATTCGTCGATCGCGGCCTTGGCCAGCTCGCGGAACTCGTCGATCGTCAGGTCCTCCAACGAGGTGCCGACGATCTGGATGTCGGGTGCCAGTTCGGACTGGTCCAGATAGGCCAGACCTGGCAGCAGTTTGCGTTTGGCGAGGTCGCCGGTCGCGCCGAACAGCACGATCACGTGTGGATCGACGGCGACATCGTCGTGGCGGTTCGGCCGCGAGCCGGGCGCCGGGTACGAGATGGTCTGCGGTTTGGTGTTCGCCACGATCCGCATGATTCCACCGCTGCCGGGTCCGCGCATGGCCTAACACGAACAAGGCCCGGTCACCGTGAGCGGTGACCGGGCCTTCGTCGCGAACTGTCAGTCGAGCTGGATGTACTTCACCGTAACCGGCTGCGCGGGCTTGCCGTCGCCGCCACCGCCCTCGATGCCGTTCTGGGCGATCTTGTCCAGGGTGGCCAGGCCGGTGGCGTCGACGGTGCCGAACGCGGTGTAGCCCGGAGGCAGCTGCGAGTCTTGGTAGACCAGGAAGAACTGGCTGCCGTTGGTGTTCGGGCCGGCGTTGGCCATCGCGAGCGTGCCGCGCGGGTAGACGACCGGCTGGCTTAGAGCGGGGCTGTCGGGCTGGTACTGGTTGGTCGGGTACTCGTTGGCGAACTGGTAGCCGGGGCCGCCCATGCCGGAGCCGGTCGGGTCACCGCACTGCAGGACGGCGAGGCCGCCCTTGGTGAGCCGGTGGCAGGGGGTGTCGTTGAAGTAGCCCTGCTGCGCCAGGCTGGCGAAGCTGTTGACGGTGCACGGCGCCTTGGCGTTGTCGAGCGTCAGGCCCAGGTTGCCCTGATTGGTGCTCATGCTGGCCGTCACCGTCGGCGGGGTGGTCGGGATCTTGCCGGTGCGCGGCGGGTTGACCTTCTTGCTGGCCTGCTCCGACGACGCCGGGTACTGGCAGTTCTCACCGAGGCCGGCGGGCGCCACGAACGGCGGCAGCTTGCCGTCGGCGGGCGGGTTCTGCGCCGGGGCGGTCGAGCTCTCGGTCGATGCCGAGGCCGTCGCCGACGAGGAGTCGGAGTCCTTGTTGAGGTAGATGACACCAAAGACGGCGCCGCCGATCACCGCGAGCACCGCGACCACCGACGCGGCGATGGTGATGATGCGCTGCTTGCGGGCCTTCTCGGCCCGGCGCTCCAACTGCCGTTCCAGCTTGCGCTTGGCGGTCTCCCGCCGTTGTTCATTCGTCGGCACCGCCGAAGCCCTCCTCGTCACGGTCGGGGGAATTGCCCCGACGTACAGCTGGTCGGCACCGAGTGTGCCAGGTCACCCTGAGACGTTCTTGAGCTGGTCCAGCAGCGCCTGCGGATCGGGATGCAGCAGCACGGCGTCCCCGATATCGGTGCCGTTGAGCAGAACCGTCGGCGTCGAGTTGATGCCCGAGCTCTTCACCGCGCTGTTGACCATGTCACGGTACTTGCCGCCGGTGATGCAATCGGCGACCGAATCCGGGGCGCCGGCCTTCTTCGCCTGTTCGACCAGCTCGTCGTCGGCCGGGAACGTCTGCGCCGACTCGTCGGGTTGATGCGCGAACAGCGCGGCGTGGAATCGCTGGAACGCCGCGGTGTCGGCGTCGGCCACGCAGTACGCCGCCGCGCCGGCCCGTACCGAGTACGACGTCAGGTCGCCGCGGCCCAGGATCGACACCATGGTGTAGTCCACGGCGACGCGGCCGTCGGTGATCAGCTTGCCGATGGTCGGGCCGTAGACCTGCTCGAACCGGCCGCAGAACGGGCACAGGAAGTCCTCGTAGACCGTGAGCGTGGCCTTCGGCTCGGAGGTGCCCGGCTTGGTGGCGACGTTGGGCGCCGCGAGGCGGATCGAGCGCAGCGGCGTCGGACCGGAGTCAGCGGACGATGTCTCGGCAGCACCCCCGACGGGCGCGTTCTTGTGCCGAAGCACGATGACGGCGGCGACGCCGGCCGCGACCAGCGCGATGACGGCGATCACGGCGAACATCACCCAGCCGGTGCGGGACTTCTTCGGTGGCGGAAAGCCCGGAACGTATTGCGGCGGCCCCCACGATCCTGGCTGCGTCATGGAGGCAGTTTCCCACGTGGGAAAATGGCTGCGTGTTGTTGACGGGGTTTCCGGCCGGGATGTTGCAGTGCAACTGCTACGTCCTCGCGGCGCGCGCCGGGTCGGACGCCATCATCGTCGACCCGGGCCAGCGGGCCATGGGCCGCATCCGCGAAATCCTGGATGAGAACCGGCTCACCCCGTCGGCGGTGCTGCTCACCCACGGCCACGTCGACCACATCTGGTCGGCGCAGAAGGTGGCGGACACCTACGGCTGCCCGGTGTACATCCACCCCGAGGACCGGTTCATGCTGACCGATCCCATCAAGGGGTTCGGTCCGCGGCTGGCGCAGCTGGCGTTCGGGGTGCTGTTCTCCGAACCCAAGCAGGTCGTCGAACTCGACCGCGACGGTGACAAGCTCTACCTGGGCGGCATCACCGTGACGGTGGACCACACGCCGGGGCACACCCGGGGCTCGGTGGTGTTCCGCGTGACCGACGGTCCCGCCGAACTGGCATTCACCGGCGACACCTTGTTCAAGCAGTCGGTGGGCCGCACCGATCTCCCGGGCGGCAGCGGCCGGGACCTGCTGAACTCGATCGTGACAAAACTGTTGGTGCTCGACGACGACACCGTGGTACTACCTGGGCACGGCCCACAGACCACGATCGGCGCCGAACGCCGTACCAACCCATTCCTCGAAGGCTTATCAAGTTGAGCGATTTTCAGGCGCCCAAGGGCGTCCCGGATTACCTGCCCCCGGACTCGGCGGAATTCGTCGCGGTACGTGACGGACTGCTGAACGTCGCGCGGTTGGCCGGGTACGGCCACATCGAGCTGCCGGTCTTCGAGGACACCGCGCTGTTCGCCCGCGGTGTGGGTGAGTCCACCGATGTGGTGTCCAAGGAGATGTACACCTTCGCCGACCGTGGTGACCGCTCCGTCACGCTGCGGCCCGAAGGCACCGCCGGCGTCATGCGCGCCGTCATCGAACACGGGCTGGACCGCGGCGCGCTGCCGGCCAAGCTGCGGTACTCCGGACCGTTCTTCCGGTACGAGCGGCCGCAGGCCGGCCGGTACCGCCAGCTGCAGCAGGTGGGTGTCGAGGCCATCGGCATCGACGACCCGGCGCTCGACGCCGAGGTGATCGCCGTCGCCGATGCCGGCTTCCGCTCGCTGGGCCTCGACGGCTTCCGCTTGGAGATCACGTCGCTGGGTGACGACACCTGCCGCCCGCAGTACCGGAAGCTGTTGCAGGACTTCCTGTTCAAGCTCGACCTCGACGAGGACACCCGGCGCCGCGCCGAGATCAACCCGCTGCGGGTTCTCGACGACAAGCGCCCGCACGTCAAGGAGATGACGGCCGACGCCCCGGTGATGCTCGATCACCTGTCGGAGGCCGCCAAGGAGCACTTCGACACCGTGCTGGCGCACCTGGACGCTCTCGGCGTGCCGTACGTCATCAACCCGCGCATGGTCCGCGGCTTGGACTACTACACCAAGACCACGTTCGAGTTCGTGCACGACGGGCTCGGCGCGCAGTCCGGCATCGGTGGCGGTGGCCGCTACGACGGCCTCATGAAGCAGCTGGGCGGGCAGGACCTGTCCGGCATCGGTTTCGGCCTCGGTGTGGACCGCACGGTGCTGGCGCTCAAGGCCGAGGGCAAGACGGTGGCGTCACCGGCGGCTGTCGATGTGTACGCCGTGCCGCTGGGTGCCCCGGCCAAGCTGGAATTGGCGAAGATCGTTGCGGCCCTGCGTGGTTCGGGTATCCGCACCGACATGTGTTACGGCGACCGCGGCCTCAAGGGTGCGATGAAGGCCGCCGACCGCTCCGGCGCCAAGGTGGCCCTGGTCGCCGGTGACCGCGACATCGAGGCCGGCACCGTGGGCGTCAAGAACCTGTCGAACGGTGAGCAGGTCGACGTGCCCATCGCCGACGTCGCCGCCCGAGTGGCCGCACTGCTTCCTTAGCTGCGTATTTTGGGGCCGCTCGTCAGCGCTGGGTGGCCCCAAAATGCACATCCCACACGGCGTGTCGGTGTACAAACACGGCCGCTCGCGGGTTGTGGTCAGTGGGTCAGTGGGTCATGCGGCGGAGCATGCCGTCGCGCAATGTCAGGGTGTGGAGCAGGATGGCGCTGACGTGTGCCGCGATGGCGGCCACCAGCAGGTACGCCACCACTGAATGTGCCTGCCGCAGAACGCCGTACAGATCGCCGTCGAAGGGGACGAGGCCGGGTAGCGTCAGTCCGAAGGCCCGCACCGGGGTGCCCGAAGCCGACACCATGGCCCAGCCGACCAGTGGCTGCGCCAGCAGCATGGCGTACATCGCCAGTTCGGACCCGGCGATCAACTTGCCTTCCAGCGGTCCCACCGTGTCGGGCCACTTCGGCGGCTTGTGGGTGAATCTGTTTGCCGCCCGAACGATCACGATGACCAGGATGCTGATGCCCAGCGTCATGTGGACGGCGACCAGGGCCCCGTGGGAACCGATCCGGTTGGTCATGGTGAAGCCGATCAACAGCGCGGCGAACACGGCGGCCGCGGTCAGCCAGTGCAACACGCGGGTGCGGACGGGGAAGCGGCCGGTCATGGGACAACCTGAACGGCCGGAGCGCTTTTCGGCTCGATGGTCCGGGCCCGGTACGACCCGGCGTACACCGCCGATCGCGCGCTGAGCAGGGGGTCGTCGGACGGTTCGATGCCGTCGGGCAGGACCAGCGGGTCGAAGTTGATGTCGCGGGCGTTGCCGGCGGCATCGGTCTGGGCTTCGGTGAGCGTCAGGACGCCCGCGTCGATCACCTGCCGGTCGGCCGGCCACGGCAGCGTCGGGTCGGTCGGGTCGCCGTCCCGTCCGACCGTCAGTCGCAGATTCCACTGCAGCGGAGCCTTTTTCAACTGCAGGATCAGCGCGTCGAACAACGCGTTGGGATCGTCGGACTTCGGTGGCAGCGCCGTCTGCTGCGGTACGAACGACCAGCGGACCGGCGTGCGGACGCCGGCCTGGCTCACCAGATAGAACTTGTGCAGACCCGCGAATGTGCTGTCGGCGAAACTGGGCGTGGGCGGGCTCTTCTTGACCAATGCCATCGCGGCCGCGGTCTCGGGGTGCCAGCCGAGGAAGTCGGCCATGACCTTCGGGTCGGGCTTGCCGTCGGCGGCCGGTTTGGAGGCCAGCAACCGGTCGTAGAAGCCCTGCGGTGAATTGTCGAGGAACACCGGGATGTTGAGCATCGCGGTCCGCCACTGGCCGGGGCCGGGGAAGCCGATGGCCAGGCCGAGCCCGCGTGCCGCGCCGGGAGTATCGGCGACGGTCGGGTTGCCGCCGGCCAGCGAGAACCGACCGGCGACCGGCGTCTCACCCGGACCGAAGACCGCGGCGCGGGACAGCGCGGCGGCGTTGCCGTTGCTCATGAAATGGCCGACCACCGAGACGCCCTTGGCGTGGTTCTTCCGGAAGCCGGGGTGGGCGCCGAAGACGCTCCGGAAACCGTCCAGGAACGTCTGGCGGGTCAGCGTGCCGGCGCGGCTGGTGTACGCGACGAGTCCGAGGTCGACGGCGAGGAACGCCCCGACGGCGCCGAGGCCGACCAGGACCGAACGCCGGGTCAGGGGAGTACCGCGCCAGGATGGGCCGTCCATGACCACCACAGGTACCACAAACTGCTGTGGCAACATCTGCGAACGTGCGGGTACTGGTGCAGCGGGTGACGTCGGCGCGGGTGACTGTCGACGGGCAGATCGTCGGCGAGATCACCCCGAACCCTCAGGGCCTGGTGGCGCTCGTCGGTCTGACGCACACCGACGACGCCGCGGTGGTGCGCAAGATGGCCGACAAACTGTGGCGGCTGCGCATCCTCGACGGCGAGCTGAGCGCCGCTGACGCCGGCGCCCCGATCCTCGTGGTCAGTCAGTTCACTCTCTACGCCGACACCGCCAAGGGACGCCGCCCGTCCTGGAACGCCGCGGCTCCCGGGCCGGTCGCCGAGCCGCTCGTCGACGAGTTCGCGGCGGCGCTGCGGGCGCTGGGCGCCGAGGTCGCCACCGGGCGGTTCGGCGCCCATATGCACGTCGAGCTCGTCAACGACGGGCCGGTGACGGTGCTGCTGGAGCTGCAGGCGGGGTGATACGTCTGATGCAGGGTGTAACAGTCCGGTACGGTCAGTCGATATGACCGGCATGCGTAAAGCGACAGTCAAGTTGTCAGTGGTGTGTGGCGCGGCAGCAGTGGCGGCCGCTGGGCTGATGGCGCCGGTGGCGTCTGCCGCCCCGGCCGGCCACGAGGTCCGGTACACGCTGTCGGTGGGCGGCCCGGCCACGTTCGACCTGCTCTATCTGGTCAATCAGCCGGCGAACAAGGCCGCCTACAACGCCGACGCCTACGCCTACCTCAAGCGCGAGACGGTCACCGTCGGTCCGGACGCCCCGTGGGTGTTCACCACGACGCTCGCCGACCCGCAGTGGGCCATCTTCACCGTCAGCAGCACCACGCACGGTGGCCAGGCCGCCCCGGACTCGACGTGCGACATCGCGGTCGACGGGCAGTCGGCGGCGCACCAGACCGCGCCGTACAACGTGCAGTGCCAGCTCGGTCAGTGGTAGTTCGCTAGCGGCGGCTCGCCCGCCGGTTGGCCTTCTCGATCGCGTCGACCAATTCGTCCTTGTTCATCGTCGACCGGCCCCGGATGTCGAGCCGGCGCGCGACGTCCATGAGATGTTTCTTGGTGGCGTGGGTGTCAACGCCCTCGGCGGTCTTGCCGCGGGCGTTGGGCCCGCCGCTGCGCGCCCGCTCGTCCGAGGGGCCCTTGTGGTCCTTCTTCTCCCAGTGGTCGCCGACCTTCTCGTAGCTGTGCTTCAGAGCTGAGTACGCGACGCGGTGGGCGCGTTCACCTTCGCCGTATTCCTCGGCCGCCGAGTCGTGTGCTTTCGCAAACGTGCGTTGCGCCTTGGGACTCGACTTCTGCAGTGTGCTGGGCAGCTCACTCTTCTTGGCTTGCCCTGTCTTTGTGGTCTTCGGCATGACACTCCTCCTCACGGTGGTTAATTGGTGTCCGAATCGTCGTCCACGACGGGGAAGAACGAGGCGTCCTCCTCGGTGTCCGGCCGGACCGGACCGCCGAGCACATCGGGCTCCTCGGCGGCGAGCTTGTCGTCGAGTGATTCGCCCTGCTCGGCTTCGTCTTCGAGCAGACCGAATTGATCGGCTCCATGCCAGCCTTCGGGTGGCTCGACGGTTTGGTCACCGTCGCGGTTGTGCAATTCGTCGGAGTCGGTGGACTCGCTCGGGGTGAGCATGTTGTCGTCAGACATCAGGCAGGCACCGCTTCCGTCGCCCGGTTCCAGGTCCGGTGCCGCCGGATCGTGTCGACGAACGCCTCGATGAACAGTTCGTCGAGCGAGCCGCCGTGCGATGTCGTCGTGACAACGCCTCTGTCCGTGTGGGTTTCGGCCAGTCCGGCGGATTCGGGATTGATCCCCGCGGCGCGCAGCAAGCCGACACCCGCACCGAACGCGGCGATGGGCTTCAGGTGCTTGTAGGCCTCGGCGACGAAATGGATCGCCGAACCGTCCTGTGCGAGCAGCTCCACGGAGTTCTGCGGTCCCGGCACCAGCACCGCGTCGTACAGCGTCGACGACGTGGTGTTGAGCCCCAGATCCACGCCGAGTTCCTGGCCGGTGTCGGTCGCGATGGTGCCGCCACCGATGAGGCCGATGATGTCGACGGTGGCGCCCAACTCCCTGAGCGCGGCGGCGGTCCGCTCGGTGCCGCGCAGGTCCACGCCGTCGGCGGCCAGGACGGCGATCCGGCGGCTGACGATGGAATCGGTCGCGGTGTTCATCTGCGACAGCGCCGGCGACGGCGTCACATGATCGGGGACGGCGACCTCGTCCGGTGCCAGCAGTCCGAGCTTGGCGGCGACCCGCTCGGCCAGCTCGTGGTCGATCATGTTGAGCTGTGCGATGACTCGTTCACGGATGCCGGTCTCGGGGCCGACCTTGCCGAGTTCGAACGAGAATGCGGCGACGATGTGGTCCTTCTCGACGGTCGACATGCTCAACCAGAACATCCGGGCCTGGCTGTAGTGGTCCTTGAAACTCTCTGCGCGGCTGCGGATCTTGCGACCGTCGACGCGTTCGGTGTAATGCCGGTAGGCGTCTTCGTCGGCCAGCGCGGGACAGCCACCGCCGAGGTTGTTCTTGAGGTAACTCGTGGCGCCCTGGGGGATGGTGTGCTGGCCGTAGCCGTCGCGCTGATTGTTGGTCACCGCTGCGATGGGCCGGTTGACCGGCAACTGCGCGAAATTCGGCCCGCCCAAGCGGATCAGCTGGGTGTCCAGGTATGAGAAATTGCGGAGCTGCAGCAGGGGATCGTTGGTGAAGTCGATACCCGGCACCACATTGGCGGTGTGAAACGCGACCTGTTCGGTCTCGGCGAAGAAGTTGTCCGGGTTGCGGTCGAGCACCATCCGGCCGACCGGGATCACCGGAACCCGTTCCTCTGGAACAAGTTTGGTCGCGTCGAGCAGATCGAACGGGAAGGCGAACTCGTCGGACTCGGGGATCAGCTGAACGCCCAGCTCCCACTCGGGGTATTGGCCGGCCTCGATGGCGTCCCACAGGTCGCGGCGATTGAAGTCCGGATCCTTACCGGCGATCTGCTGGCATTCCTCCCAGAGCAGTGAGTGCACACCGAGTTTCGGCGTCCAGTGGAATTTCACGAAGACGCCCTCGCCGGCCGCGTTCACCAGCCGGAAGGTGTGCACGCCGAAGCCCTGCATCATTCGGTAGCTGCGCGGCAGGGCGCGGTCGGACATCAGCCACATGATGGTGTGCAGCGTTTCCGGCTGCAGCGACACGAAGTCCCACAGCGTGTTGTGGGCAGACGCGGCTTGCGGAATCTCGTTGTGCGGCTCCGGCTTCACCGCGTGGACGAAGTCGGGGAACTTGATGCCGTCCTGGATGAAGAAGACGGGGAAGTTGTTGCCGACGAGGTCGTAGTTGCCTTGCTCGGTGTAGAACTTGGTGGCGAAGCCGCGGACGTCGCGTACGGTGTCGGCGGAGCCGCGGGACCCCGCGACGGTGGAGAAGCGCACGAACACCGGTGTGCGCAGGCCCGGCGTGGTCAGGAATTTCGCCGTGGTGAAGTCGGCCAGCGAATCGTCGTACGGCTCGAAGTACCCGTAGGCCCCCGCGCCGCGTGCGTGCACGACCCGCTCGGGAATGCGTTCGTGGTCGAAGTGGGTGATCTTCTCCCGCGCGTGGAAATCCTCCATCAGGGTCGGGCCGCGCTCACCTGCGGTGAGGGCGTCGTCGGTGTGCGGAACCCGCACCCCCTGTTGGGTGGTCAGGTACCCCGCATTGTTGTCGACCCGCGTGGCCTCGAGTTGCTCTTGCTTTGCATTCGATGTTTTGTCCACCGTGTCTGGTTACCCAGCGCGATGGTCAACAAACGCGGCGGTGGGCAGCCCTGATTCACAATGATGCGGCCGACGGATAGTCCGCTGCGTCGAGGTTCGCCGCGGGCGTGACCTGCTTGACGAACTCGCCGATGTAGTGGATCGCCCGCCGCCCTTCGGGCAGGACGGGAGCGGCAAGCGGAAAGTCGTGGATCTGCCCGTCCCACATGTGAAGTTCGCACTGTGCCCCCGCGGCGGTCAACCGCTCGTACATCAGTTCCGCGTCGGGCCGGAGAAACTCGTCGCTGCTGACGTGGATCAACACCGGCGGCATCCGGCGCAGGTCCGCGTCGACGGGCGAGGCGATCGGCTGCCCGGACGGATTCTTCTCACCGTGCGCGGCGACGTAGCGCATGAACGACGCCATGGCGCGTGCCGTGAACATGGCGCACCGGTCCTTGCCGCTGGGGGATTTGTCGCGCGGCTTCAGCGTCGTCAGAGGGGAGATGGCGGCCACGCCGGCGGTGGGCGGGTTACCGTCCCGAAGCAGATCGGCGGCGGTCTGCAGGGCCAGATATCCGCCCGCAGAATCTCCGGCCACCACGATGTCGGACCAGCGGTAGCCGCGGCGCAGCAGCCAGCGGAGCCCGTCGGCCGCGTCGGCCAATGCCGCCGAAAGTCCGTGGTTGGGCAACATGCGGTAACCGACGTTGAGTACCTCGGCCTCGGCGCTGCGGGCAAGCCGGGCGGCAAGGGCGCGGTGCGTGTTGAGACCGCAGGTGAGGAACGCGCCGCCGTGCAGGTAGAGGATGGCGCGTCGGGCCGACGAGCCGGCGGTGCCGATCAGCTCGGCCGGACAGGACGGCAGGCGGACGGGCTGCACGGTCGCCGAGCTCGGCAGCGGGGCCAGCGCGGCGACCTGATCGACGGAGCTGAAGGGCCAACGCAGATTCGGCTGCAGAGCCCACATCCGCACGATGTTCTTGACGAACACCCGGCAGACGGCGCCGATTGCCTGGGATTGTGGGCTGCGTCGGCGGTGATGGTGCCGTACTCCCTGGTCATGCCGGGTATTTCGCATTGTCATCAACTCCCGAGCACTCGGGTACCCATGCCAGATTTTGGCGAAACGTTGCGCCAGAGAAGGTTTCCGATGGGCGCAGACCAGGTATGTCGGTAGTGCCGGATTGTTCAACGGAATCAAGCATGTTTGGAGGAATGGCGTATGACCACGCACATCGATACCGGCTCCGACACCGGCGTCTTCACCGGAACCGCTGACAAGGACTACAACCTCATCTGGTTCGTGGAGAGCTGCCTGAGCAACGCGCTTCGCATGGAACGCTATTGCGCCGACGCTGAGCGCCAGGGCGATACCGAACTCATCGATCTGTTCAAGCGGGCGCAGAAGGAAAGCCGCAAGGGTGCCGAGCAAGGCAAGGCGCTACTCGCGAATCGCCTGGTGTGACGGACTGCGATCGCACCTGACAACACCGCAATACAAGGAGGAAATGCAGTGGGAGAGAACAAGAGTGGCCCCGAAGAGGGCGTCAAGGGCACCGTCGAGGGTGTCAAGGGCAAGCTGAAGGAAGCCGCAGGCAGTGTCGTGGGCCGGGACGATCTGGTCCGTGAGGGACAGGCCCAGCAGGACAAGGCCGACGCCGAACGCGATGCGGCCAAGCATGAGGCGGAAGCCGAGTCGGCCCGCTCCGGCGCGGCGGCCGCTGAGAAGCGCCAGCAGCAGAACCAGTGAGCCAGAACGGCCCGGCCTCCTTCAACCGTGGGGAGGCCGGGCCGCTTCTTGCGTGAAAACTATTGTGCGCGAGCGGTATCGTTGGGTCCGCTGTTCTGCATCGCCAATGGGACCAGCACCCAGAACGTGCAGAAGCCGGCCAGGCCGATGCCGCCGGCGACCCAGCCGGCCACCTGGCCTGTGACGGTCCCGAAGATCAATTCGGTCACGCCGGTCAGGGCCATGCCGAGTAGCAGCAGGCCGTAGAAGGCGCAGCGGTGTGCCGCGGCCACGATCAATGACATGCGTCGTTGCCGAAACAAGATGCGGTGCATGCCGACTGGGGCGATCAGCAGAATCGTCGACGCCACCGAGAAGCCGACGGTCGCCAGGTAGACCGCCTGGCTCTGGTCATCCAGCGTGGAGAACCGCTGTTGGAACGGCAGGGTCAGCAGGAAGCCGGTGAGCAGCTGTACTCCGGTCTGTGTGACGCGGAGTTCCTGCAACAGGCTCGACCAATTGCGGTCCAGCCGTTCGATTTCCGTCTCGTGACGGGCCATCCGGTCCCAGCGCTGGTCGGATGGTCCCTCGTCACCGTGCTCGCCCGTCATCAGACACATCGCTCTTACGCCGAACTTTTTCCTTGTCGACCACGATGATGCGGTCATCGGGTCCCGAACCGTAGAAGCTGAAGATGTCCTTGTAGGGCGAGGAGTCCACCTGGATCTCACGGACCGTGAGCCAACGGCCACCCGCGGGGTCCTCGATGACGTCGCCCTTCGTGACGTCCGCGGGCCGGACGGCCTCGATCTTCGTTTCAGTGGTCATCGGAACCCCTTTCCTGTCAAGGGGTTTCGAACGTGAACGTGAGGATGGCGAACCCGGCGATCAACAGGGCCCAGGCGACCAGCGGTACCACGATGCCACGCCGGGTGCGTGCGGTCACGAATGAGATCGCGATGGCCAGCACCGCGACCACCGGTGCGCCGTACTCGATCAGCCCGAATATGAACGGGCTCGGGCCCAGCTTGGCGCAGGTGCGTTCGGAACAACCCGCGGTCGCCAGGACCTGGGCGTATTGATACAGGATGATGGCGAGGGCACCTGGCACGGTGAGGCCGGCCAGTACCCAGTTGATGACGGTGCGTCGCCGGTGTCCGGCTCCCTGTGCGTCTGCATCGTGTTGCGCGATCGCCCCGGCCTGGACCTCAGACATCGACACCTCCCGGGTGGTAGCGGTTTCCTTGGGACTGTCCTGTTGAGGGCGTACCCGGGCGGCCGAACCGCGAAACGCCTGTTTCGTCCGGTACCTCACGGGTACCACGCCCGGATGACGATGACTGTTGGGGATTACCTGCTCGAGCGGCTGAGGCAATGGCATGTCCGTCACGTATTCGCCTATCCGGGTGACGGCATCAACGGGATCGTTTCCGCATTCGGCCGGAGCGATGATGTGCCGCAATTCATTCAGACCCGCCACGAAGAGATGGCGGCGTTCTGTGCCACCGGATACGCCAAATTCGGTGGTGGGCTCGGTGTCTGTATGGCGACATCGGGACCGGGCGCCATCCACCTGTTGAACGGGCTGTACGACGCCAAGCTCGACCGCGTTCCGGTGGTGGCGATCGTGGGCCAGACGGCGCGCAGCGCGATGGGTGGTAGCTATCAGCAGGAAGTCGACCTGCACAGTCTCTTCAAGGATGTCGCCAGTGATTACCTGGTCGATGTCAATGTCGCCAACCAACTACCCAACGCGCTCGACCGGGCGATCCGCATCGCGCTGGCCCGGCGGGCGCCGACGGCCCTGGTGATCCCGTCGGATCTGCAGGAGCAGCCATACGAACCTCCGCAGCACGCGTTCAAGCAGGTGCCGTCGAGTGATCCGGAGTATGTGCCGCCGGCGGTGTATCCGCAGAACGAACAGGTCCGCCAGGCAGCCGATGTGCTCAATGCCGGTGAGCGCGTGGCGATTCTGGTCGGGCAGGGTGCCCGCCAGGCCGCCGAAGAGGTGCGCGAACTTGCGTACAAGACGGGCGCCGGGCTCGCCAAGGCACTGCTGGGCAAGGACGTGCTGTCCGACGAGCTGCCGTACGTCACCGGGTCCATCGGGTTGCTCGGGTCGCGGCCGAGCTACGAGATGATGCGCGACTGCGACACCCTGCTGATCGTCGGATCGAATTTTCCCTACAGCCAGTTCCTGCCGAAATTCGGTCAGGCCCGGGCGATTCAGATCGACATCGACGGAACGGCAATCGGCATGCGCTACCCGACGGAGGTGAACATCGTCGCCGACGCGAGTGCCGCGCTCGGTGCGCTCCTGCCGCTGGTGGAACCGAAGACCGACCGGAAATGGCGAGACACCATCGAGCACAACGTGTCTCGCTGGTGGGACACCGTCGAGCGCCAGTGCATGTTGTCGGCCCGCCCGGTGAATCCGATGCGGATCGTGTGGGAGCTCTCACAGCGGATACCGGCCGACGCCATCGTGACGGCAGACTCCGGTTCGTCCACCAACTGGTATGCGCGGTGCCTGAAGTTACGCGGTGAGATGCGCGGTTCGCTGTCGGGCACGCTCGCAACCATGGGGTGCGGAGTGCCGTACGCGATCGGTGCGAAGTTCGCGCATCCGGACCGTCCTGTCGTCGCGCTCGTCGGCGACGGCGCGATGCAGATGAACGGCATGGCCGAGCTGTTGACCATCAAGCGCTATGCAGAGCAATGGTCCGACCCGCGCCTGGTGGTGTGTGTCTTCCACAATGGCGATCTCAATCAGGTCACCTGGGAGTTGCGGGCAATGGGCGGAGCGCCCAAGTTCGTGCCGTCACAATCGCTACCGGACGTCTCGTATGCCGAGATCGCCTGTGCCATGGGGCTGGATGGCATCGCGGTCAATGATCCCGACCGGCTGGGCGAGGCCTGGGATCGGGCGCTGGGTGCCGATCGCCCCGTCGTGCTGGACGTCAGGTGCGACCCCGAAGTGCCGCCGATCCCTCCGCACGCGACCTACGAACAGATCAAAGACCTGACCGCCGCGGTGCTCAAGGGTGATCCCAACGGCTGGCACCTGGTGTATCAGGGGATGAAGACCAAGGCGCAGGAGTACATCGCCCGTTCCGGTGGTGGCGCCGGGTAGCCCCGTGTACTGTGAGAAGCACGACGCTGTTACAGCGTGGCCGCTTAGCCAAAAGCGGCGATAGTCGAGGGTACTGCAGCTCGGCGCGTGAATCCGGTCCAGAGCGGGGCCTCCATTCTCAGGATTCGCCGGTTGCAATCGGGCTCGACTTCGGCAGATCGCCGTTCCGCCTTCACGGCGGAAGCCAGCATGTCGCGAACTAATCGGCTATGCCGTCAATTGGTGGTATCGCGCGTGCTGTCACACCCTGGAAGGGGTGCTGCATGTCAGTTTCTGTGTTGGAAAACGACTTTCGTAAAGCGAGTGAGCCGGTAGAAGCCGGCGCAGAGCCCGATCAAAGTCCTGACGAATACGCGGATGTGGTCGCGATGGTCGTGATGCTCCGTCAATTACCGCCCGACTCGGCCGCCTATGCTCGTCAACTCGAACGCATCGTGCTGCGGTGCTGCCCGCTGGCCGACCGGGTGGCACGCCACTTCGACCGCCGCGGCGAGAATCTCGAAGACCTGATGCAGGTGGCCCGGGTGGGGTTGCTGCAGGCCGTCAACCGGTTCGATCCTGCGCGAGGATCACGATTCGTGGCGTTCGCCCTGCCGACGATGATGGGAGAGCTGCGGCGATATTTCCGGGATTATGGCTGGAAAGTTCACGTACCCAGGAGAATTCGCGATCGGCAGCACGATATTGCCTGTGCCACTGCGTATTTGACCAACGACCTGAGGCGAGCGCCGAGCATCGAGGAGCTCGCCGAGGAGCTGGAGATCGACCGTGACCAGGTGGTCGAGAGCATCGTGGCAGCCAAGGCGTATCAACCCCAGTCGCTGGACGTCAACGTCGTCGACGACGACTCGCGGGCGCAGGCGCTCGGTGACTCCCTTGGTGAGATGGATGCCGGATTCGACCGAGTGACGGATCGTGAATCGGTACGGTCCCTGCTGGCGGCGCTGCCTCGACGCGAGCAGAAAGTGCTGTATCTCCGGTACTTCGGTGCCATGACGCAGCGGCAGATCGCCGACTCGATCGGCGTTTCCCAGATGCATGTGTCACGGATACTGGACCGCACCCTGCGCGATCTGCGCGCTCAAGTGGGTTGCGCCTGATCGACGCCGGCCTTTCGGCCATCGGCGGCAGACCGGTTCTGCCGCCGATGGCTGGTGTCGCACCACGGATAGGTCTTGCTGCGTTGACAGCAACAGATCGCGACCATGAATCTGTCAGAGCAGACGCGGGTCCCGTCTTCGAGTTCGACCTGGACCGGCCCCTGGATCAGCATCGGGCCGCGGGGCACGATGCGCACGGTTCTGCGCGCGGGACTCATGGCTTCACCGCCTTGATCACAACCAGTTCCTCGGTACGCCGCCCGGGTGTCAGTCGACCGCAGTCCTCCAACCACCGTGCGCGAGCGGTCATCACCGGCCCGAATGGGATGGTCCGGCGCGCCACCACGTCAACCTGAAGGCCGCCGCCTCGCAAGGCGGCGACGCTGCTCGCGACATCGGCGAACTCGGAGTGGACGATGAGCGCTGCGCCGCCGCGCCTGAGCAGCGCGGGCGCCGCGGCGCAGAGCGGATCGAGGATGAGCCGGCCGTCGGGGCCGGCATTGAAAGACGTGGGCGGACCACCGGCGCCGACGATCACCGGTTCGCTCGCAGGCTCGGGCACATATGGCGGGTTGCACAGCACCAGGTCGAATGGCTCGAGCCCCAGTGCCGCCGACCAGGAACCGAGCCGCGCATCGATGCGGCAACCGGCGAGCCGTGCGTTGGCGCGGGCTGCCGCGATGGCGGCTTGCGACGTATCGAGGGCAACGACGCTGTCCGCTCCGGCGCCGGAGGCAGCAATCGCTGCCACCCCGCTGCCGGTACACAGGTCCGCGACGCGCATGCCCGCCGGGTGGCAGCAGCGGTGCATGGTTTCGATCAACAATCGCGAATCGTGTTGCGGCAGATAGACGTTTGCGCACTCAGGCGAGATTTCGGAGCTCAGCATTCGGGCTTCCTCTCTGGATCCAACCTCTCCGATATAACCGGGATGCGGCATGGGCAAACGCGTCAATTCGGTAACGCCGCATGACCTGGGCGGTTTTGATGCGGGCGGAAACGGGTAACACCCGTCAATGCCGGGTCACGGTGACAGCCAGCGGGCGGTGATCCGAGAGTTCCACCTCCGGGGTGGCATGTCGGAGCACGGCCAGCTGCCGGTCGTCGGTGAGAAGGTGGTCGAGCTGCTGGGCCGGTGCCTCAGCCGGAAACGTGTTGGCACAGGCCAGCGAACGCATGCCCGACCAGCGCTCGGCTGGTTCCGCCGCCATGTTCAGGTCGCCGGCGATGATGTGTGGTCCGGGCAGCGCGCGGACTGTGCGGGCCAGCTGCCGCAGTTGATGCCGATTCCAGCCGGGTACGAACGACAAGTGGGTCCCGGCGATCGTCATGGCGCCCAACGGCGTCTCGAGCCGGGCGAGCACGGCGGCGCGGGGCTCCTCGTGCACGATCATGACCCTGCCGGGCACCGGAAGGTACATCGGAAAGCGGGTCGGTATCCGGGGCAGCCGCAGCACCTGCCAGCTGGTCGCCGGATACCGCGAGAGCAGAGAGATGCCGTACGCCGCCGATTCGGGTTGTTCCTCACCGGTGGCGGCGATCCAGGTGGCGCCCGGCGTTCCCGTGATGGCGGCGACGAACCGGTGGGAGACGGCATTCATGACCTCAGCTGCGATGGCGGTCAGATCCGCCCGGCCGGAACGTGTTTGGTCGAAATCCACCTCCTGCAGCGCCAGGATGTCCGGGTCGAGGATGCTGATGCTGCGACGAAGCCGGTCGAGATGGACTCCGTCGCCGACGGTGCGGCCGTGCAGGATGTTGAAGGTCGCGAGGCGCATCGAAGTCATGATGACTCGGTACCCCCGAACGCCGACTTTGATTGCGCGGTGCGTCATGTGTCCTGAGCGCACCCAGCTGAGAAACGCACTGCGCGCCGCGGCAAGTGCCTTCAAGGCGAACGGCCAGAGTTTCGCCCTTGCCGGCAGCTACGCGCTGTGGGTCCACGGCGCGCCGGAACCCGACCACGATGTCGACTTCGTCGTGCCCGAGCCGGACACCGAGGCGGCGGTGAAGATATTGGGCCAGAACGGATTCGACATCGAGCGACCACCAGAAGACTGGCTGTTCAAAGCGTACTTCGAGGGCGTGCTCGTCGATGTTCTGCACCGACTCAACGGCGTGCCTGTGGACTCCGCTCTTCTCGCCGGGGCCGTGGATCGCGAGGTACTGGCCATCTCGATGCCGGTCTTGACCCCCGATGCGGTGATCACCCAGAAGCTGCTGACGCTCAACGAACATCACTGTGACTTCGCTCCGCTGCTGCCGGCGGTGCGCGCGGTCCGTGAGCAACTCGACTGGCCGCGAATCCGGGAACTGGCGGCCGGAAACGACTTCGCCATGGCCTTTCTCGAGCTGGCGGCCCGACTTGGGCTGGACGGGTAAGCACCGGTCGCGGGTTCTTTTTCTTGCGCGTTAGTTTGCCGTCACGCACCCATGGGTACTTCTTTCCATGAGACCAGAGAGGTCTGTCTAGGAGGAGCCATGTTGCGAGGAAGCGTGGGCGTCATCGTGGTGGTCTGGCTGTTGATCGGGGTGCTGGCGGCCTGGCAACGCGACTATTTCCGCGGCGGCGACACGAGCTGCGGCTCGGCAGGGCGTATCGCGCTGACCGTGGTCGCCGGGCCGTTGAACTACGCCGGGGTCAATCCGAAGGTGGTCGATTGCCGACTGCCGCAACCGAGTGCCATGCGGTGAACCGCATCTGAGAAAAGGAATCGATCATCATGATTGCTTTGGGAGTAGTCCTGCTCATCCTGGGCTTCGTCTTCAACGTGTATCTGCTGTGGGTCCTGGGCATCGTGCTCGTCGTGGTGGGCGCGATCTTCTGGCTCCTCGGGGCAGCCGGTCATGCCGTCGCCGGACGCCGGTACTGGTATTGACGTGACAAGAGGGGCGAAAGCCCGGGCCTCAGGCCCGGGCTTTCGCCTTCTTTGCGGTAGTGACTGCGGTGTCGGCCAATTCAGACGCACGCGCACTGGCTTTCCGGTACGCGGATTCCGCGTAGGGAGCGGCCTTTTCCAAGCCGTCTCCCACGGTGTCGGCCAACTCCGAGGCGCGGGCGCTGGCTTTCCGGTAGGCAGATTCCGCATACGGGGCAGCCTTCTCGAGCCCGCCTTCCAGCTTCTCGAGCGCGACGCCGGCGAGCTCACGGCCGTGCTCGAAGCCGGTTTGGACTCCGTGGCCCAGCTTTTCGCCCACTTCCGGCATGCGGGCGAGCGCAACTTCCGTCCTGGACGGCACCGTCGATGAGAGGGCCTCGGCCGCCCGTTTCGCGGCGCGCCGACCCCGCCATCCCAGCGACGGCTTTCCGGCGGTATCCGCGGAGGCGAGGATCAGACCGCCGAGCAGGCTCAGGTCGGCCAGGAAGCCCCGGCGTTTGGCGGCTTTCGCCTCGGGATCGTCCTCGGCCCAGAACATGTGGTTACCGAGGTTTGCGGGAATCACCGTGGCCGCGAGAACTGCCGAGGCCACGCGCGGAATGCGTCCGGTGGCCAGCAACAGCCCGCCGGCGACCTGAGCGGCCGCGGTCGCCTGCGCCACGGCGACGGCGTTGGAGGGCACATTGCGTGCGACGGGTTCCGGCATGTCCTTCAGTCCGTCGAGCGCCGGCTGTACGGCCTGGGCGCCGGAGTCGGTGTTCAACAGGGTTTCGACGCCCTGTCCGATGAACGCGGTGGCCAGAAGTGGACGGGCGATCCTACGAATGATCATGGGGCAGGGATTTCCCGTGCGGGACCGGCCCAAACATCATCCCGGCATCGTCTCGCCGCCGAGGGGCGCCAGCACTTCACCGCTGTAGTACGACGACAGTTGGTCGGCGGCGAAGAAGACGTACGACGGCGCGATCTCGTCCGGCTGGGCCGGCCGCCCCAACGGTGCGTGGGCGCCGAATGACTCGACCTTCTCCTGCGGCATGGTGGCCGGGATGAGCGGCGTCCAGACCGGCCCGGGGGCGACACAGTTCACGCGGATGCGGCGTTTGGCCAGTGATTGGGCCAGCGCGTAGGTGAACGCGATGACGGCTCCCTTGGTGGCCGAGTAGTCGATCAGCGACGCATTGCCGCGTAGCCCGTTCACCGACGCGGTGTTGATGATCGCGGCGCCGTCCGGGAGATGCGCCAGGGCGGACTTGGTCACCTGGAAGTAACTGTCGATGTTCACGGCGAACGTCCGCCGCCACTGCTCATCGGTGATGTCGGTGAGATCGTCTGTAGGCGCCTGATATGCGGCATTGTTGACGACGATGTCCAGCCCGCCGAGCTCGGCGAGGGTGCGCGCCACCACCTCTCGGCAATGGGCGGCCTCGCCGAGATCACCGGGGAACAGGGCGCACGTCCGTCCGGCCGCGCCCACGATGCTCGCGGTGTGCGTCGCGTCGTCGTGCTCTTCGAGGTAGGCGATGGCGATGTCCGCACCTTCCTTGGCGAACGCCGCCGCCACCGCGCGCCCGATGCCGGAGTCGCCGCCGGTGATGAGGGCCCGGCGACCTTTCAGCAGCCCGCGGCCGACGTACTGGCGCATCTCATCATGCGGCTGTTCTGCCATGTCGGCGGTGTGCCCGGGATAGGGGATCGGTGTTTCCATCAGGCATCGCGTCCGAAATCGTCCTCGTCGGCATCAATTTCGACATCCGCGGTCTGCTCCAACCAATCGTGTGCGGCGGCCTCCGGCGGCGGGTTGTCGCGGCCGGTGACCGCGGCCTCGTCATCGAGGACCGGTTCTTGGACGTCACGCGACTGCTCGACGGCGTCTGCGTCGGGGACTGCGTCCGGGAACTGTTCTGGTGTCATGTCAGAGCGGATACCCGTCCCACGCGCCGGAAAACACTTCGGGTGTTTAAGTGCCGAACCCTCGGGTACCTCGGCCCGCATGACAGCAGACCGCGAGCAATCGGTGCTGGTGTGGCATGTGCACGGCGCCTGGATGGAGTCGTTCGTGGCCGGCCCGCACCGCTACCTCGTGCCTGTTGGGGCTGCGGCACCCGATCGTGACGCGCGTGGCTTGTGTGGCCGGAGTTGGCCACGAGCACAAGAGATTCCGCTCTCGGAACTGGCTGCTGCCGATGTCGACCTGGTGGTGTTGCAGCGGCCCGGGGAACTGGACGAAGCACAACGGTGGCTGCGGCGGCGTCCCGGAGTCGACGTGCCGGCCGTCTACGTCGAGCACAACGCGCCGCGCCCGAACGCGGTGGACAGTGTGCATCCGCTCGCCGACCGGCGGGACATCCCGCTGATCCATGTCACCGAATTCAACAGGCTGATGTGGGACAACGGAATTGCACCGACCAAGGTCATCGATCACGGCATCGCCGATCCCGGCCCGCTCTACACCGGTGACATCGCCGGGGCCGCGGCCATGATCAACGAGCCGCTACGCAGATGGCGCACGGTGGGCGCCGACCTGCTCGGCGAGCTGTCGCGAGCTGTCCCGATCGAGGTGTGGGGGATCGACACCAAGGAACTCAACCGCCGTCAGGCCGACCCGCGAGATCGATTGCGGGGCAAGGGCGATATCCCCGCGCCCGAGCTGTGGCGTCGAGTCGCACGCCGCCGCGTGTATCTGCATACCGCGCGATGGACATCCCTGGGACTGTCGTTGGTCGAGGCGATGTACCTCGGCATGCCGATCGTGGCGGTCGCCTCGACGATGGCGCCGCTGGTGGTGCCGTCCCGCGCGGGTGTCGTCGGCGCCGACGTGAAGGTCCTGTCGCGAGGCCTGCTGGACTTCGTGAACGATCCCGCCGCGGCAGCGCTGGCGGGCAAGGCGGCCCGCGAGTTCGCTGCCGAGCACTTCGCACTTGACCGGTTCCTGGCCGACTGGAACCGCGTGATCGATGACGTCTGCCACTGACCGGAAGAGGGAACGATGAGAATTGCCATGGTCTCCGAGCACGCCAATCCGCTTGCGGCACTTGGCGGGGCCGACGCGGGCGGGCAGAACGTCCACGTGGCGGCGTTGTCGGCGGCGCTCAGTCGACATGGGCACCGGGTCGACGTGTACACCCGTCGGGACGATCCCGACGTGCCGGAGCGCGTCATCGCGCCGGAGGGGTACACGGTGGTGCATGTGCCCGCCGGCCCGCCGCGCCCGGTTCCCAAGGACGACCTGTTGCCGTACATGGGGCAGTTCGGCGGGTTTCTCCACGATGAGTGGGCACAGACCCGTCCCGACGTCACGCACGCCCACTTCTGGATGTCCGGCGTTGCCACGCAGTTGGCGGCGAAGAAACTGAATTTGCCTGCCCTGCAGACGTTCCACGCGCTGGGTGTGGTCAAGCGGAGGTACCAGAAGGACCAGGACACCAGTCCGCGGGAGCGGCTCACCTTGGAGAAGCTGGTGGCAAGGGAAGCCACCTGGGTGGCGGCGACATGCACCGATGAAGTTTTCGAGCTGATGCGTCTGGGCCGCGAGCGGTCCCGGATCTCGGTCGTGCCGTGCGGCGTCGACCTCAAGTTGTTCCGTCCCGACGGGCGGGCCGCCGCCCGTAAGGCGCGCCCACGCATCGTCAGCGTCGGCAGATTCGTGCAGCGCAAGGGATTCGATGTCATGATCCGTGCGCTGCAGTGGATACCCGACGCCGAACTCGTCATCGTCGGTGGTCCCGACAAGGCCGCGTTGCGTGCCGACAGCGAGGCACAGCGGCTACTGGCGCTGGCCCGCGAGCTCGGCGTCGCGAAGCGGGTGCGGCTGTACGGGTCGGTGGAGCGTGCTGATATGCCCGCGGTGCTGCGTTCGGCGGATGTTGTCGCGTGCACCCCGTGGTACGAGCCGTTCGGGATCGTCCCGCTGGAGGCGATGGCCTGTGGCGTGCCGGTGGTGGCGTCCGCGGTCGGTGGCATGCTCGACACCGTCGTGGATGGTGTCACCGGCCGCCTGGTGCCGCCGCGGCGTCCTGATCTGCTCGCCGATGTCCTCAACGAACTCCTGGCGGACGACTCGCGCCGCCGGGCCATGGGGGAGGCCGGCTGTCATCGCGCGCAGGCCCGGTACTCCTGGGACCGCGTGGCGGCGGAGACGCTGAGAATCTATGACCGGTTGGCGGCGTCGGGCTTCTGGTTCGATGCTCGTCCCTCTCGGCCGCGGGCGTTGTCGGGATGAGGGGCCTCCAGCAGACGGACGGCCGCCTCGACCTCCGCGGGCAGCAGCCGGCGCCCGCTCAGCACGGCCGGCACCCGCAACAGCGCCTCCAGGGCGGCCCGCGCGTACTCCCGGTCGTTCATGGCCGCCCGGAGCAGCGTGGCCGTGGCCTCGGCACACTGCTTGGCCGGGCGGCGCAACCAGGTGGTCAGTGTGGCGTTACGCAGCGCACGGGCATCCTGCGCGGCCGTCGGCGGCCGGACCGTGGACGGGCGGTGTATCGCGGTCAGCTCGGCGCAGTAGCACAACTCCCAGCCCAGGGCGGCGAGATCCATTGCCAGCAGCTGTTCTTCACCTCGGAAGTGCAGGATCGGGCTGAAGCCACCCGCGGCCTGGAAGGCGCATTTGCGCACCATCGCCGAACACGACAGGAATCCGAGCACCGGCGGCCCGGGCAGACCGGAACGGCGCGGCAGCGGGCTGGCGGCCAGCATGCTCGACACCGGGTCCTCGCGATCACCGGGCCAGACCACGGTCCGGGCGGCGATCAGGCCGATGTTCGGTTGCGTATCGAAGATTTCGGTGGCCCGCGGTACCGCGTCAGCGGCCCACCACGAATCATCATCGCAGAACGCGACATACGGAGTTCGGCAGGCGGCGACGCCGATATTTCGGGCCACGGCACCGAGGTTCGAGCCGAGCGGAAGCACACGGAGCCGGTCGGTGGTCTGCTCGAGCTGACGCATTCGGGCAACCGAACCGTCACGAGAATGGTTGTCGACCACGATGATCGGACAGCCCGTCGTCTGCAGCAGTCGCTCGACGACGGCAGCCAGTTCGCTCTCGCGATCACGTGTCGCGATCACGAACGTGAGTTTTTCTTCGGTGCCCTGGTTCACAACGGCTCCCACTACCCGCCCAGCAGAACGGCAAACGCTCATGGCTGATCGACGACGCGCACTCGTGACCGGAGGCGCCGGCTTCCTCGGCACGCATCTCTGCCGGCGACTGCTCAGCGACGGCTACGAGGTGACGTGCGTGGACGACCTCAGCACCGCAGGTGATGCCGGAATCGGCCTGGCCGCACAGTATCCGGGCTACCGGTTCGTCCAGCTCGACATCGCCGACAAGCTGGATCCGAGCGTCGCGGGCGGGCCACTGGACGTGGTGTTCCACCTTGCGTCCCCGGCGTCACCCATCGACTACCAACGGATGCCCGAGCAGACGCTACGTGTCGGTTCGGCCGGGACGTCCAACGCGCTGGGCCTGGCAGCCCAAACCGGCGCGCGGCTGGTGCTGGCCTCGACGAGCGAGGTCTACGGTGACCCGCTCGAGCATCCACAACGCGAATCCTATTGGGGCAACGTCAATCCCATCGGCCCTCGCAGCATGTATGACGAGGCGAAGCGGTTCGCGGAGGCGCTGGTGTTCACACATCGGCGGACGTACTCGGCGGACGTGGGTGTGGCGCGCATCTTCAACACCTATGGACCCGGCATGCGCGGTGACGACGGACGTGTCGTCCCGACGTTTTGCCGGCAAGCCTTGGCGGGTACACCCTTGACGGTGCACGGCACGGGTCAGCAGACGCGGTCGCTGTGCCATGTGGACGACACGGTCGACGCGCTGGTCGCGCTCGGCGAATCCGATTGTGCCGGACCGGTGAACATCGGCAACCCCGACGAGCTCACGGTCCTGCAGATCGCCGAGCTGATCCGGGAGCTCGCCGGCAGTTCCTCGCCCATCGAGTTCGAACCGGCCGACGCCGACGACCCGCACCGGCGCTGTCCGGACATCAGCACCGCGATGGCGCTGCTGGGCTGGAGGCCTCGGGTCAGCTATCGCGACGGGTTGTCGGAGACCATCAAATGGTTTGCCGGGCAGGGGGTTTAGCAGTGCGAATACTCGGAATCAATGCGGTCTTCCACGATCCGGCCGCTGCCGTCGTGGTGGACGGCCAGATCATCGCCGCGGCGGAGGAAGAACGGTTCAGCCGTCGCAAGCACGGCAAGTCCGCGGTGCCCTTCGCGACGTGGGAGGTCCCGGTACAGGCGGCCCGATGGTGCCTGGAGCGCGCGGGGCTGGCGCCGTCCGACCTGGACGCGGTCGGATACTCGTACGACCCCCGGTTGATGCGCGACATCCCTGCCGACCGCGGCGGCCTCGACCGGGACTGGGAATACCTCCGCACGCTGTATGCCGAACGTGCCCCACATTTCCTCAAAACCGCACTGCCCAGGCTGGATCCGGCCAAGGTGCGGTTTGTGCGGCACCATGTCGCGCACGCGGCGTCCAGCGCCCTGGCGGCGCCCGACCCGGATTGTGCTGTCCTGGTCGTCGACGGTCGCGGCGAAAGCACGTCGATGCTCGCGGGCAGCTGCACCGACCACAAGCTCGACATCCTTGCCGCCCAGGACCTTCCGCATTCATTGGGACTGCTGTACGAGGAGCTCACCGAACACCTCGGGTTCAAGCGGTCGTCCGACGAGTACAAGGTGATGGCGATGTCGTCCTACGGCAAACCGCGATTCGCCGATCAGCTGCGGGAATCCGTATACGCCACCGGCGATGGCGGCTTCTGCACCTGGCCGGTCGACTGGGCGTCGTTCGGCACCGATTGGGACGACAGGGTCGATCTCGCGTGCAGCGTGCAGCGGGTCGTCGAAGACGTGCTGCTCGAACTGGTGCACTGGCTGCGCGACGCGACCGATCACGAGAACCTCTGCCTGGCCGGCGGTGTCGCACTCAATTGTGTCGCCAACACCGAGATCCACCGCCGCGGCGGGTTCCGTCGCGTGTGGGTGCAGCCCGCCGCCGGTGATGCCGGGACGGCCCTCGGTGCGGCGCTGGCGCTGGCCGCCGAAGCCGGCGAACCGATCGTCCCGATGGCGTCGGCGGCCCTCGGCCGGGACTGGTCCGACGAGCAGATCGCCGAAACCCTCACCACCGCAGCGGTTCCGTTCGAGCGCCCGGCCGATCTGGCCGGCACCGTCGCCCGAGCGCTTGCCGACAACAATCTCATCGGCTGGTTCCAGGGACGGTCGGAGTACGGCCCGCGGGCCCTCGGCTGCCGGTCCCTGCTCGCCGATCCGCGACGCTCGGAGAACCTGGAGCGCCTGAACGATGTGAAGGGCCGCGAGCAGTTCCGGCCCGTCGCGCCCATGGTGCTCGCCGAGCGGGCCGACGAGATCTTCAGCGGTGGCCCGATACCGAGCCCCTACATGCTGTTCGTGCACGACGTCGCGCCGGACTGGCGCCCGCGCATCCCCGCCGTCACCCACGTGGACGGTACCGCGCGAATCCAGACCGTCGACGCCACCGCGCAGCCGTTGCTGCACGCGACCATCGCGCAATTCGCCGAGCTGTCCGGAGTCCCGGTGGTGGTGAACACCAGCTTCAACACCGCCGGCCGGCCCATGGTCGACAGTCCACGCGACGCCCTCGAATGCTTCGGCAGCGCACCGATCGACATGCTCGTCATCGGTCCCTACGTGGTGCGCCGCGCACAGGGGCTGCGATGAACCCACACCTGGACGCCGCCATCGTGATCCCGACCATTGGCCGAGCATCCCTGCATGACCTCATTGCCGCACTGGATGATTCGCCAGGCATCAGCCCGGCGGAGGTGATCATCGTCGACGATCGCCCCAGTTCCGTGCCGGCACTGCTGCTGCCGGTGTCGAGGGTGCCGCTCACGGTGCTGCGCAGCGGCGGACGCGGTCCAGCGGCCGCGCGCAACGTCGGTTGGCGCAGTGCGACGGCGCGGTGGATCTGTTTTCTCGATGACGATGTGGTGCCCGCCGACGGGTGGCTGGCCGCGTTGAAGGGTGACCTGGCGGCCGCCGACGCCGATGGTGCCGTCGGCTCTCAGGGGCGGATCGCGGTTCCGGTGCCGACGCAGCGCCGGCTCACCGACGACGAGCGCCGCACCGAGAGATTGGCGGGCGCCCAGTGGATCACCGCGGACCTGGCCTATCGCCGCTCGGCTCTGGTCCAGGTCGGCGGATTCGACGAGCGGTTTCCGCGGGCCTACCGCGAAGACTCCGACCTGGCGCTGCGCATCACCCGGGCCGGCGGCAGGATCGACTGGGGCACAAGACGATCCATCCACCCGGTGGCTCAGTCGACCATGCTGAGTGCGGTCCGCGCACAGGTCGGCAACACCGACGACGCGTTGATGCGCCGCAAACATGGTCGCGGCTGGAGAACCGCGATCGGGGAGGGCCGTGGCCGTATCGCAGCGCACACCGTCACCACGGCGGCTGCCCTGACCACCGTGCTGGGCGTCCTGGCCCGGCGCCGCCAGCCGGTGCGGGTGGGTGCTGCGGTCTGGGCCGCGCTGACCACCGAATTCTGGCTGCGCCGTTACCTTTCCGGGCCGCGCGGGCTGTTCTGGGCGGCCCGCCTGCTGATCACCAGCGTCGTCATTCCGCCGGTGGCGGTGCGCCACCGGCTCCGCGGCACGTGGATGTTCTGCCGTGCCCGCAAGGAGCCGCCGCTGGCAGTGCTGTTCGACCGCGACGACACCATCATCGAGGACGGCCCTTACCTCAACGACCCGGCCGGGGTGGTGCCGGTGCCCGGCGCCGCGATGGCGCTGAATCGGCTGCGCGAACAGGGACTGCTGCTCGGCGTCGTGACCAATCAGTCCGGTGTCGCCAGCGGACTGATCAGTCCGGATCAGCTGGAGAGCGTCAACGCGATGGTCAATTCGCTGTTGGGGCCGTTCGATTCCTGGCAGGTGTGCCCGCACGCCTCCGACGACGGCTGCTTCTGCCGCAAACCGTCGCCCGGCATGGTGCACGCAGCCGCCGAAGCGCTCGGTGTACCCGCGTCGCGCTGCGTCCTGATCGGGGACACCGGCAGCGATGTCGACGCAGCGCTGGCCGCGGACGCCGAGGCCATCTTGGTCCCCACGGCCCGCACGTTGCCGCAGGAGATCGAATCTGCTTGCCGCCGAGCGCGAGTGGCGTCGACGCTCACCGACGCGGTCAATCTCGTACTGCGGGAGTGCCGATGAGCACGACGGTGTTCGCCAGGCTGGACAGCGCGGGCGATGTGTTGATCACCGGGCCGGCCGTCCGCGCCGTCGCCGCCCACAGCAATGTGACCATGCTGGTGGGTCCCCGCGGCCGCGCCGCCGCCGAGCTGCTCCCCGGAGTTGACGACATCGTCGAGTGGCAGGCACCGTGGGTCGACTTCGACTCACCGGATCTCACGAGCGAGCACGCCTTCCGGCTGATCGCGGCGCTGCGGGCCATCGCGCCGCAGCGGGTGTACATCTCCACCTCGTTCCACCAGTCGCCGCTGCCGCTGGCACTGCTGTGCCGGATGGCGGAGGTGCCCTGGATCGGCGCCATCTGCGACGACTATCCCGGGACCCTGCTCGATCTCCGTCACCATGTGACGCCCGACGTTCCCGAGCCGTTGCGGGCCCTTTCGCTGGTATGTGCCGGTGGCTGTCAGCTACCCGACAGCGACGACGGCGCGCTGCGGGTGCGACACCGGGAGCTGCCGGAGCAGCTGGAGGGTGAACTCGGTGGCGGGGGATACGTGGTGTTCCACCCGGGTGCGGCGGTTCCGGCCCGCCGGCCCAGCGCGGCGCGCAGCGCGGCGATGGTGCGGGCCCTGGTGGGCGCGGGGCATCGCGTACTGGTCACCGGGAGTCCGGGCGAACGTCGGCTCACCGCGCAGGTCGCGGGAACGGCGGCACTGGATTTGGGCGGCCGGACCACTCTCGGCGAATTGTCCGCGGTGTTCCGGCACGCCAACGCGGTCGTCGTACCCAATACCGGACCCGCGCACCTGGCCGCGGCGGTCGGTGCGCCAGTGGTGTCGCTGTTCGCCCCCGTGGTCCCCGCCAGTCAATGGAGTCCATACACGCGCAACGTCATTCGGCTCGGTGATCAGTCCGCACCGTGCCGGGGCACCCGGGCCCGCACGTGCCCGGTGCGCGGCCATCCCTGCCTGGACGGCATCTCCGACGCGGAGGTGCTGGCGGCAGTCACTCAGTTGGGAGAATGCCATGATCACAGCGCACATCTCGGCGTTGGCGCAGGCCGTTGACCGGATCGGCATCGAGGCGCCACGGTTGAGCCGATGGGGCTGCCGACTCGCGGACCTGCTCGACGGCGGAGGGCGGCTGCTCGCCTGCGGCAACGGTGGTAGCGCGGCCGAGGCCCAGCATCTCACCGCCGAGTTGGTGGGCCGCTTCCGTGACGAGCGGAACCCGTTGTCGGCCATCGCCTTACACGCGGATACGTCCGCACTCACCGCGATCGTCAACGACTACGGGGTCGAGGAGATGTTCGCCCGCGGGGTACGTGCGCACGGCCGACCGGGAGATGTGCTGGTCGCCTTGTCCACCAGCGGTTCGAGTCCCAACGTCCTGGCGGCGGTGAAGGCAGCCCACGAGATCGGGATGACCACCTGGGCCCTGACCGGCCCGGCGCCGAATCCGTTGGCCGCCATCTGCGAAGACGCCATCTGCGTGGAGGCGCCCTCGACGGCCACCGTCCAGGAACTGCATCTGTTCCTGGTTCACGCGCTGTGCATCGAGGTCGACGAGCGGCTCCAGGTGGTGCCGCGTGGCTGATTCGATTGTGATCGTCGGCGATTCACTGCTGGACGTCGATATCGACGGGGCGGCCGAGCGGCTGAGTCCGGACGCCCCGGTGCCCGTGATCGACACCGAGCGGGTCTGGCATCGTCCCGGTGGCGCCGGTCTCGCGGCGCTGCTGGCCGCCCGGTCGGCCGACGACGTGACGTTGGTGACCGCTGTCGCCGACGACCGCGACGGTCGTCAGCTGACCGGGCTGTTGTCCAGCGCGGGTGTCCGGGTGGTGCCGCTGCCGATGCTCGGCGGCACCGTATGCAAGACCCGGGTGCGGGCCCGCGGCCAGTGCGTGCTGCGGATCGACCGGGGTTCGGGTACCGCCGCTCCTGACGAGGTTCCCGCCGAGGCAGCGGATGCGATCGCGCATGCCGCGGTGATCTGCGTGGCCGATTACGGGCGCGGCGTCACCGCGCATCCCGGGCTGCGGGCGCTGTTGTCGGCGGCGGCACAGCGGGTGCCGGTCGTGTGGGATCCGCATCCCCGGGGAAGCGACCCGGTTCGCGGGTGCCGACTGGTCACGCCCAACCAGGCCGAAGCGGTCGGCCGCTCGGCGGCGTCCCTGCGCAAGGACTGGCAGGCCGCCGCGGTCTGCGTCACGTGTGGCGCACAAGGTGCGGTACTCGATACGGAACCACTTGGCACCGTGCAGATTCCATCGCTCGTCGGCCGGGTGTCCGGAGGTGATTCCTGTGGTGCCGGCGACCGGTTCGCGGTGTCGGTGGCAACTGAACTGGGTAACGGGCAGGACGTGCGCTCGGCCGTCACCACCGCGGTCGGTGTGGCCGGGCAGTTCGTCGCGGCCGGTGGCGCCGGCGCGGTGTCGACGCCGGTGACCGATGTGCCGGATGACGGCGGTGAGTTCGAAGCGCTGACCGGTGACATCGAAACCGTGCGGCAGCGGCTGCGGGCACGTGCGACGACGGTGGTGGCCGCGGGCGGTTGCTTCGACCTGCTGCACACCGGCCATGTCCGGTTGCTGCGCCAGGCCCGGCTGTTGGGCGACGCGCTCGTGGTCCTGATCAACTCGGACCGTTCGGTGCGTGCCCTCAAAGGCGCGGGCCGGCCGGTGATGGCAGCGGCCGACCGCGCCCGCGTGCTGTCGGCATTGGCCTGCGTCGACGCGGTGCTGGTGTTCGACGAAGACTCGCCCGCGCAGGCACTGGCCCGGCTGCGCCCCGATGTGTGGGTGAAAGGCGGCGACTACGCCGACGCGCCACTGCCCGAGGCCGAGGTCGTCCGCCGGTACGGCGGTGAGGTGGTCCTGCTGCCGACCGTCGCCGGTTACTCGTCATCCAATCTGATCGCCGCAGCGCGATCGTGAACGAAGGGAACAAGCCATGATCGGTAACGTCATCATCACCGGCGGGTCCTCGGGGCTCGGCGCCGCGACCGTGAAAAGGATTGCCGCGCAGGGTGGTCGGCCCATGGTGATCGATCGCGACATCCCGTCGGTGCCGGTGCCGTTCCAGTGCGCGGACCTTGCCGACGCCGATGCGGTCGAGGCCGCGGTGGCCCTGCTGGCGGACGAGTGCGGCGGGCAGGTGGACGGACTGTTCACCGCGGCCGGCATCGATTCGTGCGGCAAGCTGGCGGACGTACCGGTCAAGGACTGGGAGCGGGTCGTGCACGTCAACCTGCTGGGAACCGCGGCGGCGGTGCGGTCGGCATTGCCGTATCTCAAAGCGGCACATGGACGCATCGTCACCTGCGCGTCGACGCTGGGCCTCAAGGCGGTCAGCGACGCCACGGCGTACTGCGCGTCGAAATTCGGCGTCATCGGCTTCAGCCGTGCGCTCGCCGCCGAGCTGGCCGGAGAGGTCGGCGTCACGACGCTGATCCCCGGCGGTATGCGGACCGCGTTCTTCGACGACCGCGACGAGCAGTACAAGCCGCCGCCCGACGCCAAACTGAACGACCCCGAACACGTCGCCGACACCGTGATATTCGCGTTGTCGCAGCCGGCCGGATGCGAGATTCGGGAGTTGGTCGTGTGCCAATCGACGGAGCCCTCGTGGCCGTGAGGTGGGCCGACACCATCGGTGCACCGCGCGACATCCTGGTGTTGCGTGCGCTCGGTCTCGGTGACCTGCTGACCAGCTTTCCGGCCCTGCGCGGACTGCGCCGGGCCTACCCGGATGCACGGATCGTGCTGGCCACGCCCGAACCCTATGTCTGCCTGGCGTTGCTGTCCGGTGCGGTCGACGAAGTCGACGCGACACCGGAGCTCGGGCGGCTGCACCCGCGGCGCCGCCCGCCCGATCTGGCCGTCAATCTGCACGGCAGCGGCCCGGAGAGCATCGCTGATCTGGCCGCAATACGCCCGGGAGCGCTGCTGACTCACCGGCATGATGCCTTTCCCCAATACGCGGGACCACCGTGGCGTGAGGACGTGCACGACGTGGCGCGCTGGTGCGGGTTGCTGGAATGGGCCGGCATCGCCTGTGACCCAGGCGATCTCGCCATCAGCCGACCGCGTGGATATCCGGACCGCTCCGGCTCGGTGGTGATCCATCCCGGGGCCTCGGCGCCGGCCCGGCGATGGCCGGCCGAGCGCTTCGCAGCCGTCGCCGCGGCGCTGCACCGGGCCGGCGAGCGCGTCGTCATCACCGGGTCGAGCGCTGAACTCGACCTGGCCCGAGCGGTCGCCGCGGGCGCCGGATTGCCCGACAGCGCGGTGCTGGCCGGCCGCCTCGGGCTCATGGGCACGGTGGCATTGATCAGTGACAGCCGATTGGTCATCTGTGGGGACACCGGCATCGGCCACATCGCCACGGCGACGGGGACGCCGTCGGTGCTGCTGTTCGGCCCGACGCCGCCGGCTCGGTGGGGACCGCCCGGCACCGGCCCCCACATCGTGTTGTGGGCCGGTGATCAGGGCGACCCGCACGCCGACCGGCCAGATCGGGGATTGCTGCTCATCACCGTCGAACGGGTGATCGCGGCGACAGAAGGCGTACTGAAGGAACGCGTATGACGGCGGGCACGGTCGGTGCGGGCTACGTCGGCCTCACCACTGCGGTGTGCCTGGCCGAGCGGGGACATCGGACTGTGTGCGTCGACACCGACACCGCCCGGGTGGCGCAGCTGCGCCAGGGTATCGCCACGCTCGACGAACCCGGCCTGGCCGAGCTCCTGACCTCAGGTCTTTCTGACCGAACCCTGTGCTTCAGTGCCGATTTCGGCGCATTGTCGGATTGCGACGTGGTGTTCGTGTGCGTGCCGACACCGAGCGGTGCCGACGGCGCCGCCGATCTGAGCGCGGTGTGGTCGGCCGTCACCGAACTGCGGCAGGTCCTGTCGCCGGGCAGCGTGATCGCGGTCAAATCCACGGTGCCGGTCGGTACCACCCGAGACATCGCCACCGCGGTGCGCGACAAGGGGATCCACGTGGTATCCAACCCGGAGTTCCTGCGTGAGAGCCATGCCGTGGCCGATGCCCGCGAGCCGGACCGGGTCCTCATCGGCGCCATGGATGACACCGCCGCCGACCGGGTCGGTGCCCTGTACGGGGCGACTGCCGATTCGGTGCTCCGGATGGCGCCGGAAAGCGCAGAGCTGGCCAAGTACGCCAGCAATGCCTTTCTGGCGGTGAAGCTCTCGTACGTCAACTCGCTGGCTGCGCTGTGCGCCGAGGTCGGCGCGGACATCGCCGACGTCACCCGCTGCATGGGCGCCGATGCCCGCATCGGTGGGCAGTTCCTGCAGCCCGGACCCGGCTGGGGCGGTTCCTGCCTGCCCAAAGACAGTGCGGCGCTGTTGTATACGTCGCGGCTGCACGGCGTGGCGCTGCGCGAGGTGGCCGCCTCGCGCGACACCAACGCGGCGCAGGCCCCGCGGGTAGTGCGGGCGTTGTCGGCGGCCATGGCCGAACCCGTCGCATCGGCGCGCATCACGGCGCTGGGCCTGACCTTCAAGGCCGGTACCCCCGACGTCCGGGATTCGCCGGCGCTGACCATCGCGGCAGCGCTGGCCCGGCAGGGCGCGGAGGTCCGGGGATACGATCCGCAGCTGGCGGTGATCGACCCGAAAGTATTGCGCGACAACGGGGTCACCGCGGTCGACGATGTCTACACCGCGGCCAAGGGGGCCGACGCGCTCGTCGTACTGACGGAATGGCCGGTGTTCGGGGACCTGGACTGGCCGCGCATCGCGCAACATGCACCTGACGCTGTCGTGATCGACACCCGGAACGTGCTCGACTCGCGGACGGTGACCGCCGCCGGTCTGCGCTACCTGGGCAACGGGAGGAGCCCGGGTTTCTGAGTCAGCTCGTCGGCGGCGTCCGCGGCGCACCGGGGTGCGTTTCGAGGTAGTCGAGTTCACGGCGCCGGATGCGGCGGTGCCGCGCGTAGAGCCAGGCGCCGCCCCCCACGGCCAGCACTGCCGCGATCGCCAGGGCCACTCCACCGGTGTCCGCTCGGCCGTCGGCGAAGAAGTACAAGCTCACGACCAAGGTCGCCACCGCCAGGCCGACCGCCACCAGGCCCGGAGCGTTCGTGCCGTCCTTCAAGGATTCGCCGGCATGCGGCCGGGTGGTGCGAGCATGGTCGACGGGGTCTTTCATGGAATGCCTCCTGGGGATCAGCCCTCGACGTTCTAATGCCCGGCGCAGGGCGGTTCTACACCCGAGTGACTCGCACCGATTTGAGCTCGGGATCGGCGGGGTCCGGCAGGTACATCCCCGCGGCGGCGCCGGTCCGCAGATAATCCAGGACCTCGGCATTGATCAGTTCGCCGGGGACGACGGCCGGTATCCCCGGCGGGTAAGGCGTGATCTGTTCGGCCGACACGCGTCCGACCGCCATCTCGACAGGCACCGTCTCCACCGGACCGAAGAACGCATCCCGCGGTGACTGGACCGTTTCCAGCTGCAGGTCGTCGGGTGCCGGCAGGTGGACGTGCGGGGGTGGTTCGAAATCCGCAGCCGCCGTGGGCAACCGGCGTAGCGCCAGCACCAGCGGACGGATGGTCTCCGGGTCGTCGGCCATGGACAGCGTGATCAGGATCCGGCGGTGATCTGCCAGCCCGACGTCAATGTGGTGGTGCTTCCGTAACCATTGCTGGGCCTGGTAACCCGACAACCCGGCGGCGGACACGTCGACCAGTACCTGGAGACGGTCCAGGTCGTGGGAGGCCTCGACGCCGAGCAGTTCGTCCTCGAGAGCATGCAGGCCGTCGATGTGCTCGAGATCGCGGCGTAGCTCGTCGGACAGCCGGAGCGCGGCGCTGAGCAGTCGATGCCCGTCCTCGACCATCTGGCGTCGCCAGCCGTCCATTGCCGCGTACACGAGCACGCTGGGACTGGTGGTCGTCAGCAGGTCCGCGCAGGCGGCAAGCCTGCGGTCATCTATCAGGTCGCCCTGGACGTGAAACACCGAGCCCTGCTCGAACCCGGCACCCATTTTGTGCACGCTGACCACGCAGATGTCGGCACCGGCATCCATCGCCCACGTGGGCAGGTCCTCGTGGAACGGCAGGTGCGCACCCCAGGCTTCGTCGACGATCAGCGGCTTGCCCTGCGCGTGACACACGTCCGCGATCGCTGAGAGGTCAGCACAGGTGCCGTACGGGGACGGGCTGACGATCAGTGCGCCGGCGGCGTCGGGGTGGCGCCGCCAGCCGTCCGCGAAGTCCTGCGGCGACGGCGGGTGGGACAGATGCCTCTCGGCGTCCCAGCGTGGGTTGATCCAGCGCGGGACGACCCCGGAGAACACCAGGCCCGCGACGATCGACTTGTGGCTGTCGCGGCCCACCACCAGACTGCCGTCACCGCCGGCGACCGCCATCATGGCGGCCTTCACGGACAACGAACTGCCGCACGTCGAGAACCACGCCATGTCGGCGCCCACCGCAGCGGCCATCAGGTCCTCGGCGTGCCGCAGGTAGCCGCCCGAGTTGCGATGGTCGTCCAAGCCGCCGCTGGCCAGCACGTCATCCCAAAACGGTTGTGCGCCCAGAGCATCCAGTACGCGGGCATCGGTGCCACGCCCCTGTCGATGGCCGGGAGGGGTGAAGCCGTACCGGCCGATCGAGCGGTAGCGCACGAGCGCATCGAGCACAGGGGTCTCAGACTGATCCATGGTGTCGTTGGCATACCCGTGTTGCCGCCGTCTACACCCGGGTTTAGCGGCCCCCGTCTGCGGGTATCGGGGAGGTCTCATGTGCACAGAAGAACTTGTTCAGCCTTTGCTACCGGACCCCCGCGGTCCCGTGTCCAGTGTCGTCATCGGACTGCTGGGCGAGCGCCTGCCCACGCAGTATCTGGCGCGGATACAGTTGCCGCTCGCGAACGCCGACCCCTTTGGCCTCGACCTGCAGTTGGCGCTGTATGTCTGCTACGAACTGCACTACCGCGGCTTCGCCGGCACCGACGAGAAATGGGAATGGAACCCCGCCCTCCTCGATGTCCGGCATCGCATCGAGGAGCGGTTCCTGGCCGCCGTGAGAGAGCTCGTCGGCCCCATCAGCCCGGACAGCACGGCGCAAGCCGAGCTGGCTCGTTGTGACACCGACCCTGTCGATGATTCGAGTCTGTCTGTCTATCTCCAAGATCAGGCGACGTGGCCGCAGATGCAGGAGTACTTCGTGCATCGGTCGCTGTACCACCTCAAGGAAGCCGACCCGCAGTCGTGGATCATTCCGCGGCTGACCGGTCGCGCGAAAGCCGCGTTCGTGGCGGTGGAATACGACGAATACGGCGGCCATGGCGGGTACGCATCCATGCACCAGCGGCTGTTCGCCGATCTGCTCGATGCCGCGGGTCTGCGCAGCGACTATTTGCACTACCTCGGCAATGCGATGGGCAGCACCCTGGCCGCGGTGAATCTCATGTCGATGTTCGGTCTGCACCGCCACCTGCGCGGCGCGGCCGTCGGCCATTTCGCCGCAACCGAACTGACCTCGTCGCCGGGATCGCACCGAATCGTAAAGGGCCTCAAGAGGCTTGGTGCTCCGCGACCCTGCGTCGACTTTTATCGGGAACACGTCGAGGCCGACGCGGTTCATGAACAAGTGGTCCGCAAGGACGTCGTGGCAGACCTGGTGTCGCGCGAGCCCGGCCTGGAACGGGACATCGTTTTCGGTATTCGCGCCTTCGACGCGATCGAGGGACGGCTCGCCGATCACATGCTGTCCAGCTGGGCGGCAGGGTGCCCGTCGCTGCAGCACTGGCCCGTTTGACCGCCGGCGCACCGGGTAATCGGTGAGGGACGCGCTCACAGCCCGAGCGCGTCTGACGTTCTCACAGGAGGAAATATGGCTTCACACGCCCTCAAATCCCCGTCTGATGTGATCGATCTCCTCACTGATCAGCACGAGCAGATCAAGTCACTGTTCACCGAGACCCTGGTGCTGGCCGGCGACGAGAGAGCGAGGTCGTTCCGGGATCTGCGCCGGCTCCTCGCGGTGCACGAAACCGCCGAGGAGGAGATCGTGCACCCGCGGGCGAAGCAGAAGCTGCCCGGTGGCGAGAAGGTCGTCGATGCCAGGCTGGAAGAGGAGCACGAGGCGAAAAAGCTACTCGCCGAACTGGAGTCGCTCGACGTCGACAGCAAGGAGTTCACCGGCAAGCTGACGAAACTCCGCGACGCCGTGATCGCGCACGCCGAGCACGAGGAGGCGGAGGAGTTCGCCAAGCTCGGAACCGAGCTGTCGCAACAGGAACTCGAGCGCATGGGCGAGATCGCCAAACTCGCGGAGGCAGTCGCGCCGACCCGGCCACATCCCGGCGTGGAGTCCCCGGCCGCGAACCTCATCGTCGGACCGTTCGCCGCGATGCTCGACCGTGTGCGGGACGTGATCTCGAGCGTCCGCTGAGTCCGATGATCCAGCTGCTGCAGGAACTGTTGTGGGCGTACGGACCCTGTGGCCAGGAGGACGCCGTCCGTGAGATCTGCCTGCGCGCGACGAGGAGCACTCGCCCATCCGCGTGATGGCTCACATGGACGAACTGTCGATGCTCGTCAAGCGAGTTCAGCCGGACGGCAGGGTGCGGCTGACCCCACTGGGCACGATGTACCCCGCGAACTTCGGCCTCGGACCCGTGCTGATGCTTGGTGACCGGGAACACGTATGCGGTGTCCTCACAGTGGGATCCGAACACACCACCCAGGAAAGTCCGCAGATCTGGCAGACCAAACCCGACGGTGGTGACCGGGCGCTGAACTGGTCGGATGTGTACGTGTTCACGGGCCGCACACCGGACCAGTTGGCCGAAGCCGGCATCCGTCCCGGCACTCGCGTGTGCGTGCACCGAAGCAAGCGGGAACTCGTCGAGATCGACGACTATCTCGGGTCCTATTTCATGGATGACAGAGCACTGCTGGTGGTGCTCCTGTCTGCCGCGCGCGAGTTGCGCCAACGGCCGGAAAGACCGCCCCAGGACGTGTATTTCGTGTGCACGGTCAGTGAGGAGGTCGGCGGCCTCGGTGGCTCGTACGCCAGCCGGGCCCTGCCTGGTGAGTTGACCCTGGCACTCGAGGTCGGCCCGACCGAAGCCGAGTACGGCACCACCGTCACAGGTGGGCCCATCGTCGGCTACAGCGACGCGCAGTGCGTCTACGACAAGGGCGTCGCGGACCGGCTGGTGGACGTGGCGACCGAGTTGGGCACCGATCCGCAGCCGGCGGTCCTGGGCGCGTTCGAATCCGATGCGTCGCATGCCAAGTCGAACGGGCACACGGCCGCGGCCGGGTTGCTGTGCCTGCCCACGCTGAGCACTCACGGGTACGAGGTGGTGCCGCGCGATGGCATCGGTGCGATGTCAGACGTGTTGGTGGAGTTCCTGATGCAGCCGGTGCCGTTTGCCGAGGGCACGTCCCGGGTAAACAGGGCTGCACCACGAAAGGACGCGTCATGACCGTCTCCGAAAATCCCGACCCGGACGTGATGCCGTCCGGCGTGTCCGACAAAGTGTCCATGTTCGACCGGTTCGCCACCACCACGGCCGAAATCGTTTCCCGGGCCTGGTTCTTCCTGGCGTGCGTGCTGCTGGTGATCGTGTGGGCGCCGACTTTCGCCCTCATGACCGTCGATACCTGGCAGCTGGTCATCAACACGATCACGACGATCATCACGTTCCTGTTGGTCGCTCTGCTGCAGAACACCCAGAGGCGTTCCGATGACGCGATTCAGCACAAACTCAACGCCATCGCCGACGCACTGGCAGATTTGATGCACCACCAGGGCGATGAGAACGACGGCATCCGCGACGACGAGAAAGAACTGCGGGAGGCCGTCGGACTCGAAGAACGGGAAAGCACCGGCTGACCATGAACGCCGTCAAACCGGGTGCCCGGGCGATGGACGCCATCATCGGTTGGGCCGGTTCGCTGCGCATCAGCGTCGCTGTTTTCGTGGCGGTCGCCGCAGCCCTGCTGGCCGGCATCGCTACACGCTTCCCGCCCTGGTGGCAAACCGCCGTCTATGCCACCAACGCGCTGGTTGCCCTGGTGATGCTCTTCGTCATTCAGCACACCACCAACCGTCAGACCGGCGCGATACTGCTCAAGCTCGATGAACTCATCGTCACCTCGTCGACAGCCCGCGACGACGTCATCGACGCCGAACGCCGGGACACCGCCGAACAAGAGAAATTGCACGACCGCCTGCACCACTGATGGTCAACGGCCCACATGAGACTCGGTGCGCATCCGTTCGGTCATGTGCGGGTAGTGCAGCTCGAAAGCCGTTCGCTCCGAACGGATTCGGGGCAGTTCGGTGAAGTTGTGCCGGGGTGGCGGGCAGGTGGTGGCCCACTCCAGGGAGTTGCCGTGGCCCCACGGGTCGTCGACGACGACGGGCTCGCCGTAGCGCCAGCTCTTGAACACGTTCCAGACGAACGGGAGCACAGACAGCGCAAGGATGAACGACCCGATGGTGGAGACCAGGTTGAGGGCGTCGAAACCGTCGCCCGGCAGGTAGTCCGCGTAGCGCCGCGGCATGCCCTGGTCGCCCAGCCAGTGCTGCACCAGGAACGTGGTGTGGAAGCCGATGAAGGTCAGCCAGAAGTGCAGCTTGCCCAGGCGCTCGTCGAGCAGCCGTCCGCACATCTTCGGGAACCAGAAGTAGATGCCGGCGTAGGTGGCGAACACGATGGTGCCGAAGAGCACGTAATGGAAGTGCGCCACAACGAAATACGAATCGGTGACGTGGAAGTCCAGCGGCGGACTGGCCAGCAGTACACCCGAGAGTCCGCCCAACAGGAAGGTGACGAGGAAGCCGACCGAGAACAGCATGGGCGTCTCGAAGGTCAACTGACCCTTCCACATGGTGCCGATCCAATTCCAGAATTTGATGCCGGTGGGAACCGCGATCAGGAACGTCATGAACGAGAAGAACGGCAGCAGCACGGCGCCGGTGGCGAACATGTGGTGCGCCCACACCGCGACCGACAGCACCGTGATGCCCCACGTCGCGTAAACTAGTGTGGTGTAACCGAATATCGGCTTGCGGGAGAACACCGGGATGATCTCGGTGACGATGCCGAAGAACGGCAGCGCGACGATGTACACCTCGGGGTGGCCGAAGAACCAGAACAGGTGTTGCCACAGGATCGCGCCGCCGTTGGCGGCGTCGTAGACGTGTGCCCCCAGACGACGCTGCGCCAGCAGACCGAACAGGGCCGCGGTCAGGATCGGGAAGGCCAGGAGTATCAGCACGCCGGTGGCGAGGATGTTCCACGTGAAGATGGGCATGCGGAACATGGTCATCCCGGGGCAGCGCATGCAGACCACGGTCGTGATCATGTTCACCGCACCGAGGATGGTGCCGAGGCCCGACACGATCAGGCCCACCGCCCACAGGTCCCCGCCGGAGCCTGGCGAGTGGACCGCGTCGGACAGCGGGGTATAGGCCGTCCACCCGAAGTCCGCTGCGCCGCCGGGAACCACGAATCCGGCCAGCACCAGCAGCCCGCCGAACAGGAACAGCCAGAACGACAGCGCGTTGAGCCGCGGGAAGGCGACGTCGGGTGCGCCGATCTGCAGGGGGAGCACCAGATTCGCGAAACCGAACACGACGGGCGTCGCGTACAACAGCAACATCAAGGTGCCGTGCACGGTGAACAGCTGGTTGTACTGCTCGTTGGACAGGAACTGCAGGCCGGGCATGGCGAGCTCGGTGCGCATCAGCAACGCCATGATCCCGGCGCTGAAGAAGAAGGCGAACGACACCGCCAGGTACATCTGGCCGATCAACTTGTGGTCGGTCGTGCTGACGAGTCCGTACAGGACGGCGCCCAAACGCTTTCGGCGCGCCGGAAACGGCCGCCCAGGCGTCAACGGCACTTCGACAGCGGTCACCCCGGGGCGGTACCCGGGTGTCGCCGGTACGAAACGGTGTTTGTCCCGGATGCCGTAGGGGTAGAGGCAGGCCATGAGCGAATTCACCATTCCAGGCCTTTCCGAAGAGCAGAGCAGCCGGATCCGGGTGCTGCTCCAGATCCAGCTGAGCACGTACAACGACCTGCACCTCACCCTGAAGCACGTGCATTGGAATGTCGTGGGCCCCAATTTCATCGGCGTGCACGAGATGATCGATCCGCAGGTCGAGCTGGTGCGTGGATACGCGGACCAGACCGCAGAGCGGCTGGCGGCGCTTGGCGCATCGCCGGACGGTACGCCGGGGGCGATTCTCAAATACCGCACGTGGGACGACTACTCGATCGGCCGCGATACCGCGCAGTCGCACCTCGCCGCGCTGGATCTGGTCTACGACGGCGTCATCAGGGACGCGCGCAAGGCCATCCAAGAACTCGACGAGCTCGATCTGGTCACCCAGGACATGCTGATCGGTCAGGTCGCCGAACTGGAGAAGTTCCAGTGGTTCGTACGTGCCCATCTGGAATCGGCCGGCGGCGAGCTCGCCAGCGGCGGTGCGCACACCGAGCGCCAGGCGGCGGCTCAGGCGTAGGCCGAGGTCTGGAACTCCGGGAGGACGTCGCGCTCCCAGGCGTCGAAGAAGCCGTCCATGTCCGGGCCGATCTGCTGGACATAGATCTCGTCGACGCCGGCATCCACGTACTTGCGCACCTGCTGGACGTGGGCGTCGATGTCGGGCCCGCACACGATGGCATCCGTCACCGCTTCGCGCGTCACCAGACTCGCAGCGGACGCGAAATCCGTTGGCCGGGGCAGTATCTGGTTGAGCTGGCCGCGTAGTTGCTCGGTGGCCCACAAGCGCTGCGCCGTGTCCGCCGCGAATTCGGGGTCCAGGTCCCAACAGACCTTCATGCCGGCCTGCACGGGCTTGCGGCCGCCGCCGGCCTCCCGGAAGAGCGCGACCCGGTCGGCGTCGGGCATGGTGATGCAGTAGCCGTCGCCGATCCGCCCGGCCAGTCGGGTCGCCTGCGGGCCGAACCCCCATACGTAGATCGGTATGCGGTGATCCGGCAGGGTGTAGATGCGGGCGTCCTGGACCCGGTAGTAGCGGCCGTCGTGGTTCAGTTCTTCCCCTCGGTGCAGCGCCCGGATGAGCGACACCGCTTCCGCGAGCCGGTCCAGCCGTTCTCCGGCCGACGGCCAGGGGTCGCCCAGGATGTGCTCATTGAGCGCCTCTCCGCTGCCGACACCCAGCCGGAAACCACCGCGCAGCTGAACGGCGGCCGTGGCGGCGGCCTGCGCGATGATCGCGGGGTGCATCCGGAACGTCGGGCAGGTGACCGCGGTGGTCACCGGCAGTGCCGTCACCTCGGACAGCGCGCCGAGAACGCCCCAGACGAACGGACTCTGGCCCTGTTCGTCGTTCCACGGATGGAAGTGATCAGAAACCCACAGCGCGTGGAAACCGGCTTCCTCGGCTCGTCTGGCCTGAGCGATCAGGTCATGGGGATCGAACTGTTCACAGGAGAGGAAATAACCGATATGCGTCATCTCGGCCTCGTACCCGGCAAGCCGGACGGAGAATCCCGGTAGCGCGTTACGATGGCTATGGCTACCTGCCACCCACAACGACATGAGTGAAACCGACGGCGAAATCGCCGATTCCGAATCCTGGGACGTCGCTGCCGTGTTCGGCGGCGGCGCTGCGCAACATGTCGGTAGCTTTCAGTTCCATGTCGCCGAGCAGCGCTGGGTGTGGTCCGAAGCGGTGGCCCGCATGCACGGTTATGCGTTGGGGGAGGTCGAGCCCACCACCGAGTTGCTGCTGAGTCACAAGCATCCGGACGACCGCGCCAAGGTCGCCGAGATTCTCGAGCGCGTGCAGACCGGTGGGTTGTTCAGCAGCCGGCACCGAATCGTCGATTCTGCTGGAAAAATCCATTGGGTCGTGGTCGTCAGTGACCGGATGACCGACGAGGACGGCGAGATCACCGGCACCCACGGCTACTACATCGACGTCACCGCCGGCATCCAGTCCGACCTCTCCGTGGCCATGGCCTCGGTGGTGGAATCGCGCGCCGTGATCGACCAGGCCAAGGGCATTCTGATGGCCGCCTACGGTATCGACGCAGACCGCGCTTTCGAGATTCTGAAATGGCGTTCGCAGGCCACCCAGTTGAAGCTGCGGACCGTCGCGGCCCGCTTGTTGGAAGCCGTGATCCGCGAGGGGCTGGCCCCCGAGACCGTCACCTCGATCGACCATCTGTTGCTCATCGACGGGCCCGGCGAGACTTGACAACACGTCGAACAATTGTTCGAATTAAGTGTGCGGTGGGACGGACAAGCGGTGGCGCGGGCCGAGGCCGACGGGGCCCTACCGGGACTTGAACGGCTGGGGCTGGTCCGCAGTGTCCGGGTTCCCAAGTTCGACGGCATCACGTTCCACGAGGTGCTGTGCAAGTCGGCGCTGAACAAGGTGCCCGAGGCGTCGAATCTGCCGTTCCGGTACACCGTCAACGCCTACCGCGGATGTTCGCACGCGTGCCGATACTGTTTCGCCCGCCCCACGCACGAGTATCTGGACTTCGACTCCGGAAATGATTTCGACCGTGAACTCGTGGTGAAGACGAACGTCGCGGAAGTGTTGCGGCGGGAGCTCTTTCGGCGCTCGTGGACGCGCGACGCGGTCGCGCTTGGCACCAATACCGATCCCTATCAGCGGGCCGAGGGCCGGTACGCACTGATGCCGGGAATCATCGCGGCACTGACGGATTCGGGGACACCGTTCTCGATCCTGACCAAGGGCACGTTGCTGCGCCGCGACCTGCCGCTGATCGTCGACGCGGGTGCCCGGGTCGGGGTCAGTGTCGCGGTGTCACTGGCGATGCTGGACCCGGACCTGCATCGGTCGGTCGAACCCGGGACCCCGACGCCCGCCGCGCGTTTGGAGCTCATCTCGGCCATCACGCAGGCCGGGCTCGACTGCCATGTGATGGTCGCGCCCGTGTTGCCGTACCTGACCGACTCGGAAGCACATCTGGAGGCGCTGCTGTCGCGGATCGCGGCGGCCGGTGCCACGAGCGTGACGGTCTTCGGGCTGCATCTGCGCGGCGCGACCCGTGGCTGGTTCCTGGCGTGGCTGGGCTCGACGTATCCGGACCTGCTGCCCAGATATCGCGAATTGTATGGGCGCGGCGCGTATCTCGGCCCGGAGTACCGCGAACAGCTGCGCAAGCGGGTCGCGCCGCTGGTGGCGCGATACGGACTCGGCGGCCGGGCCAACGGGCCTTGCCCCCATGTAGTGGACACGGGATTTGTGGTTACGCGGCTACTGGCAGCGTAGCCGGTGTTAGGGTCCTT
>NZ_JBJIAL010000036.1:0-53153 GCF_045310895.1 Mycobacterium sp. SMC-18
CTCCGGGTCGTACTTGCTCGGCATGACATGCACCTTCCCAAGGAAGGAGGTGCGCATCAAACGCGGGATGGTTCATCATAGTCCTCATCGACGACGCGGGTCCGGGTCTGCCGTCCGCATTGGGCGGTGAGGTGACCACCTCGACCCTCGACCGCGTGTGCGCGGAAGGCGTCTCCTACAACAGGTTTCACACCACGGCCATGTGCTCGCCGACACGGGCGTCGCTGCTGACCGGCCGTAACCATCACGAGATCGGTAACGGGCAGATCGCCGAACTCGCCAACGACTGGGACGGGTACGCGGGCAAGATTCCGCGATCCAGCGCGACGGTCGCCGAGGTGCTCAAGCAATACGGCTACGCCACGTCGGCATTCGGCAAGTGGCACAACACGCCTGCCGAGGAGACCACCGCGGCGGGCCCGTTCGAAAACTGGCCCACCGGTTTGGGTTTCGAATACTTCTACGGCTTCCTCGCCGGCGAGGCGTCCCAGTACGAGCCCAACCTGGTCCGCAATACCACGGTGGTGGCGCCTCCGAAGACGGCCGAAGAGGGCTACCACCTGTCCGAGGATCTGGCCGACGACGCCATCTCGTGGCTGCGCCGGCACAAGGCCTTCAACGCCGACAAGCCGTTCTTCATGTACTGGGCCAGCGGCTGCCTGCACGGGCCGCACCACATCATGAAGGAATGGGCCGACAAGTACGCGGGTAAGTTCGACGACGGCTGGGATGCCTACCGGCAGCGGGTGTTCGAGCGCGCCAAGGACAAGGGCTGGATCCCCCAGGACTGTGAACTCACCGAACGCGATGAGACCCTGCCCGCATGGGACGACATCCCCGAGGACGAGAAGCCGTTCCAGCGGCGCCTGATGGAGGTCGCCGCCGGCTATGCCGAGCACGTCGACGTGCAGGTCGGCCGGATCACCGACGAACTCGACGCCCTCGGCTACGGCGACAACACGCTGCTCCTGTACATCTGGGGTGACAACGGCTCCTCTGGCGAAGGCCAGAACGGCACCATCTCGGAGTTGTTGGCGCAAAACGGAATTCCGACGACCGTCCGCCAGCACATCGACGCTCTCGAGGAGCTCGGCGGCCTGGATGTCCTGGGCTCTCCCCTGGTCGACAATCAGTACCACGCGGGTTGGGCCTGGGCAGGCAGCACGCCGTACAAGGGCATGAAGCTGTTGGCGTCGCATCTGGGCGGCACCCGGAATCCGCTGGCGGTGCGCTGGCCCGCGAAGATCGCGGCCGACACCGTGCCCCGGGAGAACTTCCTGCACTGCAACGACATCGTGCCGACGATCTACGAGCTGGTGGGCATCGAGCCGCCACGCTCGGTCTACGGGGAACCACAGATGCCGCTGGCCGGCGCCAGCTTCGCGCGAACGCTGGTGGACCGGAATGCGCCGGGCGGCAAGAAGACCCAGTATTTCGAGATCATGGGCAGCCGCGCGATCTATCACGACGGCTGGATCGCGTCGGCGCGTGGGCCGCGGTTGCCGTGGGTGCCGGGACAGCCGCCGGGCATCGCGACGTGGACACCCGATCTGGACGTCTGGGAGCTCTACAACCTGGACGAAGACTGGTCGCAGGCCAATGATCTCGTCGAGCAGCAGCCGGAGAAGCTCGCGCAAATGCGGGAGATGTTCGCGATCGAAGCGGCCCGCAACGCCGTGCTGCCCATCGGTGGCGGGCTGTGGGTTCCCGTCTACCACCCGGAATTGCGGATCGCACCGCCGTTCCGGGAATGGCAGTTCTCCGGCGACATGATCCGCATGCCCGAGTTCTGCGCCCCGGCTCTGGGCAACAAGAACAATGTGGTGACCATCGACGCCGAGGTCCCGGAGAACGCGTCCGGAGTGCTCTACGCACTGGGCAGCGGCGCAGGTGGCCTGACCTGCTACCTCGAGGACGGCCACATCCGCTATGAGTACAACCTGTTCATCCTGCAGCGCACCAAGATTCAGTCCGAGTCCGTCATCGCGCCCGGCCGTCACACCATCACGGTGACCACCCGGTACGCCGAGCCACGCCCCGGCGGTCCGCTGGACATCACCGTCGCCGTCGACGGTGAGACGGTGGCCACCGGACAGGTTCCGATCAGCGCGCCGCTGCTGTTCACCGCGAACGACTGCCTCGACATCGGCACCTGCCTGGGGTCGCCGGTATCGATGGACTACCGCGAACGCGCACCCTTCCCGTTCGAGGGTCACATCCACAACGTCCACGTCGCCTACACGTAAGCGGACGCCGCCCTGCCACGGCCCGGCACCATTGCCGACCGTGGCAGGACGCCCCCGAGTTGGGTCAGGTCACCACGTCACCGACGTCTCGACGTGGCCCATCTCCGACTTCTGCTTACCACTGGCGTCATGGCAGGACAGCACGACGTTGTAGGTGGAGAGAGTCGGTGCACCGCTGAAGTTCTCGGTGTGGTTCCCGTTGGCAGGGACGTTGAACTGGCGGGTGGTCTTGCGCGGCACCAACGGATTCACCGAGTTCGTGGTGGCGACATAGTTGCACGTGGCCGCGAGATTCGACGTGTTCGAGACATTGAAGGCAATGCTCGTCGCACCCGGAGCGCCGAACGACGCCTGAATCGCGTTGGTCACCTCAGGAATCGGCGCGCACTGTTGGCCGGCATGCACCGTCGGGGTCGGCGACCCGTCCGGGCATTTGATGTCCGCCAAGGGTGCTGCCTCACACTGTTGTCCTGCAGGCACCGTCTCAGTCTTCGATCCCGCCGGACATTTCACCGGCGCCTCCTGCGGCTTGGCGGGCGGGGTGTAGTTGTAGTCCGCCCACGGCCCGCACCAGTCGCCTTCGAAATCTTTCTTGCGGCAGCCCTGGACGCCGATCTTGAAAGCCTTGCCGCCGTTGTCATGTCCCCACCGTGCGGTGGCGCCGTTGATGCATTTGAATTCGTATTCGGACTGGATGCCGTTCCACATGATGTGTACCGCGTCGATGACGTAGTCACCGTGCACGCGAGCGCATCCGCCGATGATGCACGTGACGTGGACGTCGCTGTCCGGCGTACAGGTCGCGGTGAGCCCGTTCGACAACTGATCGGCGCTGGCCGATGGCGGCAGCATCAGACCGAACGTACACAGACACGCGACCAGAATCGGCGTGACGATGCGTCTCAGATTTCGCCTCCGACTGGGCATGACATCTCCTCGGGCGCTGGAACATGGCAGACAAATCGCGGTGCGCTGGCCAGCTCGAACCACGGTTCGACGCTACGTCCGCGTCACGGCCCGGCAAATAAGGGAACTCCCTATGATGTGCCTGCCGCCGTCAGGCCTGCCGGATCACCGCTCGATCGAATGCACCATGTCGATGGCAGCACCGAGCGTGGTGAAGCGTTCCTCGAGAGTGTCGCCCGCAGGGTAAATCCGGACGGTGTCGACGCCGGCATCGCACCACACCTGAAGGCGATCGCGCACCATGTCCGCGGTGCCGATCAACGTGGTGGCCAGGATCATTTCGTCGGTGATCAGTGCCGCCGCACCATCACGGTCACCGGATTGCCAGCGTTCCCGGACCGCCGCCGCGACCTCGGCCCAGCCCTGCCGGCTGTACGCCTGGTTGTAGAAATTGGTCGAGGTCGAACCCATCCCACCGAGGCTGAACGCCAGCTCGGACTTCCGGGCGTCGATCAGTGTGTTGAGATGAGCCTCGTCGCGGGCGAACGACACCTCGGCGCCCTGGCAGATGTCGAGATCGGCACGCGCACGGCCCGAGCGCCCGAGACCGTCGTCGAGGTGGGCGAAGTAGGCGTCGTCGGCACCTTCGGGGACGAAGCTGGTGCCGAGCCAGCCGTCGGCGACCTCGCCGGTGAGCCGCAGCATGGCGGGTGTGAGACTCGCTATGTAGAGCGGGATTTCGTGCTCCGCCCGCATCGACAGGCGCATCGGCTTCACGTCACCGCCCGGCAGCGGAATCTGGAACTGGCTGCCGCTGAACGTGACCCGCTCGCCCCCGATCGCTTGCCGGATGATGTCGATGGTCTCCCGCATCCGGCCCAGCGGCTTGGCGAACGGTACGCCGTGCAGTCCCTCGATGACCTGGGGTCCCGATGCGCCGAGGCCCAGCAGGAAGCGCCCGCCCGACAGATTCGACAGCGTGATCGCGGCCTGGGCGATGGCCACCGGCGTCCGGGTGCCGAGCTGAATGATGCCCGAGCCCAACAACATCCGTTCCGTGCACGCGGCGTAGTACCCGAGTGCCGACGGCGCGTCGGATCCCCACGCCTCGGCGACCCAACAGATGTCCAGGCCCAACTTCTCGGCCTCGGAGACGAAAAGCCTTTGATAATTCCAGTTTCCGAGGCTCGCAGCCTCGACCGTCGTCGCTGCGCGCATCAGCTCTCGGCCCGCTGCTTGATGTACGCCAGTGCGCACTGCATCCCGGACTCGAATTCGCGGAGCCGGTTGAAGACGATCTTCTGCTCCTTGTCGGGCATCCGGGCGATCGCCAGTGACAACCCCGACGGTGCGGGGCCCATCTGGGCCCATTCCGCCAACCGGGTCCCGGTGCCCTCGGGGTGCAGGCTCAGGCGCCACGTTGCGGTCGGGTTGCCGGCATCGCCGATGGCCCAGGCCATCACATGTTGTGGTTCATACTCGACGATCTCGCACTCCGTCGACCACTCCCCGAGCGCGGGATGGCTGTTGTGGCCGACGAAACGGGCTCCCACACGCGGTGCGTCACAGTCCCCGAGCCATTCGACCCGCTGCAGCTCGGGGCTGCACTCGGGCATCACCGTGATGTCCGACGCCACTTCCCAGACCCGTGCCACGGGCGCGTCGATCCACGTCGACACCTCGACGGTCGGGGCGTCGGCATACACCGCACCGGTCCATTCCATGGTCTCAACTTCCCTTCGGGGTAGGTGCGCCTGCGGCAAAGAGCGTCCGGGCTGCCAGCAGCAACTTCAGTTCGGCGTTGACATCATCGAGCGGCTGCAGGCTCGATGTGGCCCGGCACATGGTGATGGCACCTTCGATGGCACCGAGCGACATGGTGGCCAGTCGGCGGGCAACCGCGGTGCCGACGCCGTCGGCCACCAGACAGTCGGTGACCAGCTGGTGCCAGGTGCGGAAGATCTGATTGGCGTGCTGCGCCAGCGCCGAACCCGGTGCCGCGCTGACGGCGATGGACACCACCGGGCAGCCGACCGCAAAGTTGTTCTGGCGCAGCAGCTTCCGCCAGAATCCGGTCATGGCATCGACGACGGCCGCCGGTCCGTCCGGTGCCGCCCTGGAGATCAGCCGAGAGATGGCATCACCGCTGAGCTGCGCGGCCTCGTCGATGATCTGAGCGCGCCCGCCGGGAAAGTGATGGTAGATGGAGCCTCGCGGCGCGCCGCTGCGGCTCAGCACATCGTCGAGCGTGACACCGTCGACGCCCCGCTCACGCAGCAGTTCGACGGCGGCGAACACCATCGACTGGCGAGTGTCGGGCGGCATGGGGCGACTCCTGACGGGCGGATCGATTGACCCGAATTATGATCGTGTTCATATCGAGGAGTCAAGAACCGCCCATATCCGACGAGCACGAGCTGCATGGGCGTGGGTCAACGCACTCGAATATGATCTGATTCATAACCGACCGCGTGGCGCCCGGTGCTTACAGCGAACCGTCCAGATAGGCGGCTCTGCAGGCGCGGCGCGCCAGCTTCCCGCTGGTGGTGCGCGGGATGCCGCCGGCGGGCAGCAACCGGACCTCGGCGACGGTCACGCCATGACGCTCCGAAACGAGCGCATGGACCGACTCGATCGCGGGCCGGGGATCGTGGCGCGCCGTGCCCGAGGCACGTTCGGCGATGATCACGAGCTGTTCGCCATCCTCGCCCGGCACGGTGAAAGCCGTCACGTAGCCGCGCCGCACCAGTGGTGACGCGTCGGCGGCCGTCGTCTCGATGTGCTGCGGATAGTGGTTCTGCCCACTGATCGTGATGACGTCGGCGAGACGACCCGTGACGTACAACTCACCGTCGAGGTAGAAACCCAGATCACCTGTCCGCAACCAGGATCCGTCGACATCGGCGCCGTCGGCGTGACTGTTCAGCGGCAAGGTGCCGCGCAGCCGAGCGTGGAAAACCTCTCGGGTCTCCTCCGGCCGGCCCCAATAGCCACGGCCGATGTTGTTGCCCTGCAACCAGATCTCGCCGACGCGACCGTCGGGCTGTTCGGTTCCGGTGACCGGGTCCACCAGCACCACCCAGAGACTGCTCGCCGGCTGCCCGCACGCCACCTGCGCGACCGCGCCCGGTGCGTCCTCGGCCACCGGCACCGCCACACCGGACGCCAGCTGCGCGCGGTCGAAGTACCGCACCGTCGCCTCCGCATCGGGCGCGATGTTGGACACGAAAAGTGTTGCCTCGGCGATGCCATAGGACGGCTTGATCGCCGTCTTCGGCAGTCCATACGATTCGAAGACCGCGTTGAAGCTCTTGATGGCGTCCATGCTGACGGGCTCCGAGCCCACGATCATCACCACGTTCGCCAGGTCGATGTCGTCACCCGGGCTCGGCGCACCACGATGCGCCGCCCATTCGTAAGCGAAATTCGGTGCCGCCGTGACCACTCGGCCGACCTTCGAGCCGTCCGACAACGCCTGGATCCACCGCAACGGCCGGCGGACGAACGCCGTCGGCGACATCAATGTCGAGTGCCCGCCGTACACGGTGGGAAAGCCGATCATCGACAGACCCATGTCGTGGTACAGCGGCAGCCAGCTGACGCCGTGGGTGTTGCGATCCAGCATGTCGATGGACAGGATCATCTGAATCAGGTTGGTGCCCACCGCTTTATGGGTGATCTCCACTCCGACGGGCGGGCGGGTCGCCCCCGAGGTGTACTGCAGGTGCGAGACGTCGTCGATCTCGAGGTGGACGGGTTCGAACGAAACACCCTCGTTGTCCGGCACCTCGTCGATGGCGACGACTGCCGGCGTGCCCAGGTCCGGATGCGCGGCCAGGAATTCGGTGACGGCCGGCCGCGCCGCCGTCGTTGTCACGATCGCTGCCGGTCGCGCATCGTGGAGTGCGGTGTCCAACCGCTCGGCATGCCCCGGCAATTCGGGCGCGAACAGCGGTACCGCAATGGCGCCGGCCTTGATCGCCGCGAAGAACCCGGCGACATAGTCGAGGCCCTGCGGCGCCATGATGGCAACGCGGTCACCGCGCTCGGTGACGGACTGCAGCCGGGCCGCGATGGCCGCCAGTCGCACCCCGAGTTGGGCCCAGGTCACTTCGTAAGTCCGCGATTCGGTGCCGGAGTAGTCGAGGTAGCGGTATGCCACCATGTCGGGGAGATGCGCGATGTTCCCATCGATCAGGGCGATCAGCGTCGCGCCGGGCGGCAGCGTCACCGCCCCCGATTCGTCGACGCAGTCCTCGATCTGGAAAAGGCCGCTGCCCGGTGTCATGGGTCCAGCCTATGCGCACCCTTGAAAGGGGCTGCGCCGCTACACATCTATCTGTAGTTGTTCACCGCCGCGACCACTCGTCGGCCAACAACTCGTAGGAACGCACCCGGTCCCGGTGGTCGTGGGTGATGGTGGTGATGATCAATTCGTCGGCCCCGGTGGCGTCGCGCAGCCGTTCCAGCTTGTCGGCGACCTGTGCGGCGGTCCCGACGAACTGGGTGTCCACCCGGTCCGCGACGAGCTCACGATCGGCAGCCGTCCAGGTGTGCGTCCGCGCTTCGGCCGGGGTCGGAAACGGGATGGCGCCTTCGGCGGTGCGGATGCTGCGCACCCACAGGCCGTATCCGGTGGCGAGTTCGCGGGCCGTGGCCTCGTCGTCGGCGACGACGACATCCGCCGACACCGCGACATAAGGCTCGTCGAGTTCGGTCGATGGACGGAACGCAGCCCGGTACGCATCGGTCGCCTCGAGAACCGACGATGGTGCGACGTGGTAGTTGCTGGCGAACCGCAGTCCTCTGGTGCCGGCGACCTCGGCGCTCTCACCGCCGCTGCTGCCCAGGATCCAGATCTGGAGGTCGGCGCCTTCCCCGGGCACGACCTGCGCCGCCAAGCCGTCGGCGTCGCGGTAGACGCCGGCGATCAACGCCAGGATGTCGCTGATCTGGTCGCTGTAGTCCTGCGATTGCGCGCCGGGCAGCTGCAGGAGTGCCCGTTGGAGGGCGAACCGCGGTGACTGCAGCAGCGGCCGCGGATCGAACTTCGGTTGAATCAGCAACCCGCGCGCGCCGTTGCGGACACCCGGAGCGCCCACCGAGGCACCCACCGGGACTTTGGGTTCCCGCGGCTTCCCACCGGAGCGCCCCAGGCCGAGGTCGAACCGGCCCGGGTGCAGGGCGTCGAGCAGGCCGAACTCCTCGACAGTCGCCACCGCGGTCCGGTGGCCCATCTGCACCGCCCCCGAGCCCAGTCGGATCGTGGAGGTCTCCGCCGCGGTCAGCGCGAGCAGCACAGCCGGCGAGGTGCCGGCGATACCCGGATTGAGATGGTGTTCGGCAAACCAGTAACGCGCGTAGCCCAGGGCCTCCGCGCGCTTGGCGAGGCCGATGCTGTTGCGTAGCGCCTGCGGCGCAGTCGAACCCGACGAGATCGGCACCAGATCGAGCACGGTCAGTGGAGTCGCCATGACCTACGACGCCACTTCTGCAGAGACGTTGGTGCGCACCGCCGGCCGCGGCAGCGGCGCCAGTCCCAGATGGTCGCGCAGTGTGGTGCCCGAGTAGTCGGTGCGGTACGTGCCGCGCTCCTGCAGCAGTGGCACCACCCGGTCGACGAACGGGTCGAGGCCGCCGGGCGTGATGTGCGGGACGAGGATGAATCCGTCGCTGGCATCGGCCTGGACGTATCGGTCGATCGTCGCCGCGATGGTGTGGGGCGATCCGATGAACGATTGCCGCCCGGTGACTTCGACGATCAGCTCGCGCGTGGTGAGGTTCTGCGCCTCGGCCTTGGCCCGCCACTCGGCGGCGATCGCGAGCGGGTCCCGGAACATGCGCACGCTGGCCCGGCCGCGCGCGATGGTGTTCTCCCCCACGACCGGATCCACCGCCGGCAACGGCCCGTCCGGGTCATGGTCGGACAGGTCGCGGTTCCAGAGCTGTTCGAGGAACTTGATCGCGGTCTGCCCGGACACCTGGGCGAGCCGGACCTCGTGCGCCAGGTCGGCCGCCTCGTCATCGGTGTCACCGATCACGAACGTCGCGGCCGGGAGGATGAGCAACTCGTCATGGCGCCGGCCGTAACGTGCCAACCTGCCCTTGACGTCGGTATAGAACGCCTGCCCGGCCTCCAGCGTGCTGTGCCGCGAGAAGATGGCGTCGGCCGCCGATGCCGCGAACTCGCGGCCCTCGTCCGAGTCGCCCGCCTGGAAGATCACCGGGCGCCCCTGCGGGCTGCGTGGCACGTTGAACCGGCCGTGGATGTCGAAGTGGCTGTCCGTGTGCGCGAACGCGCCGGCATCGGGTTCGGACAGGAACACGCCGCTCGTCTTGTCCGCCACGATTTCGTCGCCGCGCCACGAGTCGAACAGCTCCAGCGCCGTCTGCAGGAATGTCTTGGCCCGTTCGTAGCGCTGGTCCTCCGCCAGGAACCCGCCACGGCGAAAGTTCTCGCCCGTGAACGCATCCCACGAGGTGACGACGTTCCAGGCCGCACGGCCGTCAGAGAGATGATCCAGCGAGGCGAACTGCCGGGCCACCTCATAGGGTTCGTTGAACGTCGAATTGATGGTGCCCGTCAACCCGATTCGCTCGGTCACCGCGGCCAGCGCGGCCAGCACGGTGAAGGTGTCCGGACGCCCGACGACGTCGAGGTCGTAGATCTGGCCGTTCTGTTCGCGCAGGCGCAAGCCCTCGGCCAGGAACAGGAAATCGAATTTCCCGCGCTCGGCCGTCCGCGCGAAGTGCTCGAACGAGCTGAACTCGATGTGGCTGCCCGCCGCCGGGTCACTCCACACCGTGGTGTTGTTGACGCCCGGAAAGTGCGCAGCGAGGTGAATCTGCTTGACTGGCTTGCTCATTGGCTGCTCCTTGCGTAACGGTTGGTCGGGCGCGGCAGCCCGAGCAGGCCACGCAACGTGTTCGCTTCGTATGCGTCGCGGAAGAGTCCGCGGCGCCGCAATTCGGGCACCAGTTGTTCGGTGATCTGGACCAGGTCGTGCAGCAGAGCCGCCGGCCGCAGCCGAAATCCCGTCAGCCCGGCGCCGTGCCACTCCGTCAGCAGGTCGGCCAACTGCGCGGCGGTTCCGGCGAACACTGTTGCATCGCTGCGATATTCGGCACCGGCGACGTCATCGAGCCGGCGCCGGCGGGCCTGCGCCGCCGGCGCACTGTCATCGAGAAACACCACCACATCGCCGAAGATGTGGATCGTCTCGGAACCGCGGCCGGCGTCGTGTTGCAGCCCACGGATTTCCTCGACGACAGCTACGGCCTGTGCGGCATCGCCGGGAGTGACGAACCCGACGTCCGCGCTGCCGGCGATCAGTTCGTGGCCGGCGCGGCCGTGGCCCAATGCCGCGACGATCGGCTGCCCCTGCGGTGGGCGCGGCGTGATGGACGGACCCTTGACCGAGAACCAGCGGCCACTGAAGTCGATGTAGTGCAGCTTGTCCCGGTCGATGAAGCGGCCGGTGGCTGCATCGCGGATCTCGGCGTCGTCCTCCCAGCTGTCCCACAGCCGGCGCAGCACCTCGACGTAGTCGGCGGTCTCGGCGAAATACTCGTCGGCCCGCGACCGGGACGCAGCCTCACGTCGCCCGAAGTGCGCGGCGACATCCGGGCGGCCGGCGATCTGGACGCGCACACCGGCCCGGCCGGCACTCACGTAATCGAGCGTCGCGATGGACTTCGACACATGGAACGGCTCGGTATGGGTGACGACGGCTGTGGGCACCAGCCCGATCCGCTGGGTACGCGGCGCGACCCGCGCCGCGATCAACACCGCGTCCAACCGGCCACGGACCCGATCGACGCGCTGGTCGGGCACGAAGGGATCGTCGGACTGGATTGCCAACGAGTCCTCGACGGTCACGAAGTCCAGCGCACCGCGTTCGGCCTCGATGACCAGGTCGGTCCAATACCCGGCGCCGAAGAGATCGGCGGGTCGCGCGTCGGGTTCACGCCACGCGGCCGGGTGCCAGCCGGCGCCGTCCAGCGCCACGGCCAGATGGATTCGGCTCGACGAATGAGGCATCGCAACCTGCCTTCCTGACGGGGTACGACCACTCTGCCGAGCCGCGCGCAGATCGCGGCGGTTGCGGCAGTGTCCGCGCCCGGGCAGGGAATAGTCAGCCGAGCGGTCGGCACATCCGGTAGACGGACGCTCAGCCGTCGCACCGGCCGGCCGGAGATCAGGCCGGCGGGATCGTCGATGCCCGCCGGAGCGGCCCGAGGCGGGTGCGCTGCGGCATCAAAATGGCTTTATGCCAACGTCTTTGACGACGTGCGGCAGTCGACGGCGTCCGCACGTAGCGCGCCTCGCGGCGAGTGCCGGGGGCCCGGGACAGATCACTGGGATGCGAGTTTGCGCGCGGGGCCTGCCGCGTCTGCACGACCCCAGAGGTACCGCGATGCTCCTGAAATCATCAGGATTCCAAACCGGCTAGCGGATGCCGCGGACCAGCCGGCCCGGCCGCGCGCCGGTATCGATGCCGTGCCGGCGGGTGACGGTGCCGCTGACGATCGTCGCGTCGTACCCACTTGCGCCCTGCACCAAGCGTTTTCCACCGGCGGGAAGATCGTGCACCATCTTCGGCGCGTGCAGCGTCAGCGCGTCCAGATCGATGACGTTGACGTCTGCCTTCTTGCCGACGGCGATGACGCCGCGGTCCGACATCCCGTACAGCTGGGCGGTGTCATGCGACTGCTTGCGGATGACGTACTCCAGCGGCAGCTTCTCACCGCGATGGCGGTCCCGGGCCCAATGCGTCAGCAGAAACGTCGGGTACGACGCGTCGCAGATCATGCTGCAGTGCGCGCCGCCGTCCGACAGCCCGAGCACCCCGGCCGGATGCGTGAGCATCTCGCGGATGGCGTCATGGTTGCCGTCCGAGTAGTTGAACATCGGGTACATCAGCATGGCGCCGGCGTCGGCTTCCAGCATCAGGTCGTACATCGCGGCCAGCGGGTCCACGCCGCGGCGCTCCGCGATCGCCGCCACGGTGCGCTCGACCGTCGGCTCGTAATCCGGCGGTTCGCCGATGTGGTACAGGCGATTTGCCGCATTCTGCGCCAGCATGAACATGCCGTCGAACAACTTGGTGGGGTCGATCGGCAGGTCATCCTCGGCCAGGATCGCGGCCCGCACCGCGGGCTCGGCCAGCTTCTCGGCCAGCTCCTCGCGCGTGCATTCGGCGACCAGCCGACGGTAGGTCGGCCGGTGGGTGAAGGCGTGATGGCCGGGGAAGCCCAGCAGCATGCCGAACGGGCGCGCCGCCACTTGCGGGAACAGCCTGCTGCCCGCCTGGTGCGCGGCAGCCGACAGGTCGAGTTGTTCACGCCACAGATTGGGGTCGGCGTCGACTTGGATGAGCGCGAAACTCAGGGCGCAGTCGATCTCCTCGCCGAGCCGGCGCATCCAGTCGAGTTCCTTGCGCGGCGCGATGATGTCCTCGCCGGCCGCGCCCTGCGGGGCCAGCTCGAAGACCGCCGCGCCACCGGCCGCGGTGGCCCGGCCCAGCGCGAACAACTCATCTTCGGCGGCGAACGTGCCGGGCACCGGTTCGCCGTCCATGGCGCGGTGTGCCAGTGTCCGCGACGACGAAAAGCCCAGGGCGCCGGCCTCTATCGCCTCCTGGACCAGTTTCGCCATGGCTTTGATGTCGTCGGCGTTGGCCGGTTCGTTGCGGGCGCCGCGCTCTCCCATGGCGTATGCGCGGACCGCGCCGTGCGCGATCTGGGTGCCCATGTCGACGGCAAGTTCACGCTGCCCGATGACGTCGAGGTACTCGCCGAAGCTCTCCCAGCCCCATGTGATGCCCTCGGTCAGGGCGGTGCCCGGGATGTCCTCGACGCCCTCCATGAGGGCGATCAACCACTCCTCCTGGCCCGGGCGCACCGGCGCGAAGCCGACGCCGCAGTTGCCCGCGACGACCGTTGTCACGCCGTGGTTGCTCGAGGGCTCCAGCACGCTGTCCCAGCTCACCTGGCCGTCGTAGTGGGTGTGGATGTCCACGAACCCGGGAGCGACGATCTTGCCGCCGGCATCGATCGTCTGGGCCGAATCACCCGACAGCACAGGGTCGTTCGGGCCGCGGCGGTGCACTTCGACGATCTTGCCGTCCTTGATCGCGACATCGGCGGTGAACCGGTCGGCCCCCGTGCCGTCGACGACAGTGCCACCGGTGATCTTCAGATCGAACACATCTGCTCCCTCGTTGCTGCCCCCGAACGTCCGTCAGCGGCAGTACTGTAACAGTGTTACACCGTGATGGGCCGCAGATCCAGAGGCAGGACGCGGCCCTGGTGTGATTAGGTGTTCGGCGAGGCTGAAGGAGGTGGTCATGGCTGAGGCAACCCAGCGCGGGTCGGAGGGTCCGTCGAAAACTGTTGACGCTCAACTCATCCTGGATACCGCCGCGGCGCTTCTGGAGCGCGACGGTGTCGAGGGCTTCTCCATGCGCAGCCTGTCCGAGCATCTCGGTGTCGCCGTCACGTCCATCTACTGGCACGTCGGGGGCCGGGACAAGCTTTTCGACCACCTGATCGACCGGCTGATCGAGGTGATGGCGAGCCTGCCGGCCACCGGTGACACCCCGGAAGAACGCATCGTCTCGCTGGCCCGCGCACAGCGCATCGCGCTCATCGAACGCCAGCATCTGATGGCCATCGCACACGAACGCGACCGGACACCGTCGCTGTTCCAGTCGGTGCAGCAGACCCTCGCCGCCGAACTCGCCGCGCTGGGGATCACCGGCAATCAGGCGGCCCTGGCCTTGCGCTCCATCGAGGTGCACGTGATTTCGTCTGCGCTGATGCAGTTTTCGGCGATTCGCAGTGGCGAGCACGAGGAAGAGGACGCCTCGCTGTGGGGCGACGACTGGCCGGATCAGCAGCTGGTCGACGCCCTTCGCTCCCCCACCGACTACGACGCGGTGTTCGAGTACGGACTGGCCGCGCTCCTCGCCTCACTGGTGTGATTTGTGCACGAAAATCCGCGGTGAGCGCGGAAAATCGTGCACAAATCACTTGGTGGCGAACCGGCGGGTGCGCAGCTTCGGGATCGCCTGCTCACTGAGGACCCGGGCGCGTTCGGCCATGGCGCCGGCGACGGCGTCGGGGTGGGTGGTCAGATAGAAGCCGCCGGCCGCCGACTGGTCGAAGATGGCCGCGGCCGCGGTGAGCGGGTCCATGGCGGAGAGCTGGTGCATCGCCGCGCGCTCGGACTCTGAGGCGTCGGCGGCGTCCCCGCTTCCGCTGTCGACACCGCCGGCCGCCGTGAAGATGTTGGATTGCACCGGTCCGGGCAGCACCGCCTGCACGGTTACGTGGTCGTCGTGCCCGGCGAGCTCGACCTCGACGCGCAGGCACTCGGTGAGTGCGAGCACGGCGTGCTTGCTGACGATGTACGGCGCCTGCAGCTGCACCGTCGACACGCCACCGACGGACGACATGTTCCACACCCATGCCGGTTCGTCCGACGCCAGCATGGCGGGCAGGAAGGCCCGCACGCCGTGGAAGACGCCGCTGACATTGATGTCCATGACGCGCTCCCAATTGGCGACCGGCGTGTCCCACAGGTAGCCGAACTGCTCGATGCCGGCGTTGTTCACCAGCAGCCGCACCGGCCCGATCTCGCGGTTGACCCGGTCGGCCAGGGCCTGCACGGCCTGCGCATCGCGGACATCGCACACCGCGTCGACAGCGGTTGCACCGGCAGCGGACAGTTCATCGCGCAGCGCGGCGATCGCGGCGGCGTCGACGTCGGCGAGCACCGTCGTCATCCCGAGCCCGGCGGCGTACCTGGCCAGTCCGGCCCCGATGCCCGAGCCGGCACCCGTGATGACCGCGATCCCACCACCGAACAGTTCCTGTGCACCCATGGCCGAAGTAAATCGCAGGGCGCGGGCCCGGACGGCCCGAACGTCCGATCAGTGGAATGCCGGTCAGGCCGGCTGGACCTCGACCTCGGCTCTCGGCGCCGCGCGCAGCACACACCGCGCATAGCCGATCCAGCTCACCACGCAGGCCACGAAGCCGATGACGATCATCGGCGTGACCGCCTGACCGAGAACCACTGCGACGGAATCACTTCCGGCCAGCCGCCGGTCGACCGCGCCGCCCGTCATCAACGGCAGCAGACTGACCACGAAGCAGGCGATGGCCGCGGCCAGCGCGGTGCCGAACATGGCGCGCACCGCGGCGACGATCATCGTGCCGGCCGCGAGCAGGATCAGCACCGCGAAGGGCAGCGGCCGCAACGCGGCGCCCAGGTTCCCGGTGATGTCCCAGATTCCCCAACCGCTCATGGAACCGTGCCCATGGTCGTTGTGGGCGGTGTACCACGGCAGCACGGCAGCGACGACGATCATCGCGAAGGCGATGACCCCGATCGCCCAGCGCGTCAGTACGTTCTCGATCTCGACTCCTCAGACCCCCGTGAACGTCGGCTGCATCAGCGTCAAGATGGCCATGGCCAAGCTGATGAGCAGACACAGACTCAATACGATCATCGCACCCACCAGCAGCCAGCGGCCCATCCGGCGGCGAATGCGCGTCAATTTCGCGATGCGACGGTCCGCGACGTAACTGATGGCGACCATGGCGAACGCCACGTCGATGTGTTCGTCGCCGACGGTCGCCGCGCCCGCCGCGATCTCCTGCAGGCGCCCGGGCTCGATCTGCACTCCCGCGACGGCGAAGCGCCGACTGAGCCGGCGCGCCTGACCCCGCGTGAGCGGATGGTCGCACACGTGCACGTGGTGTCGTGGGGCTGCCACTTTGCGTCGTTCCCTCGATTCGGGCACCTCGACAGGCCCGAAAATGCAGAAGGCGCCCGGGAATCAAGTTACTCCGACGGGCGCCTTCGCACACTGCGACAGCGCTTTTAGAGCCCCATGTCCTTCGCGATGATCATCTTCATGACCTCACTGGTACCGCCGTAGATGCGGCCGACGCGGTTGTCGGCGTACAGCCGGGCGATCGGGTACTCGTTGATGTAGCCATAGCCGCCGTGCAGCTGCAGGCAGCGGTCGATCACGCGCGCGGCCGCATCGGTGCAGAACAGTTTGGCCTTGGCGGCGTCGGCAGCGGACAGCTCGTCTAGGTCGTGCGCTTCCATGGCCCGGTCGACGACGGCTTCCATCGCGTCGACGTCGGCCTGGCAGGCGGCGAGCTCGAACTTGGTGTTCTGGAATGAGGCCACCGGCTTGCCGAACACCGTGCGGTCCTTGGTGTACTGCACGGCGAACCGGACCGCGGCCTTGGCCTGCGCGTAGGCGCTGACGGCGATGCCCAGCCGCTCGCGCGGCAGGTTCTGGCCGAGGTAGTTGAAGCCCTGGTCGGGCTCGCCGAGGATGTCCTCGACCGGGACCTTGACGTCGGTGAAGTTGAGCTCGGCGGTGTCCGAGCAGCGCAGGCCCAGCTTGTCGAGCTTGCGGCCGACCGAGTAACCCTCCAGCTTGGTGTCGACCACCAGCAGCGAGATGCCGAAGCGGCGGTCGTCTTCCTTGGGGGCCGACGTGCGCGCGCAGACGATCACGCGGTCGGCGTGCACACCGCCGGTGATGAAGGTCTTGGAGCCGTTGAGGACGTAGTGTGTGCCGTCCTCGGAAAGCTTTGCGGTGGTGCGCATTCCGGCCAGATCGGAACCGGTGCCCGGCTCGGTCATCGCGATGGCGAACATGATCTCGCCGCTGAGCATGCCGGGGAACCAGCGCTTCTTCTGCTCTTCGTTGCCGATGTCGCGGATGTAGGGCAGACACAGGCCGACGTGCACGCTGGAGCCGCCGAAGGAGACCGCGGCGCGGGCCAGCTCCTCGGTGAGGATCGCCTGGAACTTGTAGGAGGTCAGACCCTCGCCGCCGTACTCCTCCGGGATTTCCGCGCCGAAGATGCCGAGTTCGCCGAGCTTGTAGTAGAACTCGCGCGGCACCAGGCCCTTCTCGAACCACTCGTCGTAGACCGGACTCACCTCGGCCTCGACGAAGGCCCGGATCATGGCCCGGTAATCCTCGTGCTCTTCGCTGTAGACCTCGCGTTTCACAGACAACTCCTCAAAAGTGGTGAACAGTGTTAGCTTGTTGCCGTCACCATAAGCTAACAATGTTCGCTAATTCAAGGGAGAAGCAGATGGGCAGGCCCCGCGTACCGCTGCTCAACCGCGAACTCATCCGTGACACCGCATTGGACTTGATCGATCGCGACGGCCTCGCCGAATTGTCGATGCGCAAGCTGGCCGCCGAACTCGGCGTCCAGGCGTCGTCGCTGTACAAGCACTACCCCACCAAGGACGACGTGCTCGACGCCGTCGCGAGTCGGGTCGCCGGGGAAATCGACACCTCCGGGTTCGACCGCGGCGATGACTGGCAGGACGCGCTGGCGGCGTGGGCCCGCTCCCACCGCGCCGCGCTGGCCGCCCACCCGAATCTCGTGCCCTACCTGGCGACCGGGCCGGGCCGTCGCGATGTCAGCCTCCGGATCGCCGACGCCGTCCACGGCGGCCTGGTCGGCGCCGGCTGGCCACCGCGGGAAGCGACCTTGATCGGTGCCGCCACCCGGTCGCTGGTGCTCGGATCGACCGTCGGCTCCTTCTCACGTGGATTCACCGACGACGTGCAGGTCTACCGCGACCGCTACCCGCACATGGGCCAGGCACATCTGCTGCGTGGCAAGGCCGACCAGATCGACACGGCCGGTTTCGAGCTGGCCCTGACTGCGTTCATCGACGGATTGGCCATCCGCTTCAACGCCCTACCGTGATTTGTGCACGATTTTCCGCGGCCGGCGCGGAAAATCGTGCACAAATCACCTGTCTTGCGGGGGTTTGGGTCCGCCGCCGAAGGGGTTCAGCCGCGACACCCCCGGGATGTTCGACAGCAGCCGGAACACCTCGTTGCCGGTGTTCACCAGGGCTTCGAGTTGCGGCAGCAGGGCGTCGAGCGTCCGGAACATGGGATCGGCCATGGCCATGACCCGCTCGGTACGGTCGATCGTCGCGTTGAGCCGCTCGGTGGCCACCGCCAGGTTCTCGATGAGATCGGGCACCTGGGCGGCGAGCTGGACGGAGGCCGGCGGGATGCGCATGGCACCGCTGGCGACCGCCTGCGTCATCTCGACGGCGGACTGGGCGGCATCGACCGCGGACTGAGCCGCAGCCTTCAGGTCGCTGGGCTTCGGAATCATTTGACCGGCCATACAGTTAACTGTGCCGCACCCGGGCCCGCCTGTCCCGTGATCGACACGGCTACACGTCGGTAACGCTGCTCACGACCAAGACGGCAGTACCAGGATCTTGACGTGCTCGTCCGGATTCCGCAGCGCGGTGAACGCGTCCGCAATGCCGTCGAGCCCGGTGCGTCCGGTGATCAGTGCCTCGGCGTCGATCTCCCCCGCGGCCAGCCGGCCCAGCACCTTTTCGTAGGCCTGCTCGTACGGGCCGTGCCCGAAGTTGATCGCGATCTGTCGCATCTGCGCGACCACCGGGATGATCGTCTCCTCCGCGAACGGGGATGCCACCACCTGGATGCGCGAACCCCACGGCAGCGTGTGGGTCAGGGTGTTGAGCGTGCCGACCCGGCCGCTGCACTCATAGGCGATCAGCAGGCCACCGCCGGTCTTGCCGCTACCCAGCAACTCGTTGTAGACGTCGATCGGGTCCTGCTCAGTGGGGTCGACGACGATGTCGGCGCCCATCTTCGCGGCGAGCTCGCGCCGCTTCGGCGACGGCTCGGAGGCGATGACGAGGTGCGCGCCTGCGGCTTTCGCGGCGAGGATCGTGCCCAGACCGATCGAGCCGCAGCCGATCACCAGCGCGGTGTCCGCGGGCGTCAGCCCCGACTGCTGCATGTGCATCTCGCCGACGTGCAGCGGTTCGGCCAGGGACGCGTGTTCGAGCGAGAGGCCGTCGGGCACGTGCCGTACCCACAAGGCGTCGACGACGATGTACTCGCCGAACGCCCCGTGGTAGTCGTTCGAGTAGCCGATGATCGTCGGCATCCCGTTCTGCTCGGTGGTGATGCCGAGGCCCGTGACGCGGTCGTCGACCTGGAAATCCTCGACGCCTTCGCCGGTTTCGACGACGACGCCCGCCCATTCATGCCCCAGCACCACCGGACGGGTGGCGTCGAAGACGGCGAACGGGAAGCCCGCCCCGGCGGCGACGGACACGAACCGGCACGGGTCCTTGGACATGCTCAGGTCGCTGCCGCAGATGCCGCACGCGGCCACCTTGATGCGCACCTGGCCCGGACCGGTGGCCGGCGGCTCCGGCACGTCCGTCACGGTGAACTGGCCGTCGATGAACTGTGCTGCCCTCATGCGTGTGCTCCTGCGGTGTTGAGTTCGTTGGCGGGCGCCGGGGTGGCGGGCAGATCGGTCGGCTGCCCGTAGTAGTCGGTGTAGGCCTTGGTGATCGCGCCCACGAGGTTGCCGATGAGCACCTCTGAGTTGTCCTGCGCGAACTGCAGACTGGCCTGACGGCCGGCGTTGCGGCGGCGGAAGTGCGGGATGACCTCCGAGGCGAACAGCTCGTAGCTGCGCTTGGTGTTCTCCCAGTCGGCCAGGTCGACGTGCATGATCAGCAGGGTGCCGAAGCCGCCGGTCTTCTCGATCAGACGATCGATCTGCGCGATGGCGTCCTCGGGCGTGCCGATGATCGCCTGACCGAACTCGCCGAGCGATTCGCCCCGCCAGTAGTCGATGATGCCGGCCGGGGTCTGCGCCCAATCCGGGTTGATGTTCTGCTGCCGGTTGACGTATTCGGCGATGGCGTGAATCCGGCGGCTGACGGCGCGCTCGGCTTCCTCGCGCGTCTCGGCGATGAACATCGGATTGACCAGACGCCACGTCGACCGGTCGGCGACGTGGCCGTTCTCGGCCGAAACCTGTTCGTACACACCCCAGTTGCGGTCAAGCGACTCGTAGCCGGCCGGCGAGCTCGCGGCCAGCGACAGCAGCGACAGTCCGTGCTTGCCGGCCAGTACCGAGCCGTTGGGTGAGATGGTCGAGGCGGTGGCCACCTCGATGCCGGCCGGGTTGTAGGTGGGCAGCTGGGCGCGGGCGTCGCGCAGGGTGAACCAGTCGGTCTCCATGTTGACCACCTCACCGCGCAGCAGACGCAGCACGGCTTCCAGCGCCTCGCCCTGCATGCGGCGCTGGTTGGTGGTGGTGATGCCCATCATGTGCGCGTCGAGCGGGATCTTGCCCGGGCCGGTTCCGACGATCAGCCGGCCGCGGGTCTGCAGGTCCAGCTGTGTGATGCGGTCCGCGGTGATCAGCGGGTGGTGGTACGGCAGCGACATCACACCGGTGCCGAAGCGGATGCGCTCGGTGCGCTCGGCCGCGGCGGCGATGAAAACGTCAGGCGCCGGGACGATCTCGGCGCCGGTGGAGTGGTGCTCCCCCATCCAGGCCTCTTCGAAACCGAGGTGGTCCAGATGCGTCATGAGGTCGATGTCGCGGCGCAACTGCAACGCCGGGTCGGCATCGAGCGGATGGTACGGGGCGAGGAACGCCCCGAACTTCATGGACATCGGGCTCCACTGGGCAACGCTGCTCACGGTGGTCTCCTGATTCTCGGTGAGGGCTGTCTCGGCTTGCCCGGCCGACTGTAATCCGATCACTCGATTGGATCAAGTGATCCAAAAATATCGGCGTGCTCGCCAGCCACGAGTGCGACGAAAATGCACGCAGATTGCGGCGTGTTGCCGTACAGACACGGCCGCTCGCGGTTAAGAATTCAGGAGGCGTTCGGTGCCGCCGACGACGAACGTCACGAGGTCTTCGTAGAACGCCTCCAGGGCCGGGGCCGAAAGCTTGGCGCGGTCCCATTCGTCGGCGCGGCTCAGGCCCTGCACGAAGCCCATGATCGACACCGCCCAGCGGGCCTCGAGCCGGGCCTCGTCGGCGTTCGGGAAGGCCCGCCGCACCTGCGCCAGCAGGGCGACGCGCAGCTTGGGCTCGATGTTCTCGTCGGCGGGGCCGGCCTGGGTGATCTGGGCCATGATCTTGATCCAGCGCATACCGCGGGTGCGCTGGCGCCGCAGCAGATCGAGATAGGGCGCGGTGACGGCGCGGACCAAGGCGTCGGGCGACGGCGCGGCCGAATCCGCCGCCAGCACATCGACATTCGCCTGGATGGCCGAGCCCACCGCGGCGCCGAGATCGAGCACCACCGCGCGCAGCAGCTCGTCCTTGGAACCGAAGTGGTAGTGCACCGAGGCGGCGCCGAGGCCCGCCGCCGCATTGACCGAGCGCACCGAGACGGCGTCCACGCCCTGCTCGGCGAAGAGCTTCTCGGCCGTCTTCACCAACTTGGCGCGGGTGGCATTGCCCTGACGGTTCTGCGATGTGCCCGACACGGTCAGAAGCATGTCACAGCGGTGCGCCGCCGCCACCGAAAGCGTTGCGTGTCTCCAGGATCAGCAACGCCACGTGCAGGGAAGTCGCCGACTCACCGTCGGCGAGGTCGACGCCGAGGATCTGCTCGATGCGGCTGAGCTTCGCATAGAGCGACGGGCGGCTCAGATGCAGCCGCGACGCGAGCGCCGACTTGTTGCCGCCGAGTTCGAGATAGCCGCGCAAGACGTCGAGCAGGCCCTCACCCGTCTCCATGTCGTGCAGGATCAGCGCGCGCAGCTCCCCCTCGGCGAATCGCTGCACCCGCGGGTCGGTCCGCAGCATCGACAGCAGCCCGCGCAGCCTGATGTCGGCGACCCGGAAGCAGACCCGTTGCGACGCGGGCAGCGACAGCGCCGCCTCGGCGACATGGGCGGCATCGGTGATGCGGTGAATCGCGTCGATCAGGCCCGCCGCCGGCGAACCGATGCCCAGTACCAGGCCGTGAGCGTCGACGGCACGTTCGGCGTCGCGTCGCAGTGCCCGGCCCAGTGGCTCCAGCGCGCCACCTGCGCGCGCGTTGAGCGACAGGACCATGGCGATCTCGCCCGGACCGCGTAGCGAGAACAATCCGGTGTGCCCCAACGCCTTCACCGACCGGGTGACCACGTCGAGCAGGCGTGCGCTGCGGCGTTGTTCGGACACCGGGTCGGTGTCGGAACCATCCTGCGCGGCCCAGCTTGCGATCCGCAGCGTTGCGGGCAGGTACTGCGCCGCCGGACGCAGGCCCAGCGCGAAGGCGCGCGCTGTCGCCTCATCCTCGAACCGGATACGTTCGCGCGCAACGTCTTCCAGCAGACCGGCCTGCGCCTGATGTTCGATGTCGGTGCGGCCACGCTCGGCCATCCGGTGCAGCACCAGGGCCTGCGACGCCCGCTCCAGCACCATCGTGAACCTGCCCGCCACGTCATCCGAGGGGCTCAGCGCGATCAGGCGGCCCCACGCATCCTCGCCGCGTCCCACCTCGCTGATCACCCAGTCGTCGGTCCGTTCGGCCCCGGTCTCGTGCTGACGGGACCGACGTTGCCAGTCCCGCAACACCTCTGAGGTCGGGCGCCCGGCCGTCGCCACCGCGATCGCCTGGTGGGTGAGGTCCTCGAGGACGACGGGCGCGCCGAGCAGATTCGCCGCCGCCTCGGCGATCCCGGCGGGCGTCGCCCGGCGCATGCTCAGGTCGGTGAACACCTCGTGCGTCTGCCGCGCGAAATCGACCTCCTGGTACTGGTCGGCGACGATCACGCGGTGCACCTGTTCGGTCACCTCGACGAACTTGATCACCCGGCGCACCGCCACCAGGGCCAGCCCGAGTTCTTCCGCGATCGCGCCGACGTTGACGGGCAGCGGCACGGCGCCGGCGCCCAATTCGACGATGACGCCGACGGCCTGCGCGGCGGCAACCGACCGCAGGTAGTCCAGCGGCGCGGCCCGCAGCGCGGCACCGGTCGTCAGCACCAGCTCACCGCCCTGCAGGACTTCCGAGAGGTCCGGGACGTCGCTGACGTGGACCCAGCGGATCGGGCGATCGAATCCGGTCGCGCAGAGAATCTCGGGTTCGCCCTGCTGGATGACCGGCAGGGCGACGATCTCGGCGACGGTCGGCATTTACAAAGTGTAAATCCACATCCGGAACCTGATACAGATTGTCGGCCGATTCGGAGGTCGCCCCGGGGCAAGCTGAGTGCACACCCAGTACCGACCAGGAAGGCCTACTTCGACGATGACCACCTCGCAGACCATCTCGCACTGGATCAACAACGACGTCTTCACCGGATCCTCGGGACAGTCGGCACCGGTCACCAACCCGGCCACCGGCCAGGTCACCGGACAGGTGGCACTGGCCAGCGTCGAGGACGCCCAGACCGTCATCAACGCCGCGGCAGCCGCCTTCCCGGCCTGGCGCGACACCTCGATCACCAAGCGTGTGCAGACGCTGTTCGCCTTCCGCGAGCTGCTCAACGCCCGCCGCGGAGAGCTGGCCGCGATCATCACCGCCGAGCACGGCAAGGTGCTCTCCGACGCCATGGGCGAGGTCGCCCGCGGTATCGAGGTCGTCGAATTCGCCTGCGGCATCCCGCATCTGCTCAAGGGCGGCTACGCCGAGAACGCCTCCACCAACGTCGACGTCTACAACATCCGGCAGGCCCTGGGCCCGGTCGCCATAATCGCGCCGTTCAACTTCCCGGCCATGGTGCCGATGTGGTTCTTCCCCATCGCCATCGCCGCCGGCAACACCGTCGTCGTCAAGCCGTCCGAGAAGGACCCGTCGTCGTCGCTGTGGATGGCCGAACTGTGGAAGGAAGCCGGCCTGCCCGACGGTGTCTTCAACGTCCTGCAGGGCGACAAGACCGCCGTCGACGAGCTGCTGACCAACCCCGCCATCAAGGCCGTCTCGTTCGTCGGCTCCACCCCGATCGCGCAGTACGTCTACCGGACCGCCACCGCCTCCGGCAAGCGCGTGCAGGCCCTCGGCGGCGCCAAGAACCACGCCGTGATCCTGCCCGACGCCGACCTGGACCTGGCCGCCGACAGCATGGTCAACGCCGGCTTCGGTTCCGCCGGTGAGCGCTGCATGGCCATCTCGGCCTGCGTCGCGGTCGGTCCGATCGCCGACGACCTGGTCGCCAAGATCGTCGAGCGCGCCGCCGCCATCAAGACCGGTGACGGCGCCAAGGGCTCGGACATGGGCCCACTCATCACCAAGGTGCACCGCGACAAGGTGGCGTCCTACATCGACGCGGGCGAGGCCGAAGGCGCCAAGGTCGTGCTCGACGGCCGCAATGTCACGGTCGAGGGTGCCGAGAACGGCTTCTGGCTGGGCCCGACCCTGCTCGACAACGTCACCCCCGAGATGAGCGTCTACACCGATGAGATCTTCGGCCCGGTGCTGTCGGTCGTCCGCGTCGAAACCTACGACGAGGCACTGGAACTGATCAACAACAACCCGTACGGCAACGGCACCGCGATCTTCACCAACGACGGTGGCGCGGCCCGGCGGTTCCAGAACGAGGTCGAGGTCGGCATGGTCGGCATCAACGTCCCCATCCCGGTTCCCATGGCGTTCTTCAGCTTCGGCGGCTGGAAGGCGTCGCTGTTCGGCGACACCCACGCCTACGGACCCGAGGGTGTGCAGTTCTTCACGCGCGCCAAGGCCGTCACCCAGCGCTGGGCCGACCCCAGCCACGGCGGCATCAACCTGGGCTTCCCTGAGAACAACTGATCACGCCACCCAGACAGAGGACCCGACATGACCCTCGCCGCAGACCACGTCCTGCCCGCAGGCCACACCATCGACTCGATGCGTGCCGAAGCCGAGCGTGCCTACGCGCTGGACCGCGCCCACGTCTTCCACTCCTGGTCGGCCCAGGCCGCGCTGAACCCCATGACCATCACCGCCGCCGAAGGCAGTTACTTCTGGGACGGTGACGGCAACCGGCTGCTCGACTTCTCCTCGCAGCTGGTCAACACCAACATCGGCCACCAACACCCGAAAGTTGTTGCGGCGATCCAGGAGCAGGCCGCCAAGCTGTGCACCATCGCGCCACAGCACGCCAACGCCGCACGTTCCGAGGCCGCCCGGCTGATCACCGAGCTGACCCCCGGCAACCTGAACCACGTGTTCTTCACCAACGGCGGCGCCGACGCCAACGAGCACGCCATCCGCATGGCGCGCCTGCACACCGGCAAGCACAAGGTGCTCGCCCGCTACCGCTCCTACCACGGTGGCACCGACCTGGCGATCAACCTGACCGGTGACCCGCGACGGTTCGCCAACGACCGCGGCGCGGCCGGCGTCGTCCACTTCAACGGACCGTTCCTGTACCGCTCGGTGTTCCACGCCGAGACCGAGGAGCAGGAATCGGCCCGCGCCCTCGACGAACTGCAGCGCGTCATCGAACTCGAAGGCGCGTCGACCATCGCGGCGATCATCCTGGAGTCCATCCCGGGCACCGCCGGCATCATGGTGCCGCCGCCCGGGTATATGGCCGGCGTCCGCGCGCTGTGCGACAAGTACGGCATCGTGATGATCGCCGACGAGGTCATGTCCGGCTTCGGCCGCTCCGGAAAGTGGTTCGCCATCAACCACTTCGATGTCGTCCCGGACCTGCTGACCTTCGCCAAGGGCGTCAACTCCGGCTACGTGCCGCTGGGTGGCGTCGCGATCAGCGACGCCATCGCCGCCACCTTCGCCGAGCGCGCCTACCCCGGTGGCCTGACCTACTCCGGCCACCCGTTGGCGACCGCGGCCGCGGTCGCGACGATCAACGCGATGCGCGAGGAGGGCATGGTCGAGAACGCTGCCCATCTGGGTGCCGACATCATCGGGCCGGCTCTGCGGGACTTCGCGCAGCGCCACCCCAGCGTCGGTGAGGTGCGCGGCGCGGGCGTGTTCTGGGCCGTCGAACTGGTGAAGGACCAGAAGACGCGGGAGCCGTTGGCGCCCTACGGTGGCAGCAGTGAGGCGATGAACGCCGTCGTCGCGTTCTGCAAGGAGAACGGGCTCATGCCGTTCACCAACTTCAACCGCATCCATGTGGTGCCGCCGTGCAACGCCGCCGATGACGACGTCCGTGCCGGGCTGGAGATTCTGGACCGCGCCCTCGACGTGGCGGACCGGTACGCAAAGTAGGGGTACTGTCGGCCGGTGCGGATAGCCCTGTTCGCGACGTGCCTGGCCGATGCCATGTTTCCGGCTGCCGCCATCGCCACGGTGCGGTTGCTGGAACGGCTCGGCCACCAGGTGGAGTTTCCCGCCGGGCAGACCTGCTGCGGGCAGATGCACGTCAACACCGGTTACCTGCGCGAGGCCGTGCCGCTGGTGCGCAACCATGTGGAGGCATTCGCCGGCTTCGACGCGATCGTGGCGCCGTCGGGGTCCTGCGTCGGGTCGGTGCGACATCAGCATGCGATGGTGGCGCGGCGCGCCGGTGACACCGGACTGGCGGCCCGCGCCGAATCGGTTGCGGCACACACCTTCGAGCTCTCCGAGTTCCTGGTGGACGTACTCGGCGTCGACGACGTCGGCGCCTACTACCCGCACCGCGTCACCTATCACCCGACGTGCCACTCGCTGCGGATGCTGGGCGTCGGTGACAAGCCGCTGCGACTACTGCGCAACGTCCGGGGCCTGACACTCGTCGAGCTGCCCTCGGCCGAATCCTGTTGCGGCTTCGGTGGCACATTCGCCTTGAAGAACGCCGACGTGTCCACGGCGATGCTCGAAGACAAGATGGCGAACATCACGACGACGGGCGCCGCGGTGTGCACCGCCGGTGACGCATCGTGCCTCATGCACATCGGCGGAGGCCTGAGCCGGACCGGCAGTGGGGTCCGCACCGTGCACCTGGCCGAAATCCTGGCGGCCACATCGTGACCGCGGTGTTCCTCGGGCAGCCGGGTGTGGGGAATCTCCGTGGCGATCATAGTTTTCCGGCGGCGGCGCGGACAGCGCTGGCCGATGAGCAACTGCGACGCAATATCGGCCATGCCACCGGCACCATCCGCGCCAAACGCCTTGCCGCCATTGCCGAATGCCACGACTGGGAACAGCTGCGTGCGGCCGGCAGCGCGCTGAAACAGGATGTGCTGGCGCGGCTGCCCGAACTCCTGGAGGAACTGGAAGCCAACGTCACCGCGCGTGGCGGCACCGTGCACTGGGCCCGCGACGGCGACGAGGCCAATCGTATTGTCGCCCAACTGGTCCGGTCGACTGGTAGCCGCGAGGTGGTGAAGGTCAAGTCGATGGCGACGCAGGAGATCGGACTCAACGAGCATCTCGAGGCCGAGGGGATCACGCCCATCGAGACCGACCTGGCCGAACTGATCGTCCAACTCGGACACGACAAACCCAGCCACATCCTCGTGCCGGCGATCCACCGCAACCGTACGGAGATCCGGGACATCTTCGAACGCGAAATGCCCGGCGTGGGCGACCTCACCGACGAACCCCGGGTACTGGCGATGGCCGCCCGCGCGCACCTACGACGAAAGTTCCTGTCCGCCAAGGTCGCCGTCAGCGGCGCCAACTTCGGGGTCGCCGAGACCGGCACCCTGGCGGTCGTCGAATCCGAGGGCAACGGGCGGATGTGCCTGACGCTGCCCGAGACCCTGATCACCGTGATGGGCATCGAGAAAGTCATCCCGCGGTTCACCGACCTCGAGGTGTTCATGCAACTGCTGCCGCGGTCGTCGACCGCCGAGCGGATGAACCCGTACACCTCGATGTGGACCGGTGTGCATCCCGGCGACGGGCCGCAGCAATTCCACCTGGTGCTGCTCGACAACGGCCGCACCCGGGCGCTCGCCGACGAGGTGGGACGTGCTGCGCTGCACTGCATTCGGTGCAGCGCGTGCCTGAACGTCTGTCCCGTCTACGAGCGCACCGGCGGACATGCCTACGGCTCGGTGTACCCGGGACCCATCGGCGCGATCCTAAGTCCCCTACTGACCGGGACCACCGGACATGACGATCCGAACGCGACCCTGCCGTACGCGTCGTCATTGTGCGGCGCGTGTTTCGAGGCCTGCCCCGTCCTCATCGACATCCCGTCGATCCTGGTGCACCTGCGGGCCGCACAGGTAGACCAGGAACGAGGCGGGCTCCCGTCCGGACAGGATCTGGCGATGAAAGCCGCGGGCTGGGCCATGGGGTCCGCGGCGCGGTTCGGATGGGCGGAGAAGGCTCTCGGCGCCGGCCGGATGCTCGCGGGCAAGGACCACCGCATCAGCCGACTACCGTGGCCGGCGTCGAAATGGACTGCGAGCCGCGACATTCCGGCACCACCGGCGGAGACGTTCCGGCAGTGGTGGGCCCGCAACCGGGGTGGCGAACAATGAGCGATGCCCGAACCGAAGTGCTGGGCCGGATCCGCGCGGCTCTCGGGCCGGCGACGGCAGCGGTCGCGGTGCCACGCGACTACGACCGTCACCGGCTGACAGATCGGGGCAACGTCGCGCGATTCGCCGAGACGGTGGCCGACTACCGGGCACAGGTCCACCGCGTCGACGCGAGCGAGGTGGCCGCCACGATCGAGGCGCTCGTCGGCGCCGGCACGGCTGTGGTCCCGGCCGACTTGCCGCCCGACTGGGTCACCGGCATCCGCGCCGTCGTCGACGATCCGCCCGTCGGCCTCGACGTGTTGGACAGCGTCGATGCGGTGGTGACCGGCTGTGCCCTCGGCATCGCGGCGACCGGAACCATCGTGCTCGATGCCGGTGCGGCACAGGGCCGGCGCGCGCTGACGCTGGTGCCCGACCATCACGTCTGCGTCATCCGGGCCGACCAGATCGTCGATACCGTGCCGCAGGCCTTCGCGGCACTCGACCCGTCGCGTCCCCTGACCTTCATCTCCGGACCGAGTGCGACGAGCGACATCGAGTTGCAACGCGTCGAGGGTGTGCACGGCCCGCGCATTCTGAACGTGGTGATCGTCGAGGGCATCCGGTGACCGACCCCGTCGCGACCCGGCCCAGCGCCACCTCCATCGCGCTCCGCTACACCGTCGGATTCACCTTCGCCTACCTGCTGACCACCGCCGAGGTCGTCGCGACCGTGGTATCGCTGTGCGCCGAAACCCACAGTGCCGCCAGTTCGTTGCTGAGCCGGGCGAACCTGCTCCCGCTGGTCGCCGTGGTCACGCTCGGCACGCTGGTGGTGGCGATCGGCAGTTATCGCAGCATCGTCGACAGCGCCCGCTGGTACGCCGCCGCCGCGATACCCGACCAGGCCCAGCGACGCCGCGCTGTCACCGTCGTGCAGCGGCAGGCGGCCCTGTCCGCCGTGGTGTGGGTCATCGGCGGTGCCACCCTGATCACGACCAATCACCAGCCGATACCGGCGACGCTGCTCGCCATGACCGCCATCTTCGGCGCCATGTCGACGCTCAGCACCGGCATGTTGTTCACCCAGCGCGGCTACCGACCCCTCGCGGCCGCGGCCACTCAGGACTATCTGGGCCGGGCCGGCACGCCCGGGGTGCTGGCGCGCCTGGTGATCATGTGGGTGATGAACAGCGCGCTGCCGAGTCTGTTCATCGCCGTGCTGATCATCTGCCGCCACATGGGCTGGTTCATGCCCAAATCGGCGTCGGTGGACATTCCCGTCGTGGTCGTGGCAGCGGTGTCGGTGGCGCTGGGGCTGCGCGCGCTGATGGTGGTGTCGCTGTCGATCTCCGATCCGGTGCGCGACGTCGTCGAGGCCATGGCCGAGGTCGAACGGGGTCAGATCGGCCGCACCGTTCCCGTCTACGAGCAGTCCGAAATCGGCCGCCTGCAAAGTGGATTCAACCGCATGGTGACCGGACTGCTCGAGCGCGACCGGCTCCGGGACCTCTTCGGCCGGCACGTCGGCCCGGACGTGGCGCGTCTGGCACTGTCGTCCGACGAGCCGGTGGCCGGCGAAGTGCGCGATGTCGCGGTGCTGTTCATCGATCTGACCAACTCGACCCGGATGGCCGAAACCATGGCACCCGCAGATATCGCCGCGGTGCTCAACGACTTCTTCCGGATCGTGGTGGCCGCCGTCGACCAGCACGGCGGCCTGATCAACAAGTTCCAGGGCGACGCCGCGCTGGCCATCTACGGGGCTCCCCTGCGCTCGGACACCGCGGCCGCCGATGCCCTGGCGACGGCTCGCACGCTCGGTGTGGCGTTGCAGCAACTACCGGTGATCGACTTCGGCATCGGGGTCAGCGCCGGCAGTGTGTTCGCCGGCAACATCGGCGCCGAGAACCGGTATGAGTACACCGTGATCGGTGATCCGGTGAACGAAGCCGCCCGGCTGGCCGATGTCGCCAAGAAGGAGCCTCACCGGACCCTCGCCTCCGAGGCGGCAATCAGCCTGTGCGACAACGCAGAACGAGGGCACTGGCGAAACAGCGGCAGCCGGATGCTGCGTGGACGGTCGAGCCTCACGCACACCTCCGTACCGATCGAGTAAGAATGGATACTTGTGACTGACATCGTGCCTTTTCAGATCGCCGTGCCCGACGAGGTGCTGGACGATCTGCACCAGCGCCTGACCAACACTCGCTGGCCCGAGGCCGAGTGCGTCGACGACTGGAGCCAGGGCATCCCACTGAGCTACACCCGCGCGCTGGCCGATTATTGGGCGGACGGCTATGACTGGCGGGCCCGCGAAGCCGCACTGAACCGGTTCGACCAGTACATCACCGAGATCGATGGCCTGGACATCCATTTCATCCATCAGCGGTCCCCGCATCCCGACGCGCTGCCACTGATCATCACGCACGGGTGGCCGGGGTCGATCGCCGAGTTCCAGAAGGTCATCGGGCCGCTGACCGACCCGACCGCGCACGGCGGACGGGCCGAAGACGCGTTCCACGTGGTGTGTCCGTCACTGCCGGGCTACGGCTTCTCGGGTAAACCCGCCGCCACCGGCTGGGGCGTCGAGCGGACCGCGCAGGCGTGGGACGACCTGATGGTGCGACTCGGCTACCCCCGGTACGGCGCGCAGGGCGGCGACTGGGGCGCGGCGGTGACCACCCAGATCGGGCGAAACGTGGGTCATTGCATTGCGATTCACACCAACATGCCGATGGGCCGTCCTGCGCCCGGCACCACGGAGTTCACTGCCGAGGAACAGCAGGCGCTGGCGGCGCTGAAGCGCTACCAGGACGTCGATTCCGGCTACGCCAAGCAGCAGTCCACCCGTCCGCAGACGCTCGGCTACGGCCTGGTCGACTCACCGGTGGCGCAGCTGGCGTGGATCGTGGAGAAGTTCTGGTCCTGGACCGACCACGACGGTGATGTGGAGGGCGCACTGAGTCGCGACGAGATGCTCGACGACGTGATGATCTACTGGGCCACCGCCACCGGGGCATCGTCGGCCCGGCTGTACTGGGAGAGCTTTCGCGTGTTCGGCGGCGGGCAGCAGAAGGTCGAGATACCCACCGGCGTGGCGTCGTTCCCGAAGGAGATCCTGCGGGCACCGAGGTCCTGGTGCGAGAGCGGCTACAGCGTCACCCACTGGACGACGATGCCGCGCGGTGGTCACTTCGCGGCATTCGAGCAACCCGAGTTGTTCGTCGACGACGTGCGCACGTTCTTCGCGACGGTGCGCTGATCAGCTATCCCGACGAGTGTTATCCCCAGTGTGAGTTCTATACACAGGATCGGCCCGAAATCGGTGCGTGGGCCTCACAGTCGTCGGTGCCGCCCACGACCGTGTCACCATGGGACCATTCATCGGCAGCCGGGCGGTGCGGCGTGGCGCACTGACCAGGAGAACTCTGGCCCGCGACTACCGACCAATATTTCGGGACGTCTACCTGGCACGCGGGGTCGAGCTGACGGCGCAACTCCGGGCCCAGGCTGCGTGGCTGGAAAGTGGTGCGCCGCTATGTGGGCTATCTGCGGCCGCCCTATTCGGAACCAGGTGGTTGGACTCGCAGCAGCCCGCGGAGATACTGCGTGCCAACCGCCGCTCCCCGGCCGGAATGATCGTGCGGTCGTGGGTTGTCTGTCCCGATGAACTCTGCGTAGTCGAAGGCATCACACTCACGACGCCCGCGCGAACAGCCTTCGACATCGGCCGGATTCATCCTGCGCACCAAGCGATACCGATACTCGATGCACTGTTGAATGCCACCCGCATCAAGCCGGCCGATATCGCTGCGGTAGCTGATTCGCATGGTGGCGTCCGCGGAGCCGCCAGGTTGCGCGCATTGCTCGACCTGGTCGACGGCGGGGCGGAGTCACCACAGGAGAGCAGGCTCCGGCTGCTGTTGGTACGTGCTGGACTGCCACCGCCCGAGACACAAATCGAATTCCGCACACTGCGGATCCGGGTGGATATGGGCTGGACCCAATGGAAGTTGGCGGTCGAGTACGACGGCATCCAGCACTGGACCGATCGGAGCCAGCGGTCGTGGGACATCGACCGGATCGCGCTACTGGAGGCCGCCGGGTGGACGGTGGTCCGCGTCAGCGCCGAGATGCTCTCGCGACCGCAGGTCATCATCGACCGGGTGCGCGCAAAGCTGCGCGCAGCGGGCTGCGCCATCTGATCAATGTGAGCCCTATGCACGGAACTTCGCCGATTTCCGTGCACAGCACTCACAGTCAGGAGCGCAGGCGCCGGTAGCCGCCGTAGGTCACCAGTGCGACAACGAAATTCACGAAGTACGCGATGTCCGCACCGTGCCACGCGACGGCGACGGGACCTTGCAGCAGCGTGGTGTTCATGAACGGGATCGCCGCGCCGTAGGCCACGGCGAACGCGACGAGCGCGGCGATGGCGTCGGCGCGCGGCGTCGCCTCCGCCGCCGGATCCACGGTCGGCCGGCCGCGGCTACGGCGGCGCCAGTCGACGATCACAATGGCCGCGAAGGCCGGAATCCAGTAGCTGATCAGGAGCAGGACGTTGGTGAATCGCGTTGCGGTGTCACCGGTGTGGAGCCACAGGATCAGCCCGAACGCCAGCGCCGTCACCACCAGTGAGGACACCGGCCGCCGCACGCGCACGCCCAGCGTCTGCAGGGCCAGGGACCCGCTGTAGTCGTTCATCACGCCCGAGCCCACCGAGGCCAGCGCGATGACGGCCAGGGCAATGGCACCCAGTGCGCCGCCGCCCATCACCGACCGCACGCCCTCCGCCGTCTGGTCGGTGATGAGACTTCCCGCGGCGATACCGATCGTCTCGACGAACACGTACGCGGTGGCCAATCCCGCGAAACTGAACCCGAACACCTTGCGCGGCGCGGAATCGGCCGGGAGGTAGCGACTGAAGTCAGCGGCATAGCTGGCCCAGGACACCGCCAGGCTCAGCGCGATGGTGACCGCCAGTACGAACGCGCCGGCGAAGTCCGCGCCGTGCGCGGCGGCCGGCGTCACGACCTGATGTCCGGCAACGAGTTTCACCGCGAACACGACGAACGTCACGAACAACACCACGGTGAGTACGGCCTGCAGCCGATGGATCAGCTCGTAGCCGATGAACCCGACCGCGCCCTGCACGCCCAGCACGATCAACACGGCCACCCAGAACGGGATACCCAGCAGCACCGAGAGTGCTCCGCCCCCGAACAGGCCTACCAGCGCGTCCCACGCCACCGACGAGAGCCATTGCAGCACAGCGGGTACCGCGATCAAGCCGCCGAAAGCCATCCGCGCCCCGGGCAATTGCGCGGTACCCGTACGCGGACCCAGCGTGGACAGATAGCCGACCACCACGGCACCCAGAACCGTGCCGATGATCATGGCCAGCAACGCGGCCCAGAAACCCAGACCCAGTGCGCCGATCATGGCGCCGGTGAAGACGCATGTCATGTTGATCTGCGGCGCGAACCACACCGTGAACAGCCGGCCCGGCGTGCCGTACCGGCGGTCAGCCGGAACCGGCGCGATGCCATGGGTTTCCACCGACAGGTCCCCGGCCCGGCTGGGCGTGCGGCCGGTGAACGGCGAGGCTGTGAGCGCGGTGGCCGGTGGCGTCATGCCCCTATTCGACCACGAGGGCCGGTTCCCGGTGGCCCGCCCCGGCGACGGGTCGCGCACCGCGGCGCGCGGCACCGACACCGGCCAGCACGACGAGTGCGATACCGGCGACGGCAGGCAGGCCCGGCACCTGGTGCAGGATGAGCAGCCCGAGCATCATGGCGAAAGCCGGCTCGAGGCTCATGAGCGTGCCGAACGCTGCCGCAGTCAGGCGCTGCAGCGCCAGCATCTCCAAAGTGAACGGGATGGCCGGCAACAGGATGGCCAGGCCCAGGCCGGCCAACAGCAGGTGCGGCGTGAGATGGCCGATGACCGACGGCCCGGCCACCATGGTGACGACCAATCCGGCGACCGGCATGGACACCGCCAGTCCGGTGATGCCGGTGACCGCGTCGCCCACGCGCTGGGTCAACAGGATGTAGGCACCGAGGCAGACCGCCGAAGCCAGCGCAGCCGACACACCGATGAGGTCGACGGCCGCGGCCCACGGTTGCGTCAGCAGCACGACGCCGGTGCCTGCCATCGCCGGGAACAGCAGACGCCCGCGGCCGCGCCCCTTGGCCACTGCGACGGCAAGCGGCCCAAGGCATTCCAGGGCGCTGGCGGTGCCGAGCGGGATGCGGGAGACCGCCACCATGAACAGCAGGGTGAACCCGGCGGTGGTGATGCCGAGCAGGACACACGACAGGAACGCCGACCGGGTGAACGACGCCGGCCGCGGCCGGACGAACAGCAGCATCAGCACGCCCGCCCACGCCAGGCGGAGGCACGCCACACCGGCCGGCCCGATACCGTCCATCAGCTTCACCGCAAGCGCCGCGCCCAGCTGCACCGACATCATCGACGCGACGGTCATGAGTGCGCCGTTGTGGGCTGCTGCGGTGGTCATGCGTCGTATTGAACGGGAGGAAGACCGTTCATGTCCACGTGATAATCATGGACATATCGTTCGCAATTCATGAATGGAGCCGTTGTTGCAACGACTACAACAACGGCCCCTTCGTGGTCCGGATCAGAACCGAACCGATCAGAACGTCGGGACGAACGTGCCGTTCACCCAGACGCCCCAGTGGTTCCAGCCGGCGTCCCAGACCTGGGGATTACCCATTGACCATGCCGGTTCCGCCGGCTTCGGCGGTGCCCATGACGGCGGCGCCGTCACGGTGGGTCCAGGGGGCGGCGTCATGCCGGCCGTGGCCGTGCCTGTGCCGACACCTGCGGCGCCGGCGAACAGTGCACCGGCAACAGCAGTGGTGACGACTGTTTTCTTCATCCTCATCGCGATCCTCCAATCAGATGATTGCGGGGTGTCCACCCCACGGATTGCTCGGACAGTCCTTGGTTACCGCAGGCGTCCCGGTGCTAAACCTGCGCTAGAGTTCCCGCCGGATCCGCTCGGGAAATCGGCTGTGACCGAAGTCGATCTGCGCGGCGGGGTTGCTGACCGCGGTGGTCAGACCGGTACCGATCGGTCCAGCGCTGTCGTACAAGGTGGTGGCACCGACCGCGATACCCTGGGCCGCCCAATGCGTCTCGGCCTCGACGCCGACCCAGCCGTCCTGCGGCAGCCGCGTCAACGCCACAGTGAGGTCGCCGTTGATGTAGCCGATGCCCGCGGTGCCCAGATTCGTGACCATGCTGGTGCCCTCGGCCGTCACCGCGGCACGGACGAACGGGGTGTTGACCTGCCCCTCGATGACGTCGATGGGCCGGTTGACGTAACGCTTGCGGCCGGTGTTCTGATGCTCGGCGATGGTTCGCGTCCAGCCGACACCGTCACTGCTGATGTATGGCGCCAGGCCGTCATCGATCACCGCGGGCGGCTCGAAATCGGTTGTGCCGAACCACTCCTCACCAGCGGGCGCCTCCGCGAGCCGATACTGCACCAGCGTGGCCCTGGCGACAGTGACGCCGTCCTGCACCACGTCACACTCGGAATTGCGCACCCGTCGCCCGTCCCGCACCAACTTCACCGCGGTCGTCGTCGGCACCCCGCGCGCGGCGCGGAACAGGTCGACGGTGAGCCGGGCCGGCAGAAAGTCGGGTAAACCGAACGCGGCCTCCAGCGCGTGCGCGGCCAGCCCCACCACCGCCGGGCCGTTGAGGTGGTCTTGACCCCACAAGCTCTGGGCGAATCGGGTCGGCTGAACCCGATCGGTGTCGATCGGGACGAAGTGAGCGGGGCGTGCGGTCATTTTCGGATCGTCGCACATTGGCTAAATATTCATAACTTCGGGCCGGAACACGCAGAATCGTGCAGATTCCCTGGACAATGATGAGATGGACACCCGCCGGCTGCGCCTCCTGCTGGCGCTGTCGCGCCTGGGGTCGATGCGGGCCGTCGCCGAGAACCTCAATCTCACGACGTCGACGGTGTCGCAACAGATCGCTGCGCTCGCCAAGGAAACCGGCACCCAACTGATCGAACCGGAAGGGCGCCGGGTCAGGCTGACACCGGCCGGACAGCGCCTCGCCGACCATGCGGTGACCATCCTCGCCGCCGTCGACGCGGCGCGCCTCGACCTCGATTCCGGCGCCGAACCCGTCGGCACCCTGCGGATCGGCGGCTTCGCCACCGGCATCCGCGTCTCGCTGCTGCCGATCCTGGCGGAACTGACACGGGAACACCCTGGAATCGATGTTGCGATAAGCGAATACGAGCCCATCGAGGCGTTCGCGTTGCTCACCGACGACGACCTGGACCTGGCCCTGACCTACGACTACAACCTGGCTCCGGCCTCCCCCAGCCCGCTCCTCGAAGGCTTTGCCCTGTGGTCGATTCCATGGGGGCTGGGCCTGCCGGCCGACGAGGCGAACGGACCCGCCGAACTGTCCGAGTACGCGGACCGGACCTGGATCGTCAACTCCCGCAACACCGCTGACGAGGACGCCGTCCGCACACTGGGTGCGCTGAGTGGATTCACCCCGCGCATCGCCCATCAGATCGACAGCCTGGAACTGGTCGAGGACCTGATCGTCGCCGGGTACGGCGTCGGGCTGCTGCCGCTGGAACGGCCCACCAGCGCGGGCATCAAGGTCGTCCCGTTGACCGGGCCGACGGTGATCCACACCGCCTACGCCGTCACCCGCAAGGGCCGCACCAACTGGCCACCGCTGCGGGCGGTGCTCGACCGGCTGCGCCCGGGCGACGGGCCCGTGCCGCTGCCGACGTGGCCCCGGCCAGAGGCCGTCGGCACCGGATGACACTGACCGAGATCTGGGAGGCTACCGGCGTGAAACTGCTCAGGGCGGCACTGGTCGCAACGCTTTTGACCGGGACCGCACTGCCCACCGCCCGTGCCGAATGCACCGGCGCCTGCGATGCGCAGCAACGCGTCGCGGCGGCGGACGCCTATCTGGCGACCCGGCCGGGCACCGTCGGATACGTGCTTCGCGATCGAAAAACCGGTGCGGTGTACCGCAATTCGCATGCGGGGGACATGGTCTGGACGGCCTCGACCATCAAGCTCGGCATGGTGGTGGACCTGTTCGCCCGGCAGAGCGCCGGGCTGCTGCGGCTCACCGACAACGACATCGCCCTGATGGGCAAGATGCTGCACACCTCGGACAACGACGCCGCCGACACCCTGTGGTCCCGGTACGGCGGACCCGACCACACGATCTTCAACAACGACTTCCCGCACTTCGGCATGACCCGGGTCCAACCACAGCGCGGGTTCGGAGACATGTTCCCGTACTGGGGCTTTCAGAAGTCCACCACCGACGATCTGGACCAGATGGTCAACTACATGCTGACCAAGCTGCGGCCCAACGAGACCGCGTGGATCGTCAATGCCATGCAGCACGTCGACCCCATTCAGCAGTGGGGTGTCTGGGGCGCCGGCCCGGGCATGGCGCCCGGCAACAAGGACGGCTGGTCCGACGAGCAGGGCGGCTGGGTGACCAACACCGTCGGATTCGCCGGGCCGGGACAACGTTTCACCCTCGCCGTCATGAATGCGTTGAACGGCGCCGGCGGCAATGCGGACGGCCAGGCCACCACTACGCGGCTAAGCCAGATATTGCTGGCCGATCGGCAGTAAATTGACGCCATGACCTACGGCGAGAACTACCCCACCCCAGGCGCTTACGGCGCACCCACCCCGGTGCATCCCGGTGACCTGCTGCCCCGATTCTTCGCGCGGTTCATCGACGGACTGATCGTCGGAGTCCTGGCCTTCTTCGGCGCCTTCTCCATCGGCTCGATGTCCGACGTCATGGTGACCGGCCTGTTCTCCGGACTGGGCACCTTCCTGTACTTCGTGCTGTTCGAGGTCCTGGCCGGGGCGACGCCCGGCAAGATGCTGCTGGGCCTCAGCGTCCGCGGACCCCACGGCATGGCGAAGCCCGACTTCAAGCAGTCGGCCATCCGCAACTCGTTCACCCTGCTGCCCATCATCCCGTGGGTCGGCGGGCTGCTGGCGTTCATCGCCTACATCTTCATCGCCGTCACGATCAACTCCAGCCCCTGCAAACAGGGCCGGCACGACGAACTCGCCGGCGGCACCCAGGTGGTCAAGAAGTAGGCCCTAGCCGTGGACCAGTGAAAAGCCTTCCCAGGCCTGACGCTGCTCGGCGCGCGGATCGAACTCGACGCGGGTCTTGCGGTCGAACACCAGCACGGCGCGGTCGGCTGCGTCGTACTGCGGCCAGCCCTCGCCGGGGATGCCCGTCCTGGCGAACGCCCGCCACCGGTTCTGGACGTCATTGCTGATCCGCAGCGCCGACTTGCGGTCCATGGCGGCGGTCAGCACCGAACCCAGCGGGGTCCGGTACACGTCGAACACCGCGAGCAGTTCGGTGGCGTGCGTGGCACCGAGGCCGGTCCAATGCAGCGCCGGCGGCGCGTAGTCGTACCGGTAGGCGTACGTGGGCGCGTGGCGCATGTGCGCCCCGGCGATCTCCCACGACGCGGTGCCGAAAGCGAAGTCGCCGCCGAGCTTGATACAGGCGTCGGCAGACCGCGGATAGCCCGGATATGCCCCGGTGATCCGGGCGCGCCGTTCCGCAGGGAGGTGAGCGAGGATGCGCTCGATCATGGCCTCGTTGGTGGGCAGCAGCTGCATGAACTTGGTGAACAGCCGGCCCTCGTCGGCATTGCTACCAACGATCAGCGGCACCTGGTGGGCCCGCCCCTCGCGCATCGCGACCATCGGGTCTTCGGGCAGGAACTCGGTTCCGTACGCCGGCCCGGCCGGGAAGGCACCCGGCATGTCGCCGACGGCACCATGAATGACGCGGTCCAGCGCGGCCATCAGCTCAGCCGGTCTCGCCGACATCAGCGCGGCGGCACCGTCCCGCTCGCCGGCTCCCAAGGCTTCGGCGAACTGCTTCGCGAACTGGGCGGCCGCGTCGGGTGAGCGCACCATGCCGCTGGCGGGGCTCTCCGCAATCGCCTGGTGGAAAAGGCCTTTCGCCTGCGGCACGGCGAGCAGCGTCGCCACGGCGTGGGCCCCGGCGCTCTCCCCGAAAATGGTCACGTTGTCCGGGTCGCCGCCGAACACGGCGATGTTGGTCCGCACCCACTTCAGCGCCGCCACCAGGTCCCGCAGGAACAGATTGTCGTCCAGCGGGTGCTCCGCCGTGGCCAGGGTGGACACATCGAAGCAGCCGAGCGCACCCAGCCGGTAGTTGGCCGAGACGAAGATGCAGCCGCGCCGCGCCAGCGCGGCACCGTCGTAGATCGGGGTCGCGGAACTGCCGAGGATGTAACCGCCACCGTGGATGAAGAACATCACGGGCAGCGGCTCACCGGTGGACTGCTCGGGCGTCACCACGTTCAGCGTCAGGCAGTCCTCGCCCATCGGCTGGTACTTGCCCACGCTCAGCATCGTGTACTTGCGCTCCTGCGGCGCGCAGTAGGTGAAGCCATGGCAGTAGCGCACGCCGCGCCAGGGCTGGACGGGTTGCGGGGCCCGGTAGCGCCACGGACCCACCGGGGGCCGCGCGTAAGGTACGGAACGCCAGCGGTGCACGCCGTCGCGGGTGAACCCCTCGATGGTTCCGCTGTCGATAGTCACGCGGACGGTACGTTCGTGCATAAATGGACACTATCGAAAATCTGTAATCCTCGGGGTGCCTGAACCGCGTGTTGGGGTGGTGCCGGTTACCCTGGCGGGCATGCGACTTCCGGTGGCCCTCGCGGCATGTGCCCTGGTTGCTGGTTGTGCCGCCAATTCGGACCAGCACGGACAGCCCGGCGTGGCGATCTCCGAGCCGTCTCTGTCGGCCACCGCACCGGCGAGTCGTCCCCCGGCCCCGGCGCCGAAGGCCGCGCCCACGACGCCGCCGCCCGCGGGCGCGCCGGTCGCCGACGTGATCGCCTGGGTGGAGGCCGGCACCCCGGCCGACCCGGCCGGGTTCCACACCGCGACACGCGACGGCACGCCGACCGATCTGGGCACCGACATCGCGTTCACCACGGCGTCGGGCGCCAACTGCATCACCGACAAGAGCTTCAACGGTGCACTGGCATGCCTGATGCACCTGACGTCCCCACCGCCGCAACCGGCCGACACCTACGGCCACTGGGTCGGCGGCTGGGTCGATTTCGAAGGACCCACCGCGGAAGTCGGTTCGGTACACGGGGATCCAGGGCGTTTCAACGCCGGCACCGGACCCAAACTGAAGGACGGCCAGAGCCTGCGGTTCGGCGACTATCAATGCCGCGCCGACGCCACCGGGCCGGTCTGCGTGAATTACGCGCGCCGCACCGCGGTCCGGTTCAGCAACGCCGGCATCCAGACCTTCGGTTGCCTGACGCCGGTGCTGCCGGCGCCCGAAGGCGTCGGGCTGAAGTTCGCCTGCACGACAGCCTGAGCATCAATTCGCCGCCGCGACAGTCGCTTTCGGTTCGTGGCCGGTCGGCCCCGGCGCGGCTTCGTAGAGCGCTTCGATCTCTGCGGCGTACTTCTCGACGACGGGGCGCCGTTTGAGCTTCATGGTCAACGTTATCTCGTCTCCGGCGGTGCGCAGTGCGACGGCGTCCGGATCGAGCGCCGCTGTCAGCTGGAACGCTTCACACAAAGTGGTCGGACGCTGCGCTTCAGACATTCCGGTGTCCCTCCTCGATGGGCCTCATGATGAAGCACATCGCCGGCGTTTCATGGCACCGAGGCGCGAAATCCACAGCGCCCTAAACATTTTGAGCAGAACGTTCAGTGCGGATGGAGGCGTATGGTCGGAACGATGGGAATCGCTGTCACGTCACTGACGCCTGTCGAACGGACCGCACTGCTCACCGTGTACGCGCGGGCCCTGGACAGCCGCAAGCCCCGCTCGATTCTTCGCGACACCTGGGCGGACTCGGCAGTGGCGGCCATCGACTACGACTTCGCCGCGCTGGGAGTCCAGACCAGCGTGGTCTGCCAAACCGCGCTGCGCGCCAAGATGCTCGATGCCCGCGTATCGGCGTTCACCGCAGCACACCCTGATGCGGTCGTGGTCGATCTGGGCGGTGGCCTCGACAGCGGCTTCTATCGGGTGGCCCCGCCGCCGACGGTCGACTGGTACACCGTGGACCTCGCCGGCATCTCCGCGCTGCGTGAGCAGCTGTTACCGGCGAATCCGCAGTCGCACACGGTGGTGGCATCGGTGGCCGAAACAGACTGGGCCGCAGGCATTCCCGCGGACCGGCCCGCCATGCTCGTGGCAGACGGGCTGTTCGCATTCCTGACCGAGCCCGTCATCGCCGGCGTGTTCCGCAGCGTCACCGAACATTTCCACCGCGGCGAGCTGGCGTTCAACGACTACGGACAGTTCGGACCGATCAGCCTGGCGGCTTTCAAGTACCTGCCGCAGCAGATGTTCAAAGACGTTGGCAGCCAACTGGGTTATGCGGGTTTCAAAGATGCCCGGCACCCCTTGAGCTGGAATCCCCGCATGCAGCTCGTCGAAGAGGCCAGCCTGGCCCATCAGCCCGAGGTCGACCTGTTTCCCCGCATACTGCGGTTCGCCGCCCGGCTGACGGGGCGCACCCGCGCCGGCGCACGGAAAGCGCGGATCCTGCGCTACCGCTTCTGAACTGGGACCACCCGGACTACCCGCCGAGGCAGCCCGGGCCCAGCAGCGCCTTCAAGTCACCCATCAACGCCGACGACGGTGTCACCCGCAGCGTCTGGTCCAGTTCCAGGGTGGTGATGCGGTCTCCACTGATGAGCCGCAGATGCACCTGAGAGGTACCCGGGTGGTGGGCCAGCACCTGCTTGAGCGCACTGACCTTCTCCGGGGTGCACTGCCGCGTCGGCAGGCTCACCGCGAGCGGACGGTCGGCCTGCGCGTTCGAGAAGTCGGGCACCACAAGGTCACTGGCGAAGATCGACACCCGCTCGTCTTCGACGCGCGCCTTGCCGCTCACCAGCACGATGGCGTCGTCCATGATGTCGGCACCGAACACGGCATAGGTCTTCGGGAAGAAGTTCACCGTCACCGAACCGTTGAGATCTTCCAATTGCGCTGAGGCCCAGGGCAATCCCTGCTTGTTGACGCGCCGGACCACACCCGCCAGGATGCCGCCGATGCGGACCTGGCTGTCGTTGGCGACAGCGCCTTCGAGGATGGCCGGAATCTGGGTGTCCACCTGCGCGTTGAGCAGGTGCGCGACACCGTTGAGCGGATGGCCGGAAACGTACAGGCCCAGCATCTCTCGCTCCAGGGCGAGCTTGTGCTTGTCGTCCCACTCGTCGTCGGGCACCTTGATGGTGAAGGCCGCATCCCCGGCATCCCCGGCGTCACCGCCGCCGAACAGATCGAACTGCCCCATGGCCTCGGCCTTCTTGGTGCCGAGCACCGAGTCGACCGCATCGGCGTGCACCAGGAACAGGCCCTTGCGGGCATGGCCCAGCGAGTCGAAAGCGCCTGCCTTGACCAGAGATTCGGTGACCCGCTTGTTGCAGGCCGTGATGTCGATCTTGCTGAGGTAGTCGGAGAAATCGGTGTATTTCCCCTTGTCGGTCCGGCCCGCGATGATGGACTGCACCACGTTGGCGCCGACGTTGCGCACACCGCCCAGCCCGTACCGGATGTCCTTGCCGACCGAGGCGAAGTTGTGCACCGATTCATTGACATCCGGCGGCAGCACCGTGATTCCCAGGCGGCGGCAATCCGCCAGGTATATCGCGGCCTTGTCCTTGTCATCACCGACCGAGGTCAGCAGACCAGCCATGTACTCGGCCGGATAGTTGGCCTTGAGATACGCGGTCCAGAACGACACCAGGCCGTAGCCGGCGGCGTGCGACTTGTTGAACGCGTAGCCGGCGAACGGCAGCACGGTGTCCCACAACGCGGTGATGGCCGCCTGAGAGAAGCCGTTCTGCTTCATACCGTCGGCGAAGCCGCCGTACGCCTCGTCGAGGATTTCCTTCTTCTTCTTACCCATCGCGCGACGCAGCAGGTCTGCTTGGCCGAGCGAGTAGCCCGCGACCTTCTGTGCGATGTGCATGATCTGTTCTTGGTAGACGATCAGACCGTAAGTCTCGGAAAGGATGTCGCGCAGCGGCTCTTCGAGCTCCGGGTGGATGGGCTTGATCTCCTGCAGCCCGTTCTTGCGCTTCGCGTAGTCGGTGTGCGCGTCCACACCCATCGGACCCGGTCGGTACAGCGCCAGGACGGCCACGATGTCCTCGAAGCCGGTCGGCCGCATCAGTTTCAGCAGATCGCGCATCGCGGATCCGTCGAGCTGGAACACGCCCAGCGTGTCGCCACGCGCCAACAGCTCGTAGGTTTTCGGGTCGTCCAGGCTCAGGTGGTCGAGGTCCAAATCGATGCCCCGGTTGGCCTTGATGTTCTCCAGCGCGTCACCGATGACGGTGAGGTTGCGCAGGCCCAGGAAGTCCATCTTCAACAGGCCGATGGCCTCACACGACGGGTAGTCCCAGCCGGTGATGATGGCGCCGTCCTGGGCGCGCTTCCACATCGGGATGGCGTCGATGAGCGGTTCGGAGCTCATGATCACCGCACAGGCGTGCACACCCGCGTTGCGGACCAGCCCCTCCAGACCGCGGGCGGTCTCGTAGATGGTGCGCACGTCGGGGTCGGTGTCGATCAGCGCGCGGACCTCGGCCGCTTCCTTGTACCGCTCGTGGGTGGGGTCGGTGATCCCCGCCACCGAGATGTCCTTGGCCATGATCGGCGGCGGCAGCGCCTTGGTGATGCGGTCGGCGATGGCGAAGCCCGGCTGCCCGTAATGAACTCGAGCCGAATCCTTCAGTGCCGCTTTGGTTTTGATGGTACCGAAGGTGATGACCTGGGCGACGCGGTCACTGCCCCACTTCTCGCTCGCGTAGCGCACCATCTCGCCGCGGCGGCGGTCGTCGAAGTCGATGTCGATATCGGGCATCGACACGCGCTCGGGGTTGAGGAACCGCTCGAACAGCAGACCGTGCGGGATCGGGTCGATGTTGGTGATGCCCATCGCCCACGCCACCAGCGAACCTGCGGCCGAACCTCGGCCGGGGCCGACCCAGATTCCCACTTCGCGCGCGTGGCTGATGAGGTCACCGACGACGAGAAAGTACGCCGGGAAGCCCATCTGCACGATGACGCTGATCTCGTACTCGGCGCGATCGAGGTACTCCTGCGGCGGGCCGCCCGGGAAGCGCCGGTCCAGACCACGCAGCACCTCTTTGCGCAGCCACGTGGCCTGCGTCTCGCCCTCGGGCACCGGGAAGATCGGCATCCGGTCGTGGAACTTCCAGACATCGGCATAGGACTCGACGCGCTCGGCGATCAGCAACGTCGAATCGCAGGCACCGGGTACCTGGTGATCCCACATGGCCCGCATGTCCTCGGCCGACTTGAGGTAGTAGCCGTCACCGTCGAACTTGAACCGCGTCGGATCGGACAGCGTCTTGCCGGTCTGGATACACAGCAGCGCCTCGTGGTTGTGCGAGGCCTCGCGGGTGACGTAGTGGCAGTCGTTGGTGGCGAGCGGCGGGATTCCCAGCTTCTTGCCGATGTCCAGCAGGCCCTCGCGAACCCGGCGCTCGATCTCGATGCCGTGGTCCATCAGTTCGAGGAAGAAGTTCTCCTTGCCGAAGATCTCCTGCCACTTCGCGGCGGCCTCGACGGCTTCTTTCTCGTGACCGAGCCGCAGCCGGGTCTGCACCTCACCAGACGGGCAGCCGGTCGTGGCGATGATGCCCGCCGAGTGCTCGGCGATGATCTCGGCGTCCATGCGGGACCACTTGCCGAGCTGTCCCTCGAACGACGCCAGCGACGACAGCTTGAACAGGTTGCGCAGACCGGTCGCGTTCTCCGCGACCATCGTCATGTGGGTGTACGAACCACTACCCGAGACGTCGTCGCTCTTCTGGCTCGGATCGCCCCAGGTGACGCGCTTGGTGTTGAAGCGCGACGCGGGCGCGATGTACGCCTCGATGCCGATGATCGGCTTGATGCCCTCTTTGGTGGCGGTGTTGTAGAACTCGCTGGCGCCGAACATGTTTCCGTGGTCGGTCATGCCGATTGCCGGCATACCCAACCGGATGGCTTCCTGCACCATCGGCTTGACCTTCGCCGCACCGTCCAGCATCGAGTACTCGGTGTGATTGTGGAGGTGCACGAACTGGCTCATAGGGCTGCCAGTCTAAAACGGGCCACCGACACCTCTCGGCGTGTCGGGCGCTGTGTCGTCGGCGGGACTACGACGTGGGCGCGGCGGCTGTTGCCACGGGACCCACCAGCAACCCCTTGTGCAACACCTGTTGCAGTTGCTTAGTTACCGCTTCGACGCGATCCCGGTCGGCCACGAGCCCGGCATAGAAGCCGAGCCCCCACACCATGGTGTAGAGCAGGTCCGCCACAGGGGCCACAGCCGTCTCGGCAGGCAACTCACCGCGCGCCACGGCGTCGCGTACAGCCTGGTCCATGAATTTGCGGACGGCCGCCTTCGCGTCCCTGCGCGGGGCCGGCAACCGGCCAGCCTCCAGATAGGAGCTGACCAGCAGCGCCACACTGCCCGGTTCATGGACACCAGCGTTGCGGAATTCGGTGATGAGTACCGAAATCTGTTCTGGCAGAGTGGATTCCGCTCCCGCTCGGGCGATGCAGAGGTCGATCGTCGTGGCGATCTCATTCAGCAGACAGTGGTAGATGTCCTCACGCGTCTGGAAGTGGTAATGCAGCGTGGGACGGCTCAACTCGGCGATCTCGGCGATGGCCTGGATGGTGGTGGCGTGGTAGCCACGGACTGCGATCACCTCGCGTGCGGCGTCCAGGATGCGCGCCCGCGTCTGCGCCGAATCGGTGCCGGCCGGGCGGCCCCGACGGCGTGTCGCCTTCACTGGGAGAACATCGAGATGCACCATGCCACGTCCTCGCACAGAAAGGGATATTTACGAATTCAGCAAACTCTAAGACATAGCTGATACGTGGTCAACCGCAACCTCGACAACGGCGGGTCGACTTGCCTCGCGACAACCCTGGGCAAGGTCCATTCAGTCCGGTGACCACCACAGACGGCGTCATGCCCGGCGGTCGATCGGCGGCGCGTTCCGCGATGGCGACGAGCACCGCAATTCATTTGCCCGAAAATTTGTCGCCGACGTAGAGATCCGGCAACCGAATCGGGGTCTCGATGGGGCCCTCGCCGAGCGCCACATAGTGATGATGTCCACATCACGGCGTGCGCTGTGCGAATTGAATGCGCTGCGGCTCTCTGTATCGTATGACTCCGTGATCGAGCTCATTAACGTCGCCAAGACTTTTGGCGGGTCTGTTCCCGCACTCCGCGACGTGAGCTTTTCCGTCCCCACCGGCTCTGTGTGTGCGTTGCTGGGACACAACGGCGCCGGCAAGACGACGACCGTCAAGATCCTCTCCACCTTGCTCAAGCCGACCTCGGGCCAGGCGATCGTCGCCGGCTACGACGTGGCAAAGGAACCGGCGAAGGTGCGTCAGTCCATCGGCGTCACCGGACAGGATGCCGCCCTGGACCTCCGGCTGACCGGACGGGAGAACCTCGTCCTGTTCGGGCGCCTGCGGGGCCTGCGGCGCGGCGAGGCCCGCAGCCGGGCCGACGAACTGATCACCCAATTCGACATGGGGCACGCCGCGGACCGCCAGGTGAGCGGGTATTCCGGCGGCATGCGCCGCCGCATCGACATCGCGGTGTCCCTCGTGGTCCCACCGAAGGTGCTGTTCCTCGACGAGCCGACCACCGGGCTGGACCCGCGCAGCCGCCGCGACGTCTGGAATCTGGTGTCCTCGATGAAGTCCCAGGGCATCACCGTCCTGCTGACGACGCAGTACCTGGAAGAAGCCGACATCCTCAGCGACTCCATCGTCATCCTCAACGGCGGACAGATCGTCGCCCGCGGGACCGCCGACGAGCTCAAGCGCCAGACGGGCTCGAGCTACTGCGAGATGACCCCGCTCAACCCGGATGACCTGCCGCGCATCGCCACGGCCCTGGCCGATTTCGACGAGATCGAGGTCGACACCGACGCGACGACGGTGTCGGTACCGGCGCCGGGCGGCGTCGCGACCCTGACCGAGGTATTCCGCCGGATGGACGAGATCGGCGTCGAACTCATCGACATCTCGCTGCGCCGCCCCTCACTCGACGAGGTGTTCCTCCACCTCACCACCCCGGCGACCACGGCATGAACGCGCCGACAATTCTTACTGCCCGAATCGTCAGCCGAAGTCGGGTAGATTTGATCTTCGCAGCGGTGGCTCCGTTGCTGGGCTTAATTGGCCTAACCTTGTTGCTGCGCGATGTGATCAACACCGGCGGAATGAGTTACGCGCAGTACGTACTGCCTGCCGTGGTTGTTCAGGCTATGTTATTTGGGGCGCTCACCACCACCGATCGGGCGGCGCACGAAAAGGCCAGTGGTATGGGTGTTCGACTACGCACTCTCCCCATTTCCCAATACGCGCCACTCTTGGCCCGAATGAGCTACTGCATCATACGTGGCGCACTCGCGACAGTTGCATCAATCGCTGCAGCATCAGTGTTCGGATTCCGATTCGCTGGCGGCATTGGCTATGTGGCAGCGTTTTTCGGTCTGGCTCTCACTCTCACCTTGGCGCTGTCGCTGGGCGCCGACGCGACAGGCAGTAAGGCTGGTCGGACCGAAGTTGCCAGCCAGTTACTTATGGTGCCCCAGCTGCTATTGGTCCTGCTTTCGACCGGACTCGCTCCGCTGGGATCGTTCCCCACTTGGGTACAACCCTTTGTCCGTTACCAACCCATTTCTCAGATCACCGAAACGCTGCGCGGCCTCACCAGCGGTCACGTGCACCAAGGCAATCTGCTCGTCAGCCTCGCATGGTGCGTTGGGCTTCTCATTGTCTTCGGCATGTTCGCACTCCGGTTGCAAAGGCGGGCCCAGTGAATACCCAATCAACGCGGCAATTTTCGCTGTTAACCGAAAGTTGGATATTCGCCAGCCGGTTGCTCATACAGTGGCGGCGCTACCCAACCGTGCCCCTTCAAGCGCTGCTGTTTCCCACGGTTCTATTGGTCGCCTATAGTCTGCTAGTCGGAACCTCGATGACCCGCCTCACCGGCAACAGCGGCCTTGACGTACTGATCCCGGTGTGCGCGGTTGCGGGTGCCATGTCCGGTTGTGTGGGCGCCGGGATGACTATGCCTCATGATCGAGAGAGCGGCCTGCTCACCCGGCTGTGGATCATGCCCGTCCGAAGAGCGAGCGCGCTGATCGGGACGCTGCTCGCCGAATCCATGCGCACTTTCGCCGGGAGCGCACTTATCCTGGCAACTGGCTATGCACTCGGCTTCCGATTTGGCGGCAACATCATCGAACTGCTCGCATACCTCGCTGTTCCGAGTCTCGTAGTCCTCGTCTATGCGATGATCGTGATCACGTTGGCATTACACGACCAAGGCCGCACAATCCTGGCATGGGTAGGTACTGCCAGCATGGGTTTAGCGTTCGCAGCGATCATTCCGGTCGCCAAACTCCCGGCGTTACTGCGTCCCCTTGCCCAATATCAGCCCGTCGCCCCGGCTATTCAGGCCATGAGCCAGCTGTCGCAAGGCGCTGGCGCATTCTGGCTGCCACTCGCGGCTTCCGTTGCTTGGATCGTTGTTCTCAGCGCGCTGTTCGGCCCCCTTGCCGCGCGTAACTACCGGCAAGCTGCTGAGACAGGACAGCTTGGCGACTGATTCCAGTCGCTATCTGACCTGACGGGTCAAGTCAGATAGCGCCAGCCGCACTTGGTCCACCACTCACGGTCCAGGCAGAGCCGGCCGTCGATCACGGTGGTACGACGCACGATGGCACTGAGTTCAGCCGGGTTAATCTCGGTGAACTCAGACCACTCGGTCAATACCAGGACGACGTCGGCATTCTCGCATGCGCCACGAACCGAGTTCGCGTACGAAAGCGTCGGAAACACTCTGCGGGAGTTCTCAATCGCCTTCGGGTCGTACACCGTGACCGAAGCACCCTGCAGCTGTAGTTGACCAGCGACATTAAGTGCAGGCGAGTCACGGACGTCATCAGAATCCGGTTTGAACGCCGAGCCCAGGATCGCGATGTTCGCACCCAGGAGCGACCCGTTGCAGGCAGCTCTAGTGACCTCGACCATACGTGTACGACGCCGCATGTTGACGTTGTCCACTTCACGCAAGAACATTAGGGCCTCCGAGGCGCCTAGTTCGCCAGCACGCGCCATAAAAGCCCGGATGTCCTTGGGAAGGCAGCCGCCGCCAAAGCCTAGACCGGCGTTGAGAAAACGGCGGCCGATGCGCGCGTCATAACCGATCGCGTCGGCGACTGCTCTCACATCCGCGCCTACAGCATCGCATACCTCGGCGATCGCATTGATGAAGGAGATCTTGGTAGCCAGAAAGGCGTTGGCGGATACCTTGACCAGTTCGGCGGTCTCCGGGTCCGTCACGATGAACGGTGTATCCCGCTCAAGAATCGTGGCATACACCTCGCGGGTCAGTGTCTCAGCCCGGCCACCTTCGGTACGGCCCAACACAATCCGATCCGGGGTCAATGTGTCATGCACGGCATAGCCTTCGCGGAGGAACTCAGGGTTCCAGGCGATTTCGATCTCGCCCTCCGTGGACAGAGCGCGGGCTCGGTCAACGAGCTTCGCGCATGTGCCCACGGGCACAGTGGATTTGCCGAGGATCAACACCTCGCTGCGCACTAGCGGAGCGAGTCCATCGATAACAGCTTCGACGTATCGCAAGTCTGCAGCCGATTCGCCCTTCTTCTGTGGGGTACCGACCGCGATGAAGTACAGCGCCCCCCAATCCGCAGCGTCCTGATAGCTGGTGGTGATACGCAAAAGGCCGGATTCCAGGTGCTTTTTCAGCAGCGCCGCCAGTCCAGGCTCGTAGAACGGCACTTCGCCATTCGCAAGCTTGGCAACCTTGTCGTGATCTACCTCGACCCCGAGCACCTCGTGGCCCAATTCAGCCATACACACAGCGTGGGTGAGTCCGAGGTACCCCATACCGAATACTGTCAGCCGCACGACTGATCTCCTTGCTTCTGCTTGCTGTCATCGAGGTATAGCGAGCCCTGAGGGCCGAGCTCGCCCGACGCGCGCTTCCAATTGCCAGCTAACACGGCCGATCGCTGTGAGGCTACCGTACGGCCGACGTCGAACTGCCGAAGCGCATTGTCTGCTGACCACACCTCACAGCTTGTCGCGAGGTGGTGGTCAGTCGGATGGTAGGTTTGCGCATGGCGCGAGAGGCCACAGAGAGGCCATGCAACGGTTTGCCCGGCGGCGTCGTTGGCACCCCGAAACATTTTGGCGTAGGCGTCATTTGAGACGCAGTACGGAAGGGACACTAACCGTAATGTCGAACGAGTTGCCGGTCATTGCCGCGATTCCCAACTACAACATGGGCCACCACCTACGCAAGCTCCTGCCACAGGTGCTGGTACAGGGCTACGACCGCATATATGTGTTCGATGACGGGTCCACTGATGACAGTGTCGAGGTGGTCAAGGAGTTTGGCGGTCAGGTGCAGATGATCGTCGCCCCGCAAAACCAGGGCTGCACAGCGAACCGCAATCAAGTCCTCAAGGTGATCGATGGCGACGAGCTCATCCACTTCATCGATGCCGACATGGATCTGGAGACCGAGAACATCGCCGACGTGGCGCGCCAGGTTGCCGCTCGCTACGTCGACAAGGGCGTGGGTGCGATAGGCGGGCTGGTAAGCCGCACCGACGGAAGTCAGGAACCTTACAATTTCGGCCCAGCGTTTTGTTTGCACACGCACATGACGGCGATTCCCCCAGTCCTCGACCGGATCCGCAACCGTCCCAAATTGGCCCGCACGATTCAGCAGGCGGTCCGGCCAATCGTCAAGAACTATCCGAACGTGCTGGATGCACCAACAGCTCAGGAGACTTTCTGGCTGCACGAGGGCAACATGCTGATCTATGCCGATGCGTACAAATCGATCGGCGGCTATGACATCAACATGCGCAACCATGGGGCTCAGGATCTGGCGATCCGATTGGAGAAGAAGGGCATCAAACGCTGGTTCGACCCTTCAATCGAAGTGGTCCACCACTACATCGATGTGCGCGGTAAGAAACGTAAGAAGCAACAGTACGAATCTCTGCGTTACCTGCTCGGAAAGCATGGGTTCAAAGCCTGGGTCACGGGTAACTATCGCTGACGTGGCTTAACATGCAACTTGCTCGGGCGCTTGCGACATGAACAACCGATATTTCCGAGAGGCGGGTACTTTCGTAGCGTGGTGACCCCGTGATGGGACAACCCCGGTTTGGTTGTCTCTTGAACTGTGAGGATCGAAACGATCAACCTCTTGCCACAGCCGTTCCCGCCAAGCTTCGAGTCGACGCTACCGCAGTGGCCCGCACCGGTGGAGCCTCTGGCCGGTAACCTTGCCGATGACGGCGTGCCCGTCGAGGCGAACCTGCCGGTTCTTAGGGTCTCCATCCAGGCGATCTATAGTTGGCACAAAAGCGCCTGTGACGCAGCGAATTTGGGGCGATGTGCACTTGATCAACGCCGCCCGCGACATCGACGCCGACGACCAAGCCTTCGGATACTGATTCACTGCCGACCAATTACCAGGGCGCGGAATCCGCGCTGGCAAGAACCGGCAGCGCGGTTATGCTCCCAGGAGCGCATCTGGTCAAGCTTCGTCAAGAAGCGTGGCCTGAACTCTCAACTCGGTCCTGCGCCATCAAAGGCGTCTACTTCAACTCCTATTGTGGGCCACTCGACCTTATCGCGGATAAGTTCTCGCCGACGGTAGCCGCTTTGAATCAGGCTGTGTCATCGTACTCGCCGGTCGCGACGATCACTATTCAGCCCGCGGTTTGGCTTTACCCTCCTGGGACCCGAAGACCTCGCAGATGGGGTCGACGCAATCCATCGGGAGTCGCGGCACGATTTCGCAAAAATCGGCACATCAAGTGCAGGTGCGACCCTAGAATGGAGGTCGTGCACCACCGCGGACATGTCCGTGGTAAGAAATTGTACATAGGGGGATAAATGCATTCTGCCGAATATTGGGTATTTAAAGCACGTCAAAACTGGTCTAAATTGTCGGTACCCGATAATCCGCATTTCGACAGCGCCGAATCGACTAAATGGTTTATTGGCCAACTGAATAATGCGAAGTCGTATCTTGAGTACGGCACCGGCGGATCAACCATCCAAGCCGCCAGTCGCGGCGTCAACATGGTGTGAGTCGAGTCCGACCCCAACTTCCTCCGTCTCGTCGGCGCAAAAATTGCGGCAGCCGGACTTGAAAGCGAAAACCAACAACTGGTATACGCGGATATAGGCCGCACGGGCCCTTGGGGACGGCCATACGGCCACGCAGATGAGCAGCGCCTAGCACTGTACCGACGCTATTCGGATCCGCGATTCATAAATGTGCCACCAGATTTGGTGTTAGTAGACGGGCGCTTTCGAGTGGCTTGCGCCGCGAAATGCTTTAACCTGCTACGGGATACACACGGGTGGCAAGTCGTCGTCGACGACTACATCAACAGACCGCATTACCACATTCTGGAGAATGTGGCAGAATTCTTCCCGGTCGGTCGGATGGCGGTCTTCACGAAAGTAAAATCGAATGCCGACTTAAACGGGCTCTTCACAGATGAGGGTGTAGAGGTGGTTGGCGCGTCGTTGCCGGGATAGAGGTCGAGGTCTCTCGAAAAT
>NZ_JBJIAL010000037.1:0-52686 GCF_045310895.1 Mycobacterium sp. SMC-18
TGAAATCACCCTCCTATCAATGACGGGGGTCAAAATTCACCCGTCGACAGGGGGTCAGTTTTCAGGCGTCGTCAACAGAGGATGGCGAGCAGTCGTGTGCGCACACCCCGCGTTACCGGCAGGCAGTTGGACAGCACGTCGTCGTTGCGGTCCATGCGTTCCCCGCTCCTGTTTCGGTTCGATGGTTCTGGCGTGAATGGGTTGTGGCAGACCGCGTTTGGGCGAACGCGGTTCGCGTTTGCCTACAGCCCGATGGAGTTATCCGCGCTGAGCGCATGGAGGGTTCGCTGTTTGCGCGTCTGGAGGTAGTTGCGCAGCCAGGCTTGGTCCTCAGGGCTTAGCCCGGAGGCTTCCTCGTCAGTGTGGATGCTGTCCGCACCGCAGGTGTTGGCCCGTCCGTCCAGTGCCAAGCCGGCGCTCAGGAAGAACCTCGCGGCCAGCACTTCGCGGCGGATCGCGGCGGGGTCGAGCAGCGTGGTGGCGGCGCTGTCGATGGCTGCTTGGGCGTACTGGGCACGGCGAAGGTCGTCGCCGTCGCGGAGCGCGTCTTGCGCGGCGGCGATGTCCAAGCGGGCCTCGTCGAGCGCTTCACGAGCGGTGGTGGGTTCGACAGTCATGGTGTCCTCCACGGCGGTAAATCAATCAACTTTGCGTAAACATTAGCATGTTTACGGGTTGTGTTACCTGCTTCTCTCTGACATCATGAAGCGATGGACACACCACGCGCGGGCGCCGAGGATTCCAGCGCCCTCGCGCAGGGAGCTCCTGGTGTTGATTCAAATAGCACTGTGCCAGTTTGGATTCGGTCTCGATCACGGGCGTACCGACCTTTGACTGCCGATGCCGAGCGGTCGCTTCGACTCCGCGTGAACAACCCTGGATTGCAGCGTCGACGTGAACAGCTGCGGCCAGGCGGTAGCGCTGGATCGCTCTCCTCAGCGAGGCGACCGCGATGACCGTGTGCACCGTGCCGCACGCCGCACGCGCGGCGCGCTCGGTGCACCAGACCATCTTGACCCGCGACGGTGTATCCCTGGCCGTGTATGACAGCGGCCCAGTTGATGCCGAGCACACGGTCGCGCTTCTGCATGGCCTGTGCCAGGGCGCCGGCAGTTGGCAGGTGATCGACAAGGCGCTGCACGAACTGCTCGGCTGCGCGGTGCGGGTAATCCGATACGACCACCGTGGTCACGGCGACTCTAGCTGCGCGCCGATGAGCACGTATCACGTCGAACAGCTCGCCGACGACTTCACCGATGTGCTCATGGCGCTGCGGGTGAGCGGCTCTCTTACGGTCGCCGGACACTCGCTGGGTGGCATGGCGGCGATGACGTACAGCGCGCGATCGGTTGATCGACAGCCTGTGCGCCCGCAGGGGCTGGTGCTGGTGGCCACCGCTGCGGGAAAACTGTGCGATCGCGGATTGGGGCGGTTGTTGTCCACTCCTGCACCGGATTTCCTGTCCGCGTTGGTGGCGCACACCCCCGCTTACGCGGCTGAGCACGCGGTGCGAGCACTTTCACGGCCGGTCTGCGAGCTGGTCGGGCTGTGCCGGGGATGCGCTCGCGCCGAGCGACGTGTGCTGTGCTCGATGTGCAGTGCGGCGCTGTCGACGACGGCGCTGAGCACCGCTGCGGGGTTCCTGCCGCATCTGCGCCGCTTCGACCAGCGTGCTGTCTTGGGCAATATTGGTGCCGCCACCACCATTTTGAGCGGTGACGCGGACACCGTGACACCCGCAGCGCATGCGTACGAGATGGCCAGCGCGATTCCCGGTGCCCGGCATCGTCAGTTCCACGGCGCTGGGCACATGCTCTTGCACGAGCGCCCCGTGCAGGTCGCGGACGAAATCGCAGCTGTCGTGCGGTCGCTGCGCACTGTCGTGAGCGGGGTGGGCGCGTGATCATGGCCCTTGCTGAGCGTCCGCGAGCTGATTCTCAGGTACCTCACGCGGCGTCCCGCACACCGACAGCGTCGCCGAGCGGGGTGAGTGTTGAGGCCGTGTTCGCTGGCGGGGTGAACGGGGCGGTGCGTGATGCGCTGTACCAGTGGTATGAGCAGCACGGCCTCACCGTGGATGTGTTCGGCCCCTTCACTTTTGAGGCGGTCGCTTATGCGCGGAGGGTGGCCGGTATCGCCACGGCCGGCGAACACCTGTCCGCTGATGAGGCGTACCGCCGTGGCCTGTGCGTGGAGTGCGCCGCCGTGCCGTACAGCCCTGGCATGCTGCGCTGTGAGGTCTGCCATCGCCGATGCGTCAACCGGCGAGGTGAGCGCTGATGAGCGCCATTGTCAGCACCCCCACCGAAAAACCGTGGCTGCGTACACTTCTCAGTGGACGACCGCACCAGGTTATCCGCTCCGAGCGGGGCGTGTATCTGCACCGATACTTCCTCGTGCCGAGAAATCGTTGGCATAACTTGTATCTGCATCGCTTCGTTGGCTCCGATGATGCACCCGCCTTGCATTCGCACCCGTGGAGCTTCGCAACGCTGATCGTTTCAGGGTCCTACACCGAGGTCACCGAGAACGGTGCGCATTGGCGCGGCCCGGGGAGCCTGGCGTTTCGACGTGCCGGTCACCGCCACCGCGTACAGCTTCTTCGCGACGACACCGGCCGAGAGCAGACGTGCCTGACCATCGTTTTGACCGGTCGCCGCACCCAGGCATGGGGATTCTTCTGCCCCCGGCGTGACGGAACGTGGCGGTTCATTCCGTGGCAGAACTTCGGCGCAGGCGGATGCGGAGAGTACTCCAACGCCACCGACGGGCAACTCAGCGACACCAAAAGCAGACTAGACCAAGGGATTTGACGATGACAGCTCTGATGACGGCGGCGATCAATGAAACGGTCTTTCGATACGTGCGCCCGCTGCGCGGCGGCGAACACGGCGACCTGTTGGGGATCTGGTCCGGACACGACATCCTGTTCCTGACACGGCGCACGCCGGGCTGGGCGCTGCTCGATGCGCACAATCAGGTGTGGGGCTGGCATCGGCGCGAATCGGGGTGGTCAACCGCAACCGCCGCGTTCGACAGCTTCATCGCCGATCCGGTCCTGCGTGATCGTTTGGCGGCAGACGGATTTCATGTCATCGCCGACCACGGGCCGCTGCTGGAAGAGTTCATCCGCGCGAACCCGAGCTATGGACTGCCGCCCCTGGCCAGCGGCCCAACCGGGCGCCCGGCCGAGCCGATCCTGCCCAACTGGGGTGACCTTCTCGATCTGGCCCAGCACGCGGTGCGCGGCGCAGAAGGCCGATACGGCGCGTCGGTGGAGGACCTGCTGCGGGCCGACAATCGGAACTTCGCGCGGCCGGCGGTCTTCGACCGCGCGGTGATGCGGCGTTGGCTGGCCAGCGATGACACGTCCGCCGCGTTGAGCGCGATGCGCGCCGCCGCTGGGCGCCACGACAGCCCCAGGACAGCCGGTGAGGCATTCGCGCTGCTGGACCCGTCAGGGTGCAGCGGGTCTCCCGACCAAGACCACGTCCTCGACGTCCACCTGTCCGATGCCTGCGGTGACGGCGACTGGCTGATCGGCACCTGCCGGCACTGCTGGCATCCCATCGTCGAGCGCGAACACCCAGACCTGACGGTGACCACCTGGAGTCTATTCGGCGATCTGCGCTGACACCCCGTTCCCTTCGACCGCGCAGGAGCGTGCAATGACCTCTCTGGCTGACAACCCCGAACAGACCATCATGAAAGTGGTCGCCCCACAGGCGGCCTACGCCGTGTGCACCTTTGAAATTGACGTCGAGAAGTGGTCCCTACTGCCTGTTGCGGCGACCTCACATCAGGCCCGATGGGTTGACAGCATGTACGCCAATGCCATCTGCGAGCCGGCGGGACATTGCGAACCGGCTGACGATTGCCGCTGCGGCGCTTACGGCTATCGCAGCCTCCGGAAGTTGCGCGACGTCCACCGTCAGGCCACGACGCTCGTAGCGGTCATGAAGTACGACCCATCGTCGGCCGTCGAAGACGAGAACGAGGTGCGGGCCTTAACCGCAACGGTCGTGGCCTTCTGGATCAGCCCTGACTTGCCCAAGCGCCACGTAGCGGCGGCCGTCGTACACGACGTGACCGGGAAGCTGTGCATCGAATACGACGACCTGGACTGCATGTTGGCGCGGTACGACATCACCGAGCGATGGGAGGCTTGGGGCGGCTTGGACGAAGACATCGACGAGGAACTCCGGCCGGCTGCCGCCACCGACGGTGTCGCTCCCGTGCCTCGGTGGGCTCACGCACTCGGTTGGGATCGGCCAGTGCACACCGCCCGTGCGGTGCGCTCATGGGTGACGGTCGTGGGACGCCCTCTGATCGAATCGTTCTCTGGCGCCGTCCATTACGCCACGAAGACTGCCCGGACCATCGTGATGACGATTGTCATCGCCTGGTGTGCCGTCTTCACGCACGTCTACATCCACACGCACGTCACCCCATTCGCGTTCATCGATCCGGTGCTGTTGGCCGGCCACAGGCTGATTAGCGCCATCCTCGCGCCGCCGGTGATGCTGCTCACGATGTCCGCGTTGGGGCTGCTCGCACTGCTCGAGACGGTGCACGGGGCGCGGCCACTGCCGCGTCGTGCCGATCCGATCGCCTGGGCGATGACCGTGATCCTCCCGTTCGTGTACCTGTTCGCTGAAAAAACCGTGCTGGTTTTCGGCATGCTAGTCGTGCTCGCGGCGGCCAACGGCACACCGGAGCCCTCCGAGCTGGGTTGGTGCCTGGTTGCGATGTTCGTTCTGAACATCGTGGCGCGCAGCGCACCACCGTTCTGCGCAATCTACGGACACCTGCGCGTACTGCGGGCGCAGTCATCCTGGGGGGCGTCGACGGATGTATAAGGAGCCCCAGACACCGTATCTCGGCTTCATGCGACGCCAAGTCAACGGCCGCGACCAGCTCTATGTACCGCGCACGGCCGCACACTGCCTCATCTCCGCACCAACCGAGACAGGTAAAACCCGCCGCCTTCTCGCCCCCGCGATTTCGTTGTGGGGCGGACCGGCGCTGGTCGTGAACAGTAAAGACGACATCATCGACTTGGTGATGCAGTGCCGGCACGGGCCGACCGCAGTGATCGACTTCCGGCCCATCGCCAACCCGACCTACCCGGCCGGGGTTCAGTCGATGATCTACGACCCGACCACCACCATTGAAACGCCGCTAGAGGCGCTGACCATCGCTGAAAACATCATGCAGATGGCCACTGTCGGCATGGGCAGCGGCGCTGACCAAGTCTCCGACGGGGGAGTGTGGGAGTCACAGGCCTCCGGCCCGTTGGCCGCCTTCCTCTACGCGGCATCGCCCAACGGTAACGGCATGGGCATGGACTGGGTACTCAAGGCCGTCGACAACATGGACACCACCGAGAAAGGCGCCGCCGAACCGGGGTGGTTGCAAGCGGCGGCCCTGTGCCACCAGTATGAAGTGCTCGCCATCGGGATGACGAAAATCCTGAACATGGAAGCGCGGCAGCGTGATTCGGTGGCAATCACGATGCGCAAGGCGATCACCCCCTGGTTGCGCATGAGCCTGAACATTGCCATGGGCAGCGACATCCCGTGGACATTTGATCCCTCGTTCCTTGATCACCCACAAGCGACCGTGTTCATCCTCGCGCCCGCCGACGGCACCGTGGCCGGCGCAGCGGTGACAATGCTCGAATCTCTCTACCGACGCTGGCGAGAAAAGACCGCGCAGCGAGAGCAGATGCACCGGCTCCTCATCGCGATCGACGAGCTACCCAACACCGCGCCGCTGCCGAGTCTTCGCCGCATTATCGGGGAAGGTCGCGGGCTGGGGGTCAATGTACTGGCCTGCGTGCAGGACTCAGAACAGCTCGACACTGTCTATGGCCCGGTGTACGCCAACGAGCTCCGCAAGATTTTTCCGGCGAACATCATCATGTTCGGCGCACATGAAGAAAAGCTGCTCACCGGCCCCGAAAGCTGGTCTGGCCTAACCTTCCGCCGATCGGAGAGCTTCGGGCAGGCGGACGGTCACCGCAGCCTGAACAGCGACTTCGGTGCAGGGTTGCGATGGCAGGAGCTGCTGCCTCCCGACCGCGAACACGCCCGACTGATTATTCGCGGCGGTCTCGGCCACTGCGTCGAGATTCCCGACTGGAGCCGGTTCCGGGTCCTATACGACCAGGCGAGCGCAGCCGCGCTCCGACGAGCTGGCCGAGCGCCACTCGTGCCAGCAGCGTCAACCCGACCTAGCCCAGCAGCCAGCCGCATGAACCGACTACGGCAATTCATCGTCGGTGAATGACCGACGGCACAACACATCCGACCATCACAACGAGAGATCAACCGTTGAAGAACCTCACCCGAGCCGCCCTCGCCGCCGTGACCATCACGGTCGCCGGGTGCAGCCACCTACCCATCCCCGGCCTGACTGGCTCCAGCACAACGGGAATCACCGACGGGCCGTACACCCTGATCCAGGAGCCCCAGGCCGGCTACAGCACCATCAGTTCACACATCGACGGCGCCAAAAAGTCGGTCCGCGTCGTCATCTACGAACTGGCGGACGACGCCATTGAGAAATCGCTCGAGAACGCGAAAACCCGCGGCGACGACGTCAAGGTATTGCTGGACAGCGCATTTCACGGACAGCAAGTGAACCAACCGGCCTACACGCGGCTGCGAGCTGCCGGGGTAGACGTCAAATGGGCACCAGCGCGCACCATCGTGCATCAGAAGTCGGTCGTGATCGACGACGACACCGCCATCATCAGCACCGCCAACTTCGACGCGAAATACTACCCAACCGGACGCGACGCCATGATCGTTTCTACTGTGCCCGAACAGGTCTCGGCAGTCGCCGCGACATTCGACGCAGACAACGCCGTAACCGACACCGGCCGCCTATCACAGGCCATTGCCGCACCCGGCCTGATCTGGTCGCCCGCCGCCCGAGCCGAATACATCCGCACCATCAACGCCGCGCACGACGTGCTGAACGTGACCAGCGAAGAGCTAAAAGACCACGCTGCAGCGATTTCCATCGCTCAGGCCGCCCGCCGCGGCGTCCCCTGCAAAATCGTGCTCAACGCCGACGACGCGGACACGCCCGCCGTCACTCAAGTCAAGGACGCCGGCTGTGCCGTACGCGTCCTGCCCAAGTCGCCCAACGCTCTGTATATGCACGAAAAGATCGTCCTGACAGACGATTCCCTCATCATCGGCAGCCAGAACCTATCCACCAAGAGCCTGACCGAAAACCGGGAGCTGTCCATCCGGCTCGACAAGGCCGCTGCCCCGAACATTGTTGCGGCAGTACACAACCAATTCGCCGCCGACTTCGACAAAGCCACGCCGGCGTGACAACAAGGAGACCATCATGCCCACCGTTGAACCTGCCGCCATAGGAACCGATCACACCGCGCCGAACATCGTCGGCGAGCGTAATCAAGGAGCATCAACATGAGCACCACCCTGGCCGCACCCACGTTCCGCGCCGCGCTCGACGCTGGGCTCTGCTGGCTCTATGCCACCGAGCAACCCGACACCGCTCTCGTCGAACGCTGCGGCGTCCGGATCATCAGCGGAGACCGGATCGTGCGCTTCCTTCCCGTCGGCATGGAGGGACACCCGCTCATCGTCCTCGATGCCCGCATTCCCCGATGGAGGCCACGTCCGACAGAGTGTGGTATCGGCACCCTGCCTGAATGCGAATTAGCCTCTGTTGCTGCACAATTACGCGAACTCGGTGTCGCATCGAGCCGCTGGCACTACCACAGCACCACCGGCACGATCGTGCTATCCGTCTCCGCGCACCCGTCACTGCGCGCCGCCATCGAACGATTCAGCGCCGGCTGCCCATGGCACCACAGCCAAGTGTGCGATGCGCCGATCAGCGCCGGTGGACAGGGCTGCACCTGGCATACCGATGGTCACAATGCGGCGGTGTGGCCATCGGTCGCCGCCGACGCCATCGAGAACGCCCGCGCCCTCTCCCTGCTGCCGTCGAAGTGAGCGGCCATGAGCCTCCTGCCTGCCACGGCGCTCCTGATCGCCGACGACGACCCCGAGTTTGACGAAGACATTCCCACCATCTCGCCTCCGCACCGCAGCGGCCGGGCCGCCGGGTCCAACAGCACCCGCCCAACGTCGATGAACACCAGCCAATCGCACCACGGAGAACGTATGTCTCAGAACAGCTCAGCATCGGGCACGTGCCACGCAAACGACTGCGACACCCCGTGCACCGGTTTCATGTGCGGGCCACACTGGAAGCTCGTGCCCCCGGCCATGCGACTAGTCATTGAATCAAGCCCGCACCCCCACGCCGTGCCGCCGGCGATCGCCACAGCCGCCATTGCAGAGGTCGCCCACCGAGAATCCCGGACCAAACCAGCGGTCCGCCAGAAAGTCCGCCGGCATCCGGTCCAGCTCGCACTGTTCGGAGACGACCAAGTGCTCACGAAAGGAAAGCGCTGATGCAAAAGCCTGGCTGGCTGGAACTTGCCGGCGCCACCGCCCTCATCGTTATTGGACCGGGCAGCGTCCTCGTCGGCCTCACCACCACTCCCCGGCGTGACGTACCTGCATGGCTGCATGTCAGCGAGACCGACCTAGCCTGGTGCACGATCGGGGTCCAGGTGTCCCTCGCTGTCACCATCGTGTGCCTGGGCACGTTCGCGGTATTCAGTACCGTGTTAGGAGAATTCGGCTCAGCCCTCACGAGTGCGCTAGTGCTGGTCATGACGGCCCCGTTCGCGGTTCTTGCGCTGCCCGAAATCATGCTGAGCGACCGACACGCACCGCCCGACCCCGATATTCCGTTTGCGACCGACTTCGACTACCGCGCCTATCTGCCTCACCTGTTCGAGGCAGTGAAAGAGCCGGCGTTATGGTCGCTCACCGCCGCTGTGCTCCTGGGCGGAGTCCTTGGCGTCGCGGTTCGCTGCTGGCCACGTCCGGCTGAGCACGCACCGCTCAGCGCCGGCATGCTCATCGACGACCCCGCAGCCGTGTTCACACCGGAAGTTCCCTCAGGGCAGCGCGATTCATTCGCGTCGCGAAGGGAAGGGCGGCAGTAATGACACCAACGCTGGACGGCCAACAGCCCACAGGGTTTGAGGTGGAGGGCCGCCGCATCCACGACGTGCACTCCTTATCGTCGCAGCAGGTCCTCAGTGCTGCCAAAGCACTTCATGTACGGCCGCTGTGCCTGTGCCAGTATCCGCCTGTGCCGATGTACATCGCCAGCAGCGGGCACGAGCTCATCGTCAAGCGGATGCCGGGTACCGCAGGCAGCCATCACCATCGGTGCCGGTCCTGGCTGCCGCCGGAAGAACTGTCCGGATACGGCGCGGTAGCTGAGCAGTCCATCGTGGACAACCCTGCGGACGGAACAACGGTGCTGCGCCTGGGGTTTTCGCTGTCCAAATCCGCTGGTCGCGCAGCGCCCGAGCCTTCGGGAACTCCATCGGACACCGTTCAAGCCAGCGGCAACAAGTTGTCTCTAAAGGCGGTGCTGCACTATTTGTGGGACGAAGCCGAATTGACGACGTGGCAGCCAAGTTTCGCTGGACATCGTTCCTGGGCGGTGGTCCACCGTCGTCTGCGAATGGCGGTGGACGGCAAGCTGGTTCGTAAGAATCCGCTCGGGCCTGCGTTGTTCGTACCCGAGCCGTTTTCGGCCGACCGTAAGGCTGAGCTGGAACAGCGCCGCATCAAGGCGTGGGCAACAGCGCGGCGGCAACCGGGTAAAACCACGCAGCTGCTCATCGGAGTGGGCGAGGTCAAGGCGCTGGAAGCGACCAGTCACGGATTCAAGCTCCAGATCCGGCACCTGCCGGGGCATCCGTGGTTCCTCGAGGAGGATTTGTACCGCAAGCTCGCCAAGCGATTTGCCGTCGAATTGGAACACTGGCAGATGTCGGAGCCGGGCGATGTGCGCCTGGTGGCGATCTGCACCTTTTCGGTGTCGCGGGCCGGGTATGCGACCGTCGAACAGTTGTCACTGATGACCACGGACCGCAACTGGCTGCCGTTCACCGGCGATGCTGACCGCACCTTGCTGAGCACCGCTGTCGACGCGGGACGGTCGTTCCGGAAAGTGCTGGCGTACAACGGAAGCGCAACAACCATGGCGTCGCTCACGTTCACCGACACCACACCGCCAGTAGCGGCGTTCATCGACCGCCCCGCGGGCGACGCTGACGGCGAGGAGTCGATTGCCGGTGTGTCGGTGTGGAACTGGCGCACCGACGAGGACATGCCCGACCTTCCTCTCACGATGTCTGACCGCGCGGCGCGGAGCCCTTCGACCGAGCAGTCCGACGCTGATATTGAACCCCCGTCTGAGGGCTCCGGCTTATGAGGTGCGCCGCTACCGACGGTGTTGTGCCCGTAGCGCTTCACCGGCTGTGGCAAGGGCGTGGACCGGCGTCTGGGTGTCGGTGTTCTCGCGCATCCAGCGGGCAAGGCGGTCGGGGTCTGCGCCGGCGGCGATGAAAACCGACATGATGTTGATGTCGGAGCTGCTGGGCGTCTCGGAGGGTGTCACGCTGGTCCGCCTTCCCGGTTGGTGAGTGAGTGTACGAGGCGGTTCAGACAGCCAGTGGTTGTTCTCAGACTGCGCACGGGTCGTCGCCGTCTCGTACCGCCACAGTCACGGCGTCGCCGCCCGGGACCATCGACAGATCAGCCAAAGTCATCGACGCCACGCGCCCGGCTGCCTGATGTGGAACAGGAATCGAGCCGCATTCGGCGACGGTAGCGATACCGCCAGCAACGGGGGTGTTCCAGAGCGCGGCTTGTACCTCACTTAGGGAGCTACCGCCGCCGCTGAGCTCGTGCCCGTCGATCGAGACGAACCATCCATCGCTGCCCAGACCGGCGTGCCGGACTGTCACGCTGGCGACGTGGAAGTTGACCGCGGTTTCACTCATGCTCGGGCTGCCCCGTCCCCATGGACCTGCGGGGGAGTGCTGGCGGCGGGGCGGGGTACCACCCTCCGATCTGGTCGGCGAATTCAGCTGGAGTGAAAGGGCATCCGTATCTGGCTGTGCGCAGGTGGTCGGAGACGACGGCGAGGTGCATATTGATGGCGCGGCCCATGCCCGCCAGCTGCGGCAAGGGCTGGAGCGTCCACGGAATGTGGGGGGCGACGGTGATCAGAATGTGCGGTTCGCGGCGCGGGTTGGCGAGTTTGTCGCGCGAGCTTGCCGTGACCGTCAGAGTTCTCAGAAGTGCGTGGTCGTAGACGTCCAGTAGGCAGTGCGATTGCCAGCCCGCGGCCGCGGCGCCGGCATGAAGGCGGTCGCGGTCGGTGGCCCAGTCGCGTATCCAGGTGTGCGTTAGCCCCTCGCCGTTCTCGGCGGTCGCGAAGGTCCATGGTCGAAGTGATGTTGTCGGTAACATGTGTCGAACTCCTTGAAGTGGTTGAGGTTTCGCGCTCAGCGCGCGCTCGGGGCTGGCAGTGTCCACGACGTCGTGGAAGCGGCGTCGGTGAGGGCATCTTTGACGCCGACCGCGACCGCGCCGATCATCCACGCGGCCCCGATGGCGCAGACTGCTATGCCGGTCTTGACCAGGTGCAGTGATTGCAGGGACTGTGTGATCTGGGTGACCGGTGCCATGTCGACCGCCGATAGTGGTTCGCCGACGTCGAATACCGGTGGGGCCGTGAGGTCGTCAGGGCCGAACGGCAGATTGAGGTCGACCGGCGGCGGCGGCGGGGTGATTGGCCACCATGTCGCGGAGCCGTCGATGGCCAGCCACCCGTTCAAGATGCCGTAGATGCCGGCGACCGCGAACGTCGCGGGTATCTGCGCCAGCAGGTACGGCGCAAGCAGAGTCCGGTACAGGGAGTCGTCCGGTCTGTAGAGCAGGACGGTGAGGACCCCGATGCCGACGGCGGTAGCGAACAGCGCGGGGATCGGATAGGCGCGCAGCCGGGCCGGGATGTACTGGACAGTCAGCTCGTATAGGAGCTTGCCTGCCGCCCATCCCAGGGGCGCGAGCAGTGCGCTGGCCAGGACGATGATTGCTTCCAGGCTGATTTCCACGGTGGACCCTCTGCGAGCCCAGTGGGGGTGAGTCAGGTTGTCGTCATAGGGATTTGGTCGTGCGCCCGCTGTCATGCGGGTGCGTTTGCGGATCTGCCGGTTCAGTTTCTCGCCGCGCCGTTTTTGGAAGTTCCAGATGCCGGCGTGCTCGGTGATCCATTCGTGCCGCAGTTCGTCGTAACGATCAGGCGTGATCTGTCGCATGTGTGTTCACCTATTGTCGTTGTTGCTTTGATCTGTCAGACTCGACAGGCATAGAGGTGAGGGTAGTCGCTGGAGCGACTGTTGTCGCCAGGCAATCGAGGGGAGCTTTCGTGGGAGTGCCAACAGTCAGCGCGCTAGTGCTGTTTGCGCTGGTATTTATCGTTTTTCTGATGCTGGCATGCAGTGGCGGTGGGCGTCCGAAGCCGCCGGTCACGCAGGCGATGGTCGACTCGATTCCGACGTGGCCGGGACGCGAAAACATGCAGTCACGGAACACCACGTTGTCCACCGGCGGTGTTCACCAGGTGCCGAGTGCGGTGCCGGCGTGGCCGTCGATGTGGGTGGGTCCGGCACCGGTTACGGCGCCGTCGCCCGTGGTGGTCGACATGGCGCCTGCCCTGGTGCAGCGCCGTCAGCCCAGCGCATCAACGATGCGCGTGATCAGCCACCGGGCGGCCTCATGACCACCTCCGACGCACTCTCCGACGAGGACTGGGGACGCGGTCTGCAGCAGTACGGGCAGAGCAGCACCCCAGACAATGACCACGACGCCGAAGACCTCGGCGATGTCGATGTCGCCGCACTGATGGCTGACGACGATGACGACGCGCCGACGGGGCCGGTGGACCTCGACGCCGGGCAGGACGGACCGCCCAAAGAGCGGTTTGATCACAAGCTGCTGTGGGGCTTCGGCGGGCTGGTCGCCGCTGGTGTCGTCGCTGCTCTGGCGGGCTCGGTGATCCTGTATTCCCATGACAGCAAGCCCGCGCCGAATAGTGGCGGGTCGCTCAGTGAGCCGCAGGCGGTAGCGGTCGCGAAACCGCCGCCAAGCCCTGCGGCCGCTACCGACAGCCCCGGTAGGGACCGCTCACTGCCGTACACCGCCGATGCGAACGGATCGTGCGCGGAAGGCTCTACGCCCGCACAGACCATGAGCGGGACCGATCCGCACAATGCGTTCGTCTGCGTCCGGGGCGGCGGCGACGGCCAGGTGATCATGCTTGATCTGGGCCGCACTTACATGGTGACCGCCATCTCCTGCACGTGCGGCTGGGTCGGGCAGGACGCCAGCGGCGTCACGCAGTGGTCGCAGCACCGGGTTGTACGCCTGGTGCAGTACAGCTTTCCGGACAACCCATCGATCACGCCGATCACGCAGGACACCAAGGACGTGCACGGCGAAGCGATTCAGCCGCTCAAGCCCGTGCTGGTGTCGCGGATCAAGATGCTGATCCGCTGGACCGAGCGGCCGCCGGCGGACCCGGCCGCTGCGCCCACGACAGCACCGCGCCCCGGTGGCGGCCTGGCCAGCGTGTTTGGCGACTCAAACACCACAGGAGCGCCAATCCCGCCGCCGAACGTGTCCCCGCTGGGCAGCCAGGGCAGTGACGGCAGTGACCCGGTTGATGCCACGTTCGCCATCAGCACCCTGAAAATCCTTGGACACGAGGCGGTTTGATGATGGATCAACACGGCATCGACGCTGAGCTCCCGCACCTCATTCGACTGGATCGGAATATCCCGGGATGGATGCACGACCAACGAGCGCTGCAAACCACGGGCCGCGCGCTGACCTTGTGCTCCGCCATCTTCGGAGCGATGGTCGTCGCCGGCGCCGGACCGGAGCTGATGTTTCCCGCGAACATGACACCCGCAACCTTGGGGACGTTGCCCTGGGTCGCACTGTGGACGGTGGCCGTGTTGCTGGGCATGTGGCATGTAAACGCCGCCGCCATGCAGCACCGGATGCGCGCAGCCAGCCGCGAACTGCGATTCGAATCACTGAGCCGCGCAGCTGATTACGCCGAAGACGTCCTCACGCTCAGCGGGCACGGACCTGCCGACGTCACCTGGCGCGTTATGGCAGTGGCACCGCTGACCGCGCTCGTGTACGCGGCGTCCACGCGCGGCAACGGTGAAGGAATGCCGTGGGTGCGCGAGATGGTCGATCGCTTGAACACTGAGGGAGCCTCCGGGTGGCACGCGGCCTCCCAGGCGGTCGCCGATATCGACGAGAAGCTGCAACCAAGCATCGACCGTTGGGCTGTCGCGGACGCCGCTCAGCGCGGCAGCGTTGCGCTGGTCATGCGGGAGGCGGTCGGCAGCATGGCGGGAGCGCCGGCATGAAGCTCAACAAGACCTGGCAAGGGCGGGTGGGCGCATCGTCGTCGGCGCTGCGCCGCTACGGCACGATCGTCATCATTGTGCTGGCGGCGATCAGTGGTCTTAACACGCTGTGGGACTTCGCTTTCGGCCGTCCCACCGATGTCGTCACGCCGGCGCGCAGCATTGTGAACAAGTCCGCGGTGGTCAGTTCGTTCGCCGAGGACTACGTCACCACCTGGCTGACCGCCACCAGCTCCACCGGTAAGGCGCTCGGCCAGTTCGTGTCGGTCGACCCGTCCCATCTGAATCTGCCGACGACCCCGGCGCTGGTGATCGGTTCCCCGACGGTGGTGGCTGTAACGGCTGAAGGCACCGCCGCCAAAGACGATGCTGCCGAGGTGTACTCGGTGGTCGTCGGCATCAACCAGCGGCCCTACGACGCGGCGGCACCGAGTCGCGCGATGTACCGGGTCGCGGTGCTGTGGACCAAATTCGGTCCTCGCGCGGCAGGACTGCCGTACCGCGTCGAGGGGCCCGGTCCGGGCGCGGACCTCGCCCAGGACTACCCGACGACGCTGGCTCCGACCGATCCCGCCTACAAGGTCGTCTCGGGATTCCTCACGGCCTACCTGACAGCCTCCACAGGCGTCGAGCAGTTCGTCACGTCGGACTCGTTGTTGACCAGCCTGGGCGCGCCGTACGTGGCCCTCAAGGACGACAAAGGGAACCCGATATCGGTGGTCACCGCGGTCACCGCGGCCTCGGCCGTGCCCGCGCAGCCCGCCGACGGGCAGACCGCGCAGGTGCTCGCGGCGGTCACCGCGCTGTCCTCGCAATACGCGAACGTGTCGATGAGCTACCCGCTGACCCTGCGCGGCGTGGGCGGGCACTGGGCGGTTGCCGGGATCAACCGTTCACCGCTGATGTCCCTCAATGACGACATCGTGCCCGTACCGGTCACGAGCGCCCAACAATCGACGAACTGACCACCGGCAGTTCGGGTTTCACCACCAAAGGAGCACAACGACCATGATCGTCACCACCACACTGGCCGCAGGAGACCTCCTCACCGGCACCGTCACATTCTGGAACGACTTTCGCGTCCCCGGCGCGATCGGCCTGCTCATCGTGGGCGTTCTGACCGCAATCTTCGCTTACCACAAAGGATTCGGAGCCGCCGCCGGCAAGTTGATCGGCGCCATCGCCTTGGCGGCGATCACGCTGGGAGCCGCTGGTCTGGTCAACTCCGCACAGCAGACGATCGACAACCACACCGGCGGCATCACGCGCGGCCAGTACGGGCAGTAGCGCCTAAAACCTGAGGGGGAATGCGCACGTGAGCGACAACTACGACGAAAATAGCACCGCCCGTTCCTTCGGCGGTGTGATGGACTTCCCGATCCGTCTCGGCTATCTGGACGAGCACACCCGACTTCTGTTGGGGCCGTGGGGCAGATACGACGGCGCCGCCGTTGTCGTATTCGGTGGTGGCACCTGCTGGGCCACCTACCACTGGTTCGACTCCGGGCACGCCAGGTCCATCTTCATCTACGGTGTGATCCTCACAGCATTCCTGGTGTACCTGGCCCGGCAAATTCCGATCAGCCGACCCTCACCGGAGTACCGGATGCTGTGGCTGCTCAACAGTTTCATCGGCACACAGAGCCGGGCCGCCGCGAACGGTAAGCGCGACCCGTGGAAGTCGCCGCCGAAAGCGGTAATCGATAACCTCGTCTTCACCAAAGGTGGTGTCTACGCGGACTTTATCCTCTCCGGTCAGGCCAGTGGCATGGAGCCGTTCGAGCAGCGCCGCGTGCTTGCCAATGCCCACCGCCCCTTGGTCCGCCAGCTGCCGTCGGGCATGGTGTTTTGGGGCATGTCCGCACGGGTTGACCCGACGCTGCTGCTGCAACGCATGCTCAAAGGCCGCGAGCACCAGCCGCGCTGGGTGCGTGAGGTCCGCCAGTGGGAACCATTCGTACGCGAAAACCCTTTCTACGAAGATGTTTTCGGTGTCCGGATACCGGTCGATGCTGGCATGGCCGGCCGCAGCGGCGCCGGCGCAGTAGCGAAATTCGCGAGCACCGTCGTCGGTCGCGACCACGACGCTCCCGACACCCTCGAAGGGTTCCGCGCGATCGTCGACGAACTGCTCAGCAAGATTCCCGCGCAGTTCCAGGCGCGGCCGGCAACACCGCAGCAAATCCAGTGGCTGTATGAGCGGCACTGGACCAGGGGAGCGGTGTCCCGGCCCTTCCCGCATGCCGCTGGTGGTCCCCGCCAGCTGACCTCCTCCGATTTCGAGTGGATGCTGCCTGTCGAGTTCGACGAGGGTGACCAGCACGCCCGCAAAGCGCACCGTTCGTGGTGGCGGCGGACGTGGCCATCGCGCAAACCCGTTGTCGTGCTTCGCGGTCCCGCCGGTTCCAGCTACCAGACCCTACTGCCGGTGGCCGAACTGCCTCGCGGCGGACTGCGTTTTCCGGGCGCGGAAATCCTTCAATCCGCCTACGACGTGCACTTCGGCGCAGACGTCGATTGCGACTGGTACCAGCACGTGAGTACTACGGCCCGGGAAAAGGAGCTCAATCGGGTCGAACGTGCACAGCGCAACCTCAACGACCAGTCGTTTCAGACCTCAGGCGCCCGTGACGCGGACCTGGCAGACCGATACGCCGCGGGCGAAGACTACGAGCGGGAACTGAACTCGAGCTCGCTGGAACGGGCGACGCATTCGACAACCGTCCTGGCGATCGGGGCGGCGACCGAAGCGGCACGGGCGGACGCTGTGCAGCAGCTCAAGACGCATTTCGCCGAGGAACTGGACACGGTTCTCGCCGCACGTGGCGGCGCACAGTCATCGCTGTGGGAGATTGGACATCCCGGCAGCGAAGGGCGTGCCCCGCACAGTCAGTTCTCACAGCCGACCACCACCCGGCAGTGGGCACGCTACGCGCCGCTGGTGTCCTCGGTCCTGGGCCACGACACCGGTATTCCGTTCGCCCGCAATCTGGCCACCCGCCGGAACAAGATGGTGCTGCTCGACTTCGAGGGGATGAAGGACCGGCGCGGAGCACCGGGCATGCTGTGGTTCGGCGCGCCCGGCGGCGGAAAGTCGCAGTCCTGCAAGCGCGTCGTGGACAGCCTCATCAAGCGCGGCCACCAAGCCTCGATCATGGAGCCGGGCACGATGCGCGAATGGGTGCCGGCGTTGCGACACCATGGCGACCGCGTGGTCCTGATCGACCCAGTCGCCGGGCAGTGGTCGCTGGACGGCCTCAAGATTTTCCCGGGCAAAGACGCCGTCGAGCACACCCTCGACCACTTGTTGCCGATGATGGGCATGGACGCGGTGTCCGTACCGGCGCGCCAGTTCGCGCGGCTGTTGCGCCCCGACGACGGTGTCGCACATTCTCTTGGCGGTCTGGTCCGCTGGTTCAAAAACCTGGATCGCAAGGAATACGCCGAGTATGAGGAACTGGCCGACAGCCTGATCTATTTCTCCGAAAAAGACTACTGCCGAGCCATGTTCGACGAGTCGCTGCCCGCACCTCCCTTGTCGGAAAAGGACGCGGTGATCTGGACGCTCGGGGGCCTGCAGCTGCCATCGACGTCCGAGACCGAGGAAGTGCACCTCTATCGACGCCAAACGCCCCGCGCCAGGGCAGGTTTGGCGGTGTACGGCATGATCGCCTCGCTGACCCGTTTGACCTACACCGATCCCCGCACACGTCGCCCGGATGCCTTCGGGTTCCTCGTCGCCGAGGAGGCGCGCGAGTATTTCGCGTCACCGGTGGGACGCAAAGACGCTGAGCGTATGGGGCTACAGGGCCGCAAAGAGAAGTACGGGCTGCTGGCAATCTCGCAGTATGTCGAGCATTTCGAGGGCATCGGCATCCAGAATCTCCCCATGCGGGTCATCACCCCGTTCAAGCCGACTGACCGTGATTACGCACGAGAATCGTTCCGGCGCTTGGGTATTAATCCCGACGAATACCCGGAGGTGCTCGACACGCGTGTCCAGGAGGGACGCGGTCTGGCGTACCTGTTCGATGACCTGGGCCGCGTTGGGCTGGTCGACATGCTCGCCCCGGTGCAGCAGGAGTTGGTGGACGCGTTCGACACCCGCGATATGGCCGACGAGGGGTGGGCGGCATGAGCGAGACCATCGCCGCGTGGATGTACACGCGGCCACGCGTTCGGCGGGTATGGTTCATGTTCCAAGCGATCTGGGCGTTCTCGATCACCGCGGTGTACTTCGCGCCGAACGCGACCGCTGACACCCTCTCGGCGGCATGGAATTTCACCGGCCTGCATGACAGCTACGGCGTGCCGATCGGCGCGCACTTCGTTGCCGTGGTGCCGCTGACGGAGATGATCGGGTCCAATGGCCCGCAGTTCGGCGTCTCACCGGAGACGTGGGGGCCGGCGATCATGTCGTCCTTGGCAACCGCCGGCACCTATGCTCAGCTCAACGAGGCACTCGCCGCCGAGACGGCGTTCCTGATTTTCATCTGCTCGGTGGGCATCTGGATCGTCAAGTTCGCATTGGGCGTGGTGTGGCTGGGATGGCTGGCTGCCATCGCCGAGCCGATCGTGGAAACCCTCAAAATGATCGTCGCCAGGACGCACCTGCTTGCCGCCGGCGTCGGTGTCTGCGTCGTGGTCGGCGGATTCATCTGCCTCACAACGGGATACGCGGCTGGCATCGGTATCATCCTCAGCGGCTTCGTCGCGCTCATCCTGTTTTGGGTGTTGCTGCGCGACCCTGTTGGCGACCTCGTCAGCGACAACGGGGTGCTCGGGATGGGCCGATCCATTGGTTACTCGATCGCCCAGGGCGTGGTCAACAATGGGCCGGTCGCCGCCGGCGGCACCAGCGCCCAACTCGACACGCTGTGCTCCTGGCTGGTGGACGTCCTTGTGCGCGACATCATGCAACTGCTGACCTTCGGACAGGTGATCGACACCATCCCCGGCTGCGCCGCCAAATACAACGCAGGGCTGCTCAGCGGGATCGGCGACGCCCCCGCGACGTACATCAAGGCGTGTGCGCCGCAGGCGTACGAGCACGCGCTGCACCTCGACTTTCTGACCGTCGGGTTGTTCTTCTGCTGCAATCTGGGTATCTGCGTCATCCTGCTCGCGGTCGACTACATGGGCATGGAGGCATTCCGTGTCGGGTTCAAAGCCTTCTGGAATGTCCTGATCCTGGTGCCTGCTGCGGCGATGGCAACCTTCCCCGGTCCGCCTCGGCAGGCAGCCAAGAAAGCAGCTGCACGAATGCTGCTGCATGGCGCCGAAATGATCGCCGGCACAGCCGGTTTGGGAATCTTGGTGCTCATCATGGCTGGCGTGACTCGAGGCACGCTACCCGGCACGATCGGCATGACCGACCCTCTGGCCAAGGTGCTGGTGATGACGCTCATCGCTGTTGCAGGAGCGTTTGCCTTCCGGATTGCCCTCCTGCGGATGTTCGGCGACCGCGGTATTCCGGGCCCGATCCGGGCTGTGAAGGGCACGTACCGCACTGTCACCGGGGCTGCCCGCACCGTGAACGAAGTCGACTACGCCGGGCGGGTGATCAAGAGTGCCGGCGATCGGTTGCGGGACTTCCGCAAGTCGCGAGCCGAAGGCCGAAAGGGCGAGAACGATCCCGACGGCACCGGGCCGAAAGCGCCGGGGCGCAAAGCCCATCCACCCACCACCGGACCCGGGCGGGGCACCCCGGGCAGCAGTGCCAGTGGCGCCGGTCCGAATCGGCCGGGCGGCAACACCCCGACCGCGCCCCCCACGGGACCGCGATCGCCCAAGCCTCCCACCGGAGACGGCGTCGCACCGCCACCGTCAAGCGGTTCACGAGCCCGGTCGGCCGTCGCGCAGACGGGTCGTACCGCGGCCAAGGACGCGGCGTGGGCGGGAGCGACCGCTGTTGCCCCGGAGGTCGCGGTCCCCGCCAAAGCCGCCGCCACGGTGGCTCATCGCCTCCACCACGGCAACGGGCACGGACATGGCGGCGGATCGCACGGTGCGGCACCTGGTCGCGCGGTAGGCAATCAGCCTGCGGCGCAGCCCCAGAACCGTGTCGGGCAGCCACCCAACGGGTTGGGCCACAACAGCAGCTCGGCCAAACCCCAGGCGCCGGCGGTGGACACGCCGCCGACGGCGCCGCCCGGGCGCCAGGCCCCACGACCCGATGAGCGCCAGTGATCGACCCTTCGCCACCGACGCAGCCATTTTCAGATGACCACCACATACCTACCCGCGCGACGGCCGTCCGCACCGGACCGGCGTCCTATCGGAAAGAGCGAGACATGACGATGGCACTGACCACACACGACCGGACTGGCAACTGGCCTTCGCCACGTACCGACCGTGGACCGCAGCCACGCATGCACCGGGCCGGCCACCCCGCCGCCGTCGGCGCGGTATCGGTGGGCGCTGAAACTGAGTTCGCCAACCCGTTCGCCGCCGAGGCCCGCACGGAGGATCAGCGCCAGTCGGCACTGACCGCCTACGCCGTCTGGCTGGCCGGTCAACCGGACCGCATCGCGGCGACCCGCCAACTGGGCGGGCACGACCTGTCCTGCACCTGCGCTCTCGGTGATAGCACCTGCCACCGCAACGTGCTGCTGGACGTGGCCAACCCGCCACGCGACGCGTTCGCCGCCGAAGGCCACGCCATGGGACTGACGCTGCGGCGGCCGTGGGCATCGCTGCTGCTCATTCCGGAGACATTGGGTGGCAAGACGATTGAAAACCGCACCTGGTCGACCGACTACCGCGGACCGGTACTGATCTACGGCGGCACCCGCATCGACAGCGCCGGTGTTGCGGCGGCGACTCGAGCAGGCTTGGACACGTCCTGGCACGTCGACCAGCAGGGCTGGCTCGGCGCAGCGATGTTGGTCGATGTACACCGCTCACGCGGCTGCTGCCGACCATGGGGACAGCCGCATGTCCGCGACAACGTGCCCGTTTATCACTGGGTTTTCACGCATCCGCAGCGGCTGGCCAGCCGCACCTGGGGACGTGGCTTCGTCGGCCTTCGCCCCACGTCCTGGTCGGTTCTGATCCGCCGCCGTTTCCTCAACATCGCCACCTCGCAGAAAGGCACACGCTGATGACCGCAATGTTCGATGGCTCCTACGACACCGACGCTGAGCAGCGGATGAATGCTGAGCGGATGGCTGCGCATCGGGAACGCAAGCGCCGCGACAAACTTGCGGCCCGGATCGCCGTGCTCGACGAGGTGGTCACCGGGCGCACTGAGCTGCGGCGCGCCCGCCCCTCGCTGGGCGAGGTCGCCGAGTTCTTCGGGATCGACTGCGGTCCACTGCACACCCTTCTGCGGCTTCGTCGTGAGGAATTCCTTTCCGACGGATGGCGTCACGACCGGTGGACCGATGAGGCCATCATCCGGGCGGCATTGTTGCTCGAAGATGGCGAATCGGAGACAGCCGACGAAATCCGTTACCACCTGCGGGAAAGTGAACTGCCCGTGGTGTATACCTCGCACGCGCGGCGGATTGAGCAGTGCGGCAATGACTTTGCGCGTGCGATGAGCCTGATCGATGCTGTGCACGGGGGCGAGAGCCCAGTCGACGTGTGGCGGCGCCTTCAGGACATGCCCCGCTACGAGCTGCAATCGCTGGCTATCGCGGTCGCGGCGCTGGTGCCCGAGGGTGCCGACAACCTTGGCGCATACTTGAAACAAATTGCCGGCAGGAACGGCTCTGTGGCACAAGGCCTTGCCCTGCTCATTCCGCGGCCGTCCAAGCTGTACCGGCGGCGCCGCAATCCCGGCAGACGACGGTACGTTGACCAGCCCGGCGGTGTGTCGGTGACTGCACAGCGATGACCACAGCCGACACGTTGCTGCTGCGGGACAAGTTGATTGCTGAACTGTGCGCTAGCCCCGTCGCGCTGGCAACCGCTGAACTGGCCGCGCGGATGCCCGGGAAAGTGGAGCGCAGCAACGATTCCTGTGCACAGCTATGTCACCGCAGCACTCTCGGTCCAGGATTGAAAGTGCTTGAATGCCACCGCAGTTGGCATCTGGTGGAATATCGACGAGCCACCCACGGATACACCGGGATTTACCGCCATCTGCGTGCGCTGGAAGCCCAAGGGCTGATCCAGCGCACCGTCCGTGAGAACCGCAAAGGCGTGTACTGGATCTACAACGGCCCCGACGTCGTGGCCGCATCACCTAGCCACACCGGCGACGGTGGTGGTCGGCCGTAGCCCGGGCGGCCACCACCGATCACACACCTGCTCTGGAAGGGACCACCCGCATGTCCACCGACGACCGCATGCCCCTGACCCCGTGGGCAATCAACCTCATCCGGGTAGTGGCCGCCCTGCTGGCGATCGGCGTCGGCTACGCCGCGATCAGGCTGAGCTTTAGCACCCTCAAAGACATCGCCACCCGCGCGCACGTGCCGCCAGACCAAGCCTGGCTGTGGCCCGGAGCACTGGACGGCGCCACCGTGCTGGCCACCCTCGGCGTCGTCGTCGGCAGCAAACGCGAGAAACGCTTCTTTTGGGGCGTGTTGGCCGGCGGCCTGCTCATCAGCATCATCGCCAACGACCTGCACGCGATCCTGCCGCCAAACCAGGAATTACCCCTGATCTGGCGCGCGGTAGTCGGATGGGTAGCGCCGATCTTCGGCGCACTCACCATTCACGGGTTCACCATCCTGCTCAGCATGAAATGGCACCGTGGCGCCGCGAAACAATCCAGCCAAGCACCCGCACCAGCGACACAGGTCGTCGCCGAACGGGCCGAAGCTGAAACCGCCGAGCCCACCATGCGGCCCGACACCACCGCCGTAGCCCCGGTCGATGAACCCGCTCCCACCGCGCTACCCGCCGCCACCACCGAGCCGGGCCGGGGCAAATACGCTGATCTTGCGGGCAAAGTGCTGACGATCGTCAATGTCAAGGACGTTGCCGTTAACGATGTTTCAGAAGTCCTGCGGATGAGCTACGACTTGAACATGGCGAACCGCGACATCGGCCGGCGACTGAGCATCGGGCATCACACCGTCGGAAAGATCATCGACGCCAGCGCGGCGGTCCTGCGCGGCGAACCGATCGCCGTCGCATCCTGACCAGAAAATTGGAGTCCGACACCCCCCGCAGGCCCCATTATCATCGAGTCAGGGGGTGCAGTGGCCCCATCCATTTTTATCGACCAGCGATGTGGAGCTACACCGATGACGATCATTCTCGATGCCACGGGTCTGACCGCCGCGGCCGGACAGCTGTCGGGCAGCGCAGGACTGCACACCCCGGCGGTTGCCGAACCACCCGGACTCGACCTCACCTCGGTTTCAGCTGTCGCACAAATCAACGCCGCATCCAGTGCGCTGGCCACCCTGCTCAACCACGGCAGCGCGCTACGGGAAGTCGGTGGGCTCGCCGTCGCCGGCACCGCCTTGATGCTGCAGGGCCAGGACGACGCCAACGCGTCCTCGATCCTCAACGGCGGCTCCGGCTCGGGTCCGGCCACCAGCGCTCCCACCATTCCATCGATACCGCACCCGGACGTCCCGGCGATCCCGTCGGTTCCGACGGCTCCGGCTCCGCTGCCGGGCGAAGCCCACGCACAGGCGCTCTACGGTGGCCCGGGATCATCGAGCCTGCACCAATTCGCTGACCATTGGGCCAACCACGCCCAACAGCTACGCGGGCAGGCTCAAACGATCATCAACGCCGGGCACGCCATTGACGCCAGTTGGGATGACGGTCACCAACGCGCTGGCGCGAATACCCGGGAGCATGCTGCCTGGCTGGACTCCATGGGGGATGAGGCGGAGAAGCTGTCGCTCCACGCGCGCACGGTCGCGCAAGGCTTCGATACCGCCAAAGCCAACACCCCTTCTCCCCACGAGTTCGCCCAGGCGCATCAAGACCTTCAAGCTGCGATGCAGCGGTTCGCCGCGACCAAGGGCGCGAACGCCGCGGAAGTGCAGATGCGCACCCAAGACATCGCGCACAAGCAGACTCAGGCAACCACCGCCATGGCCGACTACCACACCCAAGTGGCCGAGGGCAGCCTGTCCTCGGCGGCGCAGACGCTGAAAACCGCGCCACCGATCGCCCGGGGCGGCAGTAGCGGTGCGGCCCCCGACGGTGGCAACACCCCGGGTGTTCAGGCCGTGGACTACAAGCCGGGCGACGAGCACCACTATGCACCGATCATCCGTGGCCCCAATGGCTTGGGTCCGGCGCCGACACCGGACGGGCCGAAGTGGGTGGAACTGGGCCGCGGCTCAGGCAACTGGGTCCGTCAGGACGAATTGCCCGGACTGCAACTGCGTGAGCCGGGCGCGCTCGGCCCGGCCCCGCTGACTGACAGTCACGGCAACTCGGTCCCGTGGGTGGAGCTAGGGAAAGGATCGGGCGCATGGGTGCCGCAATCGGATTTCCCGAAAGCTCAGTTCCTCCCACCTGACGCGTTGGGGCAGTACGGCTACGAAGAGTATCTGCCGCACACGGGAATCTGGCTGCCCAGCAAGGACTTGAAGGTCGATCCGTTCGACCCGACGCCACCGCCGGTCCAAGTGCTGCCCGCCTAAGCATATGTTCCCCCAACAGCGGGGAATGCGTAAAAAATTACGTAAAAAATTACGTAAAGCTAGTGACATAGGTCGGCCGCCGGCGATAGGCTCGCATCATGCGTATCGACATGAGCGATCTGGTTTCGGCGACCGATCTGGCACGGCAGTCATCCTGGATGCTCAAAGAGGTTGCCGCGGGCCGGCGCTTCGTGATCGTCAAAGGAAACACGCCAGCGGGCGCCCTCGTCAGCATCGCCGACCTGGAAAAACTCAAAGCGGCCGAGGGTGACCCTGCCGCTGTCGGACAGTCGTGGCAGGCGATGCCCTCCCACGTGACATTCGCCGACCTCGCGCCGCTGCCCCCTTCGGCGCCACGGCACGCGATCCCGATCGGGATCGACGAGGACGACCTGAGCACCGTGTGGCTGGACTTGGAGCAATACCCGCACGTCTACTGCACCGGCACCAACCGGTCCGGGCGAACCACGTTCCTACAGGCGGTCTGTGCCTCCATCATGGCGCGTTACACCCCGCAGGAAGCCCAGGTGGTCGTGTTCGATCCGGATATGCGGCTGACCGATGAGCTAACCGACGAGTATCGCACTGTGTACTTGTACGACCCCAAACGGATCGCGCAAGCCGCGCAGGAGCTCGCCCACAAGCTCGATCAGCGCCGTCCGCCCCCCGATCTCACTCCGGCACAGCTCAGAGAATGGAATCCGGTGCGGCCCAAGTGGTTCTTCATCGTCGATGACCTGCATCTACTGTCAGGTGGTAGCTCGCTCTCGACAGTCCTTGCGCCGCTGGTCGAGCCCGTTCAAAATGCCCGTCTCTTGGACTTGCACGTCATCGCCGCCATCACATCCGACAACTGGAATGCCAAGGGCCGCAGCAACAAGCTGATCAATGCCATGGACGTCGGCGGCGCGACGGTCGTTGTTCTGGACGGCAGTCCCCGAGAAACGATCATCGATGACGTGCGGCCAGGATCACGGCTGCCAGGCCACGCCGAATTCTATGAGCGCCGCTCAGGCGGCCGCATGATCCAAATCGTGGCAACGCACGCAGCCGTGGAAAGCACGAAACCCGAAGAGTCCGATAGCGATTCGCCGCCGCAGCGGATGCCCGAACCGACCAGCCCGCAGGATTTCCTCGACGCACTGGGCATCGACGATGTGGCCACCTGGCAGCCCCGGTGGTCAGAGTCGGCGGTCAGCGACGGTGATGTCGTCGTGCCTTTCGGCCTTTCCGGCACCGGGCCGGCGGTGCTGAACCTGACCAGACTGGGCCACAACGCCCTGCCGGGCCTGGTCGTCGGGCGCACAGGATCAGGTAAGAGCGAGGTGATCAGGACCATCATGTTGGCGCTCGGAGCGCTCTACAGCCCGGAACAGGTACAGGTGATTGTGCGTTCAAAGTGGTCCGAAGAATTCACCGAGGAAGCCAAGCTCCCGCACATCACCGTGGCAGAAGACTGGGCCGGATTCGGCGACGTGATTCGTGCGGAGCTGAAAAGGCGTGAGGAAGCCGCCACGGTGGACGCAGAGCCGGAATTGCTCGTCATTGTCGATGAGGTGGACGACCCGTACTTCATGCAGGACCCCACCCTCCTGCGCGATGTCGTCGAGAGCTACCGACTCAAAGTGCATCTTCTCGTCACGGCACAGACGCTCAGACAGCTTGTTGAGCGCAACTGGCCCGGCCAGCGCGTCGGATCGTCGGCCTTCCGGCTCGCGCTGGCCTCCATCTGGATGGCCGACGCGCGGATATTGATTGGCTCGACAAACATCGCCGACCCGCGAGCCGAGGGCGGCACAGCGTTCCTGGGCTCGGCCGGCGATGGCGAGTCGACACCCGTACGGCTGTTTTTCACCGGCAATCACCTCGACGCTGATAGCGCACAGACAGTTTGCGATTACCTGATTGAACGCATTGCGGCGGTCGGAGCGCCGCGGCTGGACCAGTAATTGTCAGCGACACCCGGGCGTATGTCGAAATGCGCTGGGCAGGAGCATGATTCGCCTCCATATTTCCGATGTTCGGAATTCGATAGTCCAACAGAAGGGCCGCCAGGTGCACGTCGACGACTTTGACGAGCCAGAGCGCACGCTAGCGTCGGCATCGGTCTGGCATGTGCCGATGGTGTCGACGGCGGACTTCGCGTCCAAGTTGGGCGTGACGGTGCGGAGCGTCCAAAACTATGCCTGTGGGGACAACAGTTTTCCCGAACCCGCGGTGGCCGGTCGTGGGAAAGCGAACCTGTGGACATTGGCTCAGGTGTTCGACTACTGCGCACACTCGCGGGCCAACCGGCGGGTACCGCATCGGGGCATCCCGCGTGTATATCCACTGTGCTCGCCTACACCCACCAGCTTGGGTGGGGCCAGCCACTTGCTGCGGGCGCAGTTCGTTGCGGCCGAGCCTGTACCCGACATCTACCGGTATCTGAGGCCGCCGCGCCCGAACAGGACGCCGATCGTGCAGTACTGGACCCCGGGAGACACCCAGGGAACGCTAGCGGTCGTCTACCTGGCAGGGGATGCTGAACTGGACCGCTGGGATGCGCGTGACCTGGCGGTGAGCGCCGCGCGCTTCCTGCACGACCGGGAAATCGCGTCGGTGGCGGCGGTCATCACCGACGAGAACGATCGACCGGTCCCGAATCGTAAAGATGAACGTCAGCAGACAGTCATCGTGGCCGAGGTCGCCGAACACCCCGTGTGGTTACCGCAGAACTCTGTGGCACAACCGACCACTCCGGGCAGATCGTGGCGACCCAGCCGATTCGACCTGGACGCCGATCCGCCAACGTCGGTGTACGACATCGGCTGGCACGACCTGCGGTACCTCCTGCGCAGCAACCTGTTCTGGTGGCCGGCAGACACGCGGCACAGTGATGTGGTCAGGGGTTGGCGCCCATAAGTCGGCTGAGCGTTGGACACGGGAAGGTCAAGACCGCCCGACGCGGTTGATCAGCGCTGAATTAGGCGCCGCGTGTTTAGCGTTCGCGGCCCGCGTCGCGTGTGCGATCTTGGTCCTTGTCAGCGAGACGCCAGCGCTCGTTGTGGAACCGGTTGCCGGATTCGTGGTCGCGGCGTAGGCGGCGGCGTTCTTCTAGAGCCTCGGTAACCTCGCTGGTCAGGATTGCCGGGTCGCAGCGTTCGGCCTGGTCGAGCAACGGGTCTCGGTCGGGCTGGAGGGCGCGGCGTGCCGGGGTGGCCGACTCGACGGACAGGGTGACCGACCAGGGCAGGTCGCGGTGAAGCAGTTTGAGCATCGGCGCCGACGGGGCTGGAGGCCAGCCGCGCTCGTCGCCGTCGACCAGAACGACGCGGGCACGGCGGTCGTCGGCCTGCTCGGCGAGGTCGGCCAGCACGTCAGGCGATGCCAGACCTGCCCGGTCCACGACGATCGTGGTGTCCGAGTCCAGTTCGTACTGGCCGGTGGCGATCTGCTGGTGAGCCTGCTCGACGGTGAGCACCGAGTCCGCTTCGTCGGGGCCGACGATGCGGGAGGCCCGTTCGGCGGAGGGGCTGCACCACAGGATGCGGCGGCCCTTGGTCGTCGCGGCGGTATGCAGAACACCGAGCGCATCGAGGGCGACGTTGTCGTCGCCGGCGTGCACAGCGGTCACGGTGAACCCGCTGCGGGTGATCGCATTGAGGCGGTGCAGCGTATCGCTGGTGAGGAGGTCGGTGTTGGAATCGGCGATGGTGAATCCTCGCTCGACGACGTAGGAACCGGCGGAGCGGAGCATTTCCATCTCGGTGTGCAGCGCCGCGACGTTGTCCAAAACGTGTGCAGCGTTGCGGGTTTCGGCTTCGGCGAAGGCTATTGCGGTGGCGCTTTCGGCGCGGTCGAGTTCACCGGCGAGGCGGTCGCGCTCAACCCGTGCGGCGGTGACCGCGTTCCAGTCTTGGGCCATGGCGCGGCGACGTTCAGTGTCCACGTCATCGGCGGTGACGATGCGGTCAGCGCCGCCGGCGGCCTCAGCGCGGCGCGTCAACGCCTCGGTCAGGTCGGCGTGGAATTGTTCGGCCGGGGTCTGCTCGGGGAGGTTTGACATCGCCAGCGCCACCCCCGAGCGGGCGAGGTCCACGGCGACTTCGTCGGCATTCGGGTCAGCCTCCAAACGGGACAGTTCGGCACGTTCGTGCGTGACCCAGGCCATGATGCTGTCGTAGTGCTGTTCGGCGTCCGCCCACCGCGCCATGACGTCTTGAACGGCGAGCATGTAGGGGCGATCGGCGTCGGCGCGGGCACGCAGATCGCGCAAGGTGTCCTGTGCGGCGGTCATGGCCGGTCCTTGATCGGCCATGACCGCCCGGCGCAGGCGTTTGAGCTGTTCGCCGGCAGCGTGGTAGCGGCCGCGCAGCTCGATGACATTGGCCAAGACGTCGGCCACGGGTCGGGTGGGCGGCCGTTCGGTGAGCAGGTCCTCGAACGCCAAGTCGTCCTCGCCGGCGTAGCCGTCGTACTCGTACGGGTCTGGCGGGATGTCCTCGCCCAGGTCCGGCGGAATGAGGCTGCCGCCGTAGCCGAGGCCGAGTTTTTCCAGCAGGGCGTCGTCGGAGAGGCCTGCGTGGGTGTCTGGATGCTCGAGCGGGTGTTCGGGATCAGGGAACCGGTGGGCCAGTTCCTCGTGCTCTTCAACGCTGAGCGGTTCTTCGTGGGGGACCGGGATGTCGATGTGGTCGTACGGATTCGCGGTGGCGAACAGGTCGATCGAGTAGGTGAGCAGCAGGGCGTACTCGTCGGGCCGGATCGGGGTGGAGTGCTCGGCGTCGACGTCGCGCAGGTGCTCGTGCGCGACGTGCAGGAGGTCGATCGGATTCCAGCGCAGCGGGTCAGCGTTGTCGACGGCGGCGACCAAGCGGCCGAATGCGGGGTCGGCGATGATCGTTTCGGCGACGGCTGTCCCAAACACGGTGTGCAGATCGGGGAGCCATGTGGGCTGCAAATAGGGAGTGGACGCTTCCAGGGTGGCGGGCTGCACCCGTCCGGCCAGGCGCCACCATAGTGCGGCGCCGGGCATCAGGTCCGGGAGCGGCCCATCGGAGGCTGCATCGTCGATGAGCTGGGCCAGGTCGATGTCGGTGCGGGCAATCTTGGCCAGGTGCGCGGCCAGTTGTGGCCAGTACGGATCGCGGCGCACGCGCGGGTCGACCTTGTCGACGAGGTCATTGAACCGGGTGGTGTCCGGTGCGGTCCGGCCGATTTCGGCGGCAGCGAGGTCTTCGAGAAGGCGCTGAATCTTGCGGTCGCGTACCGCGTATTGGTCCGGGCCGGTGAGACGGGTATCGGCTTCGGGGACGTCGTGCGCGGCGCGGAAGACCGCGATTTCGCCGCGTAGTTGGGGGTTGGCGGCCAGCAGTGGGCGCGCCCACGCGGGCGCAGTGGTCGCGTCCCATCCGGCGGCGGTTGTGCGGATCGCGTCGGCGAGTTCGGTGACCAGATCGGCGCGCGCCCGCAGGTAGATGTTCTCTTCGTCGGACATTCCTCGGGGCAGGTCGGGCAGCCAGCGCAGCGGGCCGGTGTGCGCCGAGTGGGCACCGCTGGAGTCCAGGCGCCAGTCCAGCACCGCGGCCACGTCCCAGGCGCTGGCAAGTTCGCGGCGGCCGGCGGCTTGTTGCAGGGCAATGATCGGGTCGTCCCCGGCGACGGCAATGGTGGCCAGGTGCATCCGCAAGGTGGGCCACGCCGGCATGCGCGTCAGTCCGGGATGGACCTGGTCGGCGGCGGCGTCGATCGTTGCCATGGTCTCGGGGCCGAGTTTGTTCTCGGCGAGCGCGCCGACCGAGTGGGTGTAGTAGCGCGCCGCGCCGGCCAAGCGGGTGAAGGGGTCTTTGGCAACGTTGTCGGCGGTGGTGGCCGAGACCTGGGCGCCGTCGCTGGCGAGCACCTTGGTCAGGACGTCGATGGCGGTGTCCGGGTGGGTCGCGCGCGGGGTGAGAACCTTGTGGGCGTCGGTTTCGGCGGTCTCGACGTAAATGTGGCTTTCGTCGGTGGCCCGGGTCATTGCGACGTACAGCTTCTGGCGAGTGAGGTTCGCTGATCCGATGACGTGGCAGGTGCCCTTGGTGGTGCGCGAGCCGATGGTCATGCCCTGAGAAGCGTCGATGGTGGAGGCGTAGCCCAGGGTCACGTAGGCGTTGACGTACCAGGCAGGAAGCGTTGTTTTTTGCCCGTTGTCCAGTCGGGAGACCTTCAGAACGCCGCCGCTGGTGACGGCATCAACGCGCCAACGCTGCCCATTGCGGACGTAGTCTTTGCCGCCGGCCAGGCGCAGATAGCGCTTGTTCTTGCGGGTGGCGATGATGTCACCGGCGGATGCTCGCAGACCGTCCGCGAGAGCGGTTTCCCTCATCTTGGCCGGCGAAAGGGCGGCTGTTTCCGGGTCGGCAGCGAGCGCCTCCAGGCGGTCCAGGCGGGCGCGTTGGTTCAGTTGGGTGACGATCGGGTTGGTGGGAGCGAGCATCGTGGAGTCGTGCCCGGCGGCGACATCGGCGGCCCAGCGGCTGTAGGCGTCATCAATGATGGTGTCGCCCGACCCGACGTGGATTCGGCCGGCATCGGCGTAGAACGCCAGCGCGGACGGATCACCTTCGCGCAGCGCCAAACCGGCTTGGGCTTCGGCGCGCGACTTGAATCGCATGACCTCGGTGAGGCTCAACGCGCCGTAGATCCGCTCGACATCGCGCAGGATGCCGCCAGCCGAGATGGACCCGAGTTGGCGGTCGTCGCCGATGGTCGCGATGCGCGCGCCGCGCGCTTCGGCGAGGGTGTTTACTTCATCGAGTTGCAGTGTCCCGGCTTTACCGGCCTCGTCGATGAGGATCAGGGTGTTCTCGTCGATCTTGTCGAACCACTCGCGGGCCGGATCGTCGGTGGCGTATGGGCGGCGCAGCAGCCAGATGAGCTTGTCGATCGTGTCGGTGGTGGTCCTGATGTCGTCGCGCAGAATTTGCGCGGCGCTGGCGCTCGGTGACAGTCCTAGGACATTGCCGCCGGATTCCTCCCACGCCCGCGAAAGCACCGACATGGCGGTGGTTTTGCCGGTTCCAGCGGGGGCCAACGCGAGCTGGAAGCGTGCACCAGAGCACGCCATCTCCCGCACCATCGCGGCCTGGCCGGCGTTCAATGTTCGCCCACGCTCTGCTGTTTCAGCCAGCAGCGCCATTTCGACGGTCTCACGGTCCACGGTGCGTCCGTCGGTGCGCCCGGCTGCGGCCAGAATCCGTTTCTCGGCGGCCAGGATTTCCGGTGACGTGAACAGTTCGGTGCGGTGCGTGGTGTAGACGCTGGCCCCGTCGCGGCGGCGCAATACGTCCGGTTCGTTCAAGTCCGCGTCGCCGACGCGGGCGTGGGCGAGGCTGTTCGGTTCATCGAGCGCGGCGGCGGTCACTGCTTCCACGAGCCCAAGGTCGGTGGCCCAGCCGGCGGCCCGTACCGCGCGCAAGGCTTCGGCATAGATGTGGTTGTACTGCCAGCTTGAGCGTGACTCGGACACGGTCTCGACGACCGCGGCGGCGGTCTCGGACACCCACTTTTCGGTGATGTCGTCGACAGAGCGGCGGCCGGGGGTGCGGACCTGGACCAGCATGGAGGCCAGGGCGTGTTCGCTGCCGAGAACCTCGATGGCTTGGGTTCTCCACTGCTGGCGCTGTTCGGCCAGAGAGCGCGGTTCGTGCTTGGCAACACGGGTTTCGAGGTTGGCTCGCTCGTGCAGGGCGATTGCTTCGGCAGTGGTCGGTTCGCGGCCGTGGTCGGCCTGAAATGCTTTCGCCAGCTCGGTGTAGCGGTGATTGATCATGTGGCGGCGCGAGGAAAATTCTTCGTTCAGTTCGCTGGGTACGCCGACAATCTCGCGGACTGGACGCTTGCCTCGTTCGGTTGGCGGGCGCTCGGCAAATCGCAGCCCAGCGCGTTCGATACCGAGCGCTTCGATGCGCGAGTTGTAGAACTCCGATGCCGCGACGGTGCCCTTGAAAAGCGGTCGGCCGTCGATGGCCAGCCACCGATAAATGCCGTCATGGCCCTTCGCGCGGACTTTGTTGCTGATCGGCACGTGCGTGTGCAGATCAGGGTCTCCAGCGCGGCTGTCGCGGTGAGTGAAGGTCGCCGCGATGATCCCCTCGGTGTCTAGTTGGGCCACTCCCTGCGCGCCCATACGCGTGAACACCATGTTGTTTTCGATGTACTCGATGGTGTCGGCGACGGCCTGATCATGAATGCCTTCAAGGATTTTCGAGAACTCTGGGGGTGCCACCGCCCACAGCACCGAGAAGCTCTTGACGGGGCTGAACGTGAGGTCATAGCCCGCAGTGGAGGTGGTTTGATCGCGCGTCTGGGTGGCGATGAAACCGGTCAGTTCGCGTTCGTCCAGCGGTGGACGGTCGTATTCGGCCTCGAACATTTCGCGGGCGATGCTGGTGCGCATTTGGGCGCGCAGGGTCTCGTCGATCGGAGAGTTCCACGGCAGGGACTGGCTCAGATTGTGGTCCCGGTACGCCACGGCCAGCCGCCGTTGCAACTCGGTCGCGGCGTCGTTGATGACGAACGGGCGGCCAAGGCTCACAGCGGCTTTCGTGGCGGCCTTGCCGCTGCCTGCCATGATCATGTGTTCGGCGATCTTGCCGGCGTTTGGGTGCAGTCCCAGCCCGTAGAGGGCCTTCATTTGGTCTTCGGTGACCATCGAACCGGGGTCCACGCGCCACATCGCGTCTTCCGCGTCCGTGGTTAGGGTTCGCGAAGGCAGATCGGACAGGCCGGCTAGTCCTTTGCCGACCCAACGCCCCGGTGATTCGCCTTTTTCGGCGTAGTAGTCGCCAAGTGAAGTGCGGCCGCGGTTTTCGGCATCCTGCGCGGCAGTTTGGCGGATGAGGTAGAGGTACCCGTCTCCCGCTGAGAGCTTGTGAATGCTCATCATGGCCGCATCACGGGGTGACCATAAGGCCACCCCCGCACGCTTTTTCGCGGTCTTGTAACGGGCTACCGCAAATCCGGCCGTTACCGTTTCGTGACCGTAGTGCAAGAGGTGTGTGGTGCGAAGCGGAGGGCAAAAAGGTAGGAGCAGGTCAACGGCCTGGTGGTGGGAAACGGGAGGTCAAAGTGAACGGTGACGGCAGGGGATGACAGGGCGACCAAAGGTGACCGAAATTGATCACCAGCAAACGACTGCTGAAGGGGTGAGCGATGACACGGAGACGTGCGGGAAATCGAGCGGTCGGCGGTCGGCGACAACATCGAGAAAAAGTGTGCGGGAGTGGTCTTATCATCGGGACCCATGGAGAAGACCACGAGCCGCAAGGAGGCGCGCCGGCGTCTCATGGAGCGGCAGCAGAGCGTCGCTGAGGCGCGAGAAGCGCGCGAGCGGGCCAACATTGGCGACTTGACGGAGTTCACGGTGCGCGTTGCGCAGGTGGATGAAGTGGACGCCTGGCTGGCCGATCGGATCGAAAAACTCAAGGGCGAAGCCGAACGCAAGCGCCAGGCCCACCGCACTGCAGCCGGAAAGGCGTTGCAGGCGATGCGGTTACGCGGGGAGACGTTGTCCAACATCAGCACGGCGACGGGATATGGCGTGAGCCGGCTGCGGGAATACCTCAAGTACGCCACCGAGGCCCAGGCCGCCGACGTCGCCGATACGCCGAGCACTGATGCTCAGGTGGTGCCGCTGCCCAACCGCACATCGGTCGACACGGACGGGACGCCGGCAGGCGATGCCGTCGCGGGCGCCCAGTAGCGCGGAGCATCGAAGGTGTTGGGCAACGGTAGAATTCAGGCGGTGGCGCGCCCTCGGGGGCGTTCGCAACCGCTACCGTTGCGCGTCGACCCTATCGAGCATGCCGACGAAATCGCGCGGTTCCACAGTCGGATTGTCACCGGCCCACTCGACAGCGACTGCTGGGTATGGGCGGGTGCATTGAGCGACGACGGCTACGGCGTCTTTCGAATCAGACGCGATGGCGTGCGGCGCGTCGTGCGCAGCTCCCGGTACGCACTTGCGCTGTCGCTGAGCGGGAAGGTGTTGGAACCAACGGTTTTCGCGCTGCACACCTGTGACAACCCAGTGTGTACGCGAACTGTCCCACTGCTCGAGGTGGAGCGCGGCATCGCCGAGCATGTCGTCGGCGGCAGCCAGCGCGACAACATGGAGCGGATGGTACGCATGCGGCGCGGCGGCGGCAGACCGGCCATCGTGGCGCGCGGCGCAGGCGTGAGAGCCCGGGCCGAGCGCTCGCGCGCAATACGCGCGGCCGTCGCCGACGGCTGGGACGCTAGCCGGGTGACCGCGGCACTGCTCGGTACCGCGCAACCGACGCTGTGGTGAACAGGCACTGCACTATTGGCGCGCGGCAGCCTGATGTGCGGAACCGAATCGCACCGAACAACGAGTCCGGTGCGGAAGTATTGCGTAACAACGGATCACGTGGGCCGGTCGGAACCGTAATGCGTTTCCGCCAGCTGACCGAGCACCCAGGTGGTCAGCTCGTCGCCGGAACCCGCGGTGACATCGACGTAGCCGTGTAGCCAGCCATCGACGAGGTACTCGTGTCGTATCCACGTCGCGAAATCCTCAGGCGCCAGACGCTGCAGAGTCGCGGCGGCTCGGTCCAGGGCCGCGCGACCGACGCCATTGCGTTCGGCGTTCGCGTAATGCCCCTCGACGTCGCGGCCGGCAGTGCGGTCGGCCAGCAGATCATGCGCCAACTCGAAGGCGTAGGGGCGATTGTCGATCATGGCAGCACTTTCCTGGGGTCGGTGAGCAGCTGGTTGGCTTGGTCGCAGATGGTGGTGAGGTATCGCCACAGTGCGTCGCGTGGCTCGTCGTCGGGGGCAGGGAAGGTCAGGTGCGTCCAGCCGGTGGTCAGTCCGGGGAGGGCCGGGTTGCTGCGTGGGCGCACGATTAGGACATAGCCGGGGCCGGGCGGGTCGTCGGCCACGACGAGCTGAATCTCCACCCGGTGGTCGCCCACAATCGGACCGATCGCGGCGGCTTCCTCCACGAGTCCGCCGAACAGCGCGGCAGGTCCGGGCAGTGCGTCGCGGGAAGGGAGTTCATTCTCGATGGTGTCGGCGTGCAGGTCGATCCAGTCCTCGAACGCCGCGTCGTCGACACGGAAGGGGGCCAGATCGGTGCGCGCGGCCTGCCGGGGTGTGCTCACGATCCGGCTGCGACCGTCGGCTCGATGGTGGCGGTGGCGACGACGCGGCGTTGCGCCAGGCACACCAGGTCGTAGCTTTCGTGGTGCTCGGTGATCTGGTTGGCGACCGGGTCACAGTCGTGGGCGGTCACGAAGACCGCGAGCGCGGCGGCAGCCGTCTTGCGATCTACGTGGTCGCTGACGACTGGCCCGCTGTTCGGCGCCGGATCGATGGTCAACTGATGCATCGCAGGGCTCCCTTCGAGTGTGGTTACGCAATGTCAGCAAGGTCGAGCAGGCTCAGCTGCGGCTGCTGTCCGCGCGCTTCGGCGATGATGTCGGCCATCGACAAGTCGGCGCGGAAGGTGTGCCCGGCGGCGGCTTCAACGGCGGCGTACCGGTCGGCCAGCGCGGGATTGAGGCGGGCTGAGCACACGAGGTCCGCGCGGGAAGCGAGCACGCAGAACCGGCAGGACAGTCGGGACATGCCTGCGGCGTAGGCGGGGTGTGGCCGTGTGCCCGCCACCGCGATGCGGTCCCACACGTCGGCGACGGTGTAGCGGTGGATGGGGTACCAGTCATCGACGCGGCGGCGGCCGTTGGATGCCGACGGGTTGGCGGCGTACGCGGCGCGGCGGGCGCGGGCGGTGCTTTCCTCGCCACGCAGCCCCATGACGCCTGCGGCGCGCGCCTGCTCGACCACGACATCGAGTGATGCCTGACTGTCCTTGCCGGCGCTGGAGTTGACCAGGATGACGTCGTAGTCGGTCAGGTCGGGGGCTGGCCCGGCGGTGACGGTCGCCGGGGCGGTGTCGCTCGGCGTGGTGCCGAGTTCGTCTGCGGTGCAGCTCAATGGCAGGTGCGTGGTCATCGTGGTCACCGCCTGGCCAGGTTGCTGGAGCTGGTCTCGGCGGCGATCAGGGTCAGCACTCGCCGGCGGTCTGCTGCCGGGAGGTGCGTTGAGGCGCTGCGCAACTCGGTCGAGAGCGCGTTCACGTAGCGGTCCAGCGCCTGGATTTGACTGCGGTTGGACATGGCGTGCTTCCGCCATGACTCTCGGGGGATGAATCCCATGATCGGCCGCACCGGGGGCGTGGCCTCTGGGATGTATACGGCGCCATCGCTGGTGCGCATCACGCCGCCGTCTTGAGGCCGGTATGGAGCAACGTCGTGACGGATGCGCCGGCGGTCGAATACCCGAGCGAGCAGCTTTTCGAGGATGCCCGTGCGCGGTACCGGGTACCCGGGCGGCGGAGGGAAGGGGTAGGAGCGGATGTCGAATGACATGGGAGCGCCTGCGCTCATGCCGGGACCGCCGTTGCATCAGATGACAACGTTGCCTCTTCTGCCAGGGCCTTGATCCGGTCGGGGCGGAAGCCCGACCAGTGGTCCTGGCCGGCGACCACGACGGGAGCTTGCAGGTACCCCAGGCTGATCACGTGATCACGCGCCGCGTCATCCTGGGTGATGTCCACTTTGATGTAGGCGACGCCTGCCTTGTCGAGTGCCTTGTAGGTCGCGTTGCATTGCACGCAGGCGGGCTTGGTGTAGACCGTAACAGTGCTGTTCATGATGCCCTCCGAATTGATCTGGCAAACTGTTTAACGCACGTCTATCATATAGTATTTCTGCAGCTCATGCACCATTTAATGAATGATTCTTAGACTTTTTTTCAGCATGTCTTTACCATTTTTTTCTGTTGCAATTCGTTACCACTATGATGCGGTGCACTAGGCAGGTTCTGATGCGCTTTTCTTCTTCCATGCCATTTCGGTAGTTGCCCGATTGCCAACCGCAGCTTTCACCGAATAGGTGGGGCGCTACGCGACGTCGTCGAAGAGGGCGAGTTGCTGGCTGGGCCGGACTGCAAGAACACGGTTGCGCCAGTTCAAGGCGTAGTCAAGGCAATTCGCACACGAGCTGTGGGTGTGCCCGGGCAGCGGTGGTTCGCGTCTGGCTTGGTAGGACCAGGCGAGGCTGTCGGCGGTGAGAATCTTGCGGCCATATAGTTTCAATCCACCTGCTTTCACTCCGAATGCGTGCAGCGGCATATCGGGGTCGCGCCGCAGGACGGTGGAAATAACAGTGTCAATCTGCGAACTGGCCTGGCGGCGGCATATCGAACCAACTCCAACAATGGGGAACTGGGCCAAATCAATGCCGCGCGCCTCGTAAATGTCGATGCACCGCAAATAGTCCTCTGGCAACCATCCTTGAATTACCGGCATGTAGGGGTTGTCGTAGTCTTTTCCGTCCCACAATTCCTGGAGTTCAACGAAATTCTCGACGGTGCGGCGCTGGTGCTCGGCGACGGTGAGTCCGGTCTTGGCGAGCATGTCTGGTTCGCACATGAGGTCGCGGAGCAGCCCATGACAGTTTCCCGATTTCGTCGTCGTAGCGACGGACCGCGCGATGGTATTCGCGTGCGGTGGTGCGCCACTGGCCGTAGAGCGACAGTTCGGAGAACGCGCCCGAGTCCAGTGCCCATTCGGCTGCGGCACGGGGGAAGGTCTTGCGGCCGGCAAGACGGCGGTGGGAGAAAAATAGCGGCACGCCCGCCGTGGCCAGCCAGTGAGGTTGGTGCGAGGCGAGCTAGAACGTGTGCATTGGTCGGGGCTTTCGTCAGTAGCGGTCGATGCCGACGCGGACGCTGTGCGTGCCGTCGATGGCGAAGATGTGGTGCTCGTGGCAGCGGCGGGCGCGCAGTGCGAGCGGCGGCGTCAATGTCTTTGCGGCGCAACACCAGAATGTCGGTGACGACTTCGGTCCCATCGGGAGTTCCCAGTCTCTGGGGTCGCTGGGTTCAGGGCAGGATGTCGCCGGTGATCGCGAAGCGGGCGTGTACGTCCGGGACGAAGTGGGCGACCAGCTCGTCTGCGATGTCGACCAGTTCGCGGAGGTTCTCCTCGATTTCGGCGCGTTCGCCGGTGGACAACAGTTCTTTGGCGCGCAGGTCGTTGAGCCGGTCCCGGAGCGGAAACCAGTCGGCCAGCAGGCTTTTGACCGTTTCGGTGAGAACCGGTGCGGGCGGTTCCTGGCGAGCAGGCTCCCGGCGATGGCCGGCGTCGACGGCGGCGGCGCGATCGGCGGCGCGGCGTACGCGAGCGACGTGCTGTCGGGCTTGGGCATCGGCGATGCAGTCGGCGCGCACGAGGCAGTGGTAGCGCGCCCATCCGGCCTCGTCATCGATCTGCCAGCTGTCGGCGAACACGTCGTCCACTCCGCGGTAGCAGTTTCGGCAGACGATGCTCGGGGTGCCGTCGGCGATGGACCCTTTGCCTGAGGCGCCGCAGCAGGCCGTGAGGTAGTAGAGGTGGCCTTCGAAGTAGGCGAGCGTGATCGGGACGGTGGTCAGGATGGCCTGGCCGTGCTCGTCGGTGGTGAAGGGGAGGTGGGGAGCTTTGGCGGACACGGTGATTGGTCCTTTCGCGTGATTTGGGTTGTGTGTGGAGGGTTTGCGCCGGGGGTGGGGGAGGCTCGGTCACCCCACCCCCGGGAAGTTGTGTCAGGCGGCGACGGTCTCGCGGTGCAGGGCGGCGCGCAGGCGGAGGCCGATCCACTCGCCGACCTGGGGGGAGACGGCGTTGCCGTAGCCGTCGACCTGATTGCGGGCCGATCCCCAGACCACGAACGTGCCCTTGTAGTCGGCGAAGTCGACGTCGAAGCCGCATCCCCGGCCAATCTCATGAGGGGCCATCATGCGGAAGTAGCAGTCTTCGAGCGTCAGGTCGGCGAGCATGGCGTGCCATTCGGCGGTCATCACGGCGGTCGTGTCGGCGGAGGTGATGGTGCCCAGCGGGTCCGAAAGCGGGTGTGGTGCGGTCTCGGTACCGGTGCTGCCGTTCTGCTTGAACCAGCCGCTGAACAGGACGCCCTGGGTGACGGCCGACCCGACGACGGTGCCCATCGGCTTGTCGACGGGGTAGGCGCGGTACTTGGCTTCCTCGATGGAGCCGTTGCACTGGACGCGGCCTGCGGCGGTGAGAAGGCCGGGAATCTGGTCGGACGTCACGGTCGGCATCGCTTCGGCGTGCGTGGTGGGAATCGTGTTCTGGCGGAAGGGGACAACACCGGTCGACAGGAGTCCAAGGGTCTCCGAGCCGCCCTGGGTGGGCAGCGCCTCGTCGAGTCCTCGTGGCGCACCCTGGTAGTTGGTCACGCCGAGCAGGACGGCGCGCTCGTGCGTGCTGGTCACGGTGTCCATCGGCAGTGTGAGGTGCTTGCCGTCGCCGTTGTGCCGATGCGCGGCCAGGGTCTGCCCGGTGATCGCGACCGACGGCGTGAGCAGGCCGGTGGCATTTGTGGCTGTCTGCGACCACAGCGGCTGGCTCAGGTCGCGGCTGCGGCACGTCGATCCGGGACGTTCGTACGTGTTGCCGGCTGCGGCGACCAGGGCACCGGTCGACAGGATCGCGGTCTCCTGCTGGCTGGTCTGCGTGGCCATCGGCTGCCAGGGGTGGCGCTCAGAACCGTGCAGCGCTTTGGCCGGCATCAACACGGCGGGGAACTCGGCGAACCGCTGGCGGCACCGCTCGGCGCGGGCCATGGTCGCCGCGGCGAGGGGCTTCTTTCGGTCTCCGATGCGGGTTCCCAGGTCGGTCAGGTCCATCGCGGCCAGTGACGGCGTCATGCGCGGGACCACGGCTTTGCGGCAGGAGGGGCAGCGATACTCGTACTGCTTGCCGTAGCGCACCGACCCGGTGGGGGGCACTCCGGTCTTCCACGTCCACACGGCCTCGACGATCTTGTCGCAGAAGCTGCAAGCGGCGAGCGGGCGGTGTTCCAGGTCGGGTGTCGGAATCTTCTTGTCCCAGAAGGCGATGTACAGGCGATCACGCGACTGGGGAACTCCGAAGAACATGGAGTTCAGGTAGAGAACGCGGTGGTTGTAACCGAGCAAATCGAACTGCTTGAGCCACCAGCGGTAGGTGCTGCCGTCGCCGACCTTGCGCTTGCCTTGGATGGCCGGTCCCCAGGAGGTCAATTCGGTGGTGCACTCGACCAGGATCAGGCGCGGGTGATGGGTGGCGGCGTAGTGCAGGACGCAGTTTGCGGTGGCGCGGTCGCGCTCGGAGCGAGTGACGCTGTCCTCGAACTCGGGGTCTTCCAAGTCGAAAAGCGAAAGTCCTTGTTCGTAGGCCTTCTTGGTGTTGGCCTGGCTGTGGTTGACGCAGCTCACGCCGGCGGCGAGTAGATCGGCGGCGGGCAGGTCCCGCACCGAGTGGTAGGACGAGGATTCTTTGTCCACCAGGTCGGCGATCCAGTGTTCGGCCTCGGGGTGGTTGGCCTCGTGAACGGCGATCTTGTACTCGTTGTGGTTGGCCGCGCAGATGGTCGTGAAGCCTGCTTGTGCAATGCCTCTGGTCAATCCGCCGAAGCCGGAGAACAGGTCGACGGCCACCAGGTCGTCGTGCGCGAAGCGTCGCTTGCCGAGTGCTGGGCGGTATTCGGCGGTGGAAGTCATTGGCGTGTCCCCTCTTTCGTCCCGGTCACCCTCACCGGGGGTTGCCTATAGTCTACACCGTAGTGTTGACTATAGGCAACAGTTTAGGGGTGCTAAAAGCTTAATTCTGAGTACGGCTTCCGGGGCCGACCCGCTGCGGGGTCGGCCCCGAACTAATTGGGGCAGTTACACGTTCGCTTCGTTGCGTGGCCGGGCCGTGACACGGCGGGCTATCTCGATGATCCTCAGTGCCGCCTCGTGCTCGGCATCGTTGGTCGCCAAGTCGCTCTCGATGATCCGGTCCCAGTGGTCGCACGCTGCGGCGAGCTCGTCAAGCTCATCGGGCACCTGCTGCTCTCCTTGCGTTGTTTCCGGGTAGTCCACGAACTCGAGCTCGGCCTCCGCAAAGGTCCACCAGTGCACGCCTTTGACCGCGTACCGTCCGTCAGGCAAGACTGTCGCCTCCCAGACTTCGGTGTCGTCGGCGTCACGGTCGCGGAATCGAATGCGCCGCAACTGGTCTGCTGCGGCCTCCTCGAAGGTCGTCGTGTTCCGGTTCACATAACCGACAATCTCGTCGACGATGGCCCGTTCCTCGTCGGTGAGGGCGCGTTCGCGGGGGTCGGCGCCGGTTCCCATGTACCACGCGGTTTTCGCGTGCCACAGCTTGACGTAGGTGCCGTCGGTGCAGGCCTGCTCGGCTGCGCGTTTGGTGGTGAAGCGGTCGATGACTGCTCCGTCGGCGGCGCGGACGTGCCAGGTGCGGGCGTCGACCTTGTGCACGGTCCAGGTGGCCGGCGGGTTGGCGAAGTGCCAGCGGGCGCACTTTTCGAACGCGGCGAGGGACATGGTGATCAGTTCCTTTCGGTGGTGGGGCAGTGGCAGGTGGCGCCGCGGTGGCGGCGGCAGTCATCGAGTGCGGCAGCGGTCAGCGCGGCGATATCGGCGTGGTTGTCGGCGGTGTCGGCCCAGCCGTGCAGCTCGGCGTAGTCGGTTGCGGCGGTGTAGATTCCGACGGCCCAGCCGACGGTGCGCCCAGCTCGGCAGGCGCGGACACGGTGCAGGTAGGGCGACAGTGGGCCGCCCTGGTCGGAGACCTGGATGCGGTAGCCGCCCTCCAGCACAGCACCGGAGACGATGAGCTGGCAGCCGCCCCCGGAATCGGTGACGTGCCAGTCGGCGGCGAGCAGCTTTGACAGGGCCATCAGTGTCTGGCCGTATCCGCGTGCCCCGTGCGGGGAGTCGTAGTCGATGTCGGGGTCGATCGTGCACATGACGTCAGTGGGTGCTCTCGCGGATCGCGTATGGAGCCTGGGCGTAGGCCTGCTCGGCACTCGCGCGTTCGGCGGCGCTGAGGTCGTCTTCGTAGAACGGGGTGTTGAGGATCGCCGCGGCGGCATAGGCGGCGGCATCGAGCCGGCGTTCGAGTTCGGATGCGTCCAGTTGCCATTCCAGTTGCGGTCCAATGCCGTTCTGGAGGACGAGGTTGATGTCGGAGGGGTCGACGGGCTCGGTGAGTGCCATTGTTGGGGTCCTTCGGGTGCGATGGGGGAGAGGATGAGTCGGGCGTGGTTCAGGCGTGGTCGCGGCCCGGATCGGTGTGGTGGGAGACGTGGGCGCGGGCCGTGTCCAGGAAGGTCAGTAGTGCCTCGCGGGTGCCGATGAGGGCGAGGCCGTCGCCGTCGGAGTTGACGAGATTGGCTTGCCAGATGGGCGGGTACGGCGGCTGAGGTTTGGCCGCGTGGAGGTAGTCGCGGCGGTCGTGCTTGTCCGCTGGTCGCATCTCGGCGAGAGCTGTGTGGGCGTGTCCCCATTCGAGGTGGTTGCTCATGATGGTCCTTCGTGGTGTCGGGTGATGGTGATCGGGGTGCGGCGGTCGGAGGTGATGAGGCGTTGTGGGTCAGCCGAACCGAAGCAGATCGGTGACGCGTAAGTGGACGTAGAGCAAGCCGTTTGGGCCGAGGTCTGCCAATTCGGGGGAGTGGTCGATCTTTGCGCGGTGCTCGGGTGAGAGCTCCTGAAAGCTGGTGACGTGGTGGATTTTTCGGGCAGCGATCAGCTCCAGGATGTGGCGGTGAACCTGCCGGGCCAGAGTGTCCACGGTCAGCCAGAAGTCGAGACCGTATCCGGTGACGGCGGGCAGGACGTCGTGCTGCACGCGAGTGACGCGGACGAAGGTGTGATTTTCGGTAACGTACCTGACGCGCGCAAGTGGGCCGCTGTCCTCGGTGGCAGCGGTATCGAATGGGGCGACGGTGGCGACGTAGGTGGTTGTCGTCATGGCGTACTCCTTTGGTGTGTCGGGTATTTGGTGACTGTCAGAGCGTGAACAGGTCGAGTTGTTCGGCCTGTTCGTCGAGGCGCAGGGCGCGGCGCAGGATGTCTTTGGTAATGGCCCGGAGTCGGTCTGCTTCCAGGTAGTGCGCGTGGTCTTCGTCTTCAGTGGGGTGGTAGCGGGTGCACGGGCCGCTATGGGCGTTCGGCGCGATGTGGGCATGGGGGCAGTGGCACCAGCCGAGGGTGCGGTTACGTTCCGTGGTTTCCTCGTCTCTGGCGGCGATGAGTTCGTCGCGAATGGAGGTCGGCAGGCTTCGGGCGTAGGCGTTGATCTGCGCTTTGGTGACAACTACCCGCACGTCGCCGTGGCCGGGTGAGACGACTTTGCCGTTGCGTGTTTCGTAGGCGGTCATCCATTCCGGGCCGCCAGTGGGGGGCTTATGGTTGTACCCCCCGGCCATGGACTGCATCAGGTGGTCGGTGCCGGTGGAGTCGATCAGGCAGTCGCGGATCGTCCATCCACCGATGAAATAGAGCAGCCATCGCTGGTCAGTGGTGAGATCGCTCATTTGGCTGAGGCCTTCCCTTCCGGCGTGTTGCCTATAGTCTACATCGCGCTGTAGACTATAGGCAACAGCTGAAGTGGAATGAAAGATGCGAAATGGCCGCAGCAACAAACACTCTCAGGGACACGCCCGGTCACCATGATCGACTCGGCGGCCTTGATCAGAGCGAACCCGCACCAACGGTGGTGGCGTCCTTTGGGCTGGGCCTGGACTCCACCTCAATGCTCGTGCGCTGGATGACCGACCCGACGTCGAGGGACTTCGATTTGTCCGAATTGGCAGTGGTATCGGCGATGACCGGACACGAGAGCCAGGCCACCATCAGCGCGATGTCCCGGTTGATCATCCCGATGCTCGCAGCCCACTCGGTGCGGTTTGTTCAGGTGGCCCGCGCGCAGCGCCGAACCACACGCGCGGGAGCCGGCGTCGTCGTCCTCGACGACTCGCGCTCGCCGTCACGCCTGCATTCCGACGGCGTCTACACCCTGGGCGACGAAATGCTCGCTGCGGCAACACTTCCCCAGCTGGGCGGCAAACGACTGTGCTCGGTGCATGCCAAGGGCGACGCCCTCGATCCGGTGATCGCTCGAATCACCAAAGGCCACAGGTACCGTCACGCCGTGGGCTTCGAAGCCGATGAGCGGTCGCGCTCGGACAAGGACCGCCTACACGACACCGATCTGCGGGTCGGCTGGTACCCCTTGCAAGATTGGGGCTGGACCCGCCGCGACTGCGCTCAATACGTACTGGATGTACTCGGCGAAGAAATCCCGAAATCGTGTTGCGGCTTCTGCCCTTTCGCTATGAGCAGCGCAGCGGGCCGGGATCAGGTCATCAGCCGCTACCGGCGCGAACCGCACCTAGCGGCAGACGCACTGTTCCTGGAATACGTTGCACGCAGCATTAATCCGTCCCAAACCTTGATCGTCGGCAGCAGCGCTGCGGACCTGGTCGCCGATGCAGAACTCACCGAGGCGCTGGCACTCTTTCAGTCCCGGCTGGACTCCGCTGAGTGGTCCCTCTACGAGGTACGCCGGGTTGTCCGGCGTGCACGGAATGGCACAGGGATCACAGCGCGCGCGCTCGACGTCCTGGCCACCGGCACACGCACGGCCATGGCTGATCAACTCGCGGCCCAGCCTGGCGAGCGAGTGGTCGGGGCCGACGGCATCGTGCGCCACATCCTGCGGGACCGGTCCGATGGCGACGCCGATCATCTGTTCGTCGCGGCCCCCGCCGGGCCGCAATCCAAGAAGCGCGGCGGATTTGAGCAATGGTGGCAGGAGGCGACCGGTGAAGGACTGTTCTGAGTTCGCGATCGACACCCTGGACCGTAGACTATGTGCTACATCAGCACCCAGAAAGCAGGTCCGAATGTCCGACGATGACGACCCCGCCGTCCTGGAGCGCCTGGGCGCGAAGATCAAGGCCCGACGCGAAAAGCTGGGCCTCGCGCAAGGTGTTCTAGCTGAACGCGCCAACATCCACCGGACCTACGTCAACCAGGTCGAAAACGGGCGTCGGAACATCACAGTCGGCCTCCTGGCACGCATTTCGGCCGCCCTGGGTACGACTCCGGCGGCCCTGACGAAGGGCATCCTGTCGGAAGCCACCGAGGAATCCGATCAGTAAGGCGCCTAAAGTGGCTCTGACCCCGACATCGGGGCAGAAACGAGGTGGCAACCGTGCTCCCGTTAGCCTGTGTCAGCTCAACCAGTAGAGCGGTAGTTGCTCCCAGTTTTTGGTGATCCAGTCCAGCTGCATCCGGTTGCTCTCAGCGGCGGATCGGTCTTCCCAGGTGTCGATGCGCTGCGAGAACCAGGCGACCCAGTCATTGGGTCTGCCTCCGGCGGCGAGACCAGCCAGATAGGACGCGCACGCGCGGTCGCGGTGCACGATGTGAAGGTTGGTCTGCTGTCTCAGAAGATTGAAGGTGGCAACGTCCGACCCGTACTCCTCCCGGCGGACCATATCCGCAAATTTGTCGGAGGGGCCTGGCGCTAAGTGCAGAAAGATCTTCGATCGAGTCTCCAGCGCGTGGTGCTGCTGTGCGGCCTTTTGGATGTAGTCCTGGACCAGCAGCGCCCGGGTGGTGGCGAACCATGATCCCAACGCCTCGTCCCAGCTCGCCGACGCGGCCGGCTCCCACGCGGCGACAGGCAGCTGCCGCACTTCTTCAAGGGCAAGGGCGGCCACGTCCGGGGGGCAACCGGTGGGACTGGTCAGTCGGTCCCGCCAGTCGAGCGCGAGAGTTCCGCCGCGGGCCGCCTCAAGTGCCTGTCCAAGTAGCTGACGGACCCACAAGTTGTGGAGGAACGTGGTGAGCCCGTTTATCACCTCTTGCGCCCTGTGCTCGTACTCGTTCATCGGTGTCCGATTCTTTGCGGGCTGGTCGGCGGTGTGACGGAATCGCGTTGCGGCAGTATCCACTCGGATACCGGCCGGCACCGAATGCGCAAACGGTCACCGACAACCATCTTCATCACGACCTCGACTCCGGCCACGTAGCGGGGTGCGGCAGCCAGCGGAACGCGAGATTGTGGAACCTGCCCTGGCGGTCCACCAACGGCCGTGCAAATGTCCGGACCGGCGGTTCGAGGTCCTGCTCGATGTGCGGCGCGACATCGGTCCAGCGGTAGGTGAATTGGTCAGCAACGTATCGCGCAGCGACTTTCACCGCTTCCTCGCGCGGCACCATCCATGCCAGACGGAACCAGGCGGTGCGATCGTTGAGCGGCTCTCCGTCCTGTGTGCACGGGTAGTGCTGAACCCACAGTGTGCCGCTGTCGATTTCAGGTTCAACCCATGTCCAAGCATGCGCGGCATAGTGGCGAACGTGCTCAGCTTCGCTCAACTGATTGTCGTTCGGATCGGGGTAGCTGACGCGGTCGACGATGGTGAGCCTTCCGGTCCGATCATCGATTTCGGCGCGGTGGACGACCTTCACCTCGCCGTTCGCGAAGCCGACGCGCGCTGGTTCGAACGCGGTGCTGGCGGGGGCTGTTTCTCGGCTATCGGTGATCATCTGTTCCTCGGCCTTCGGTGCGGTGCGGTGAATCGCGGCGTAGTGCGTTCTATTTTGGCGCAAGGGACTGACAGACCCGGGTGACGACGGCGGCGAGGGCGGTATCGCCGCGCCGGGTCAGGATGGTGTGAACGTCCTGGGGTGAACAGTCCAGCCTTGTGGCGATACTGCGTAGCGTGATCCTCTTCGTCCCGAGAACGAGCTCGAGCAGAGGCTCGCCGGTGGTGCCCGCGGGAATGCGGCGGGCAGTGAGCGTCTCTTTGGCGGTGTCGAAGATCAGCACCACGGTGTCGCCGATCTGCGCGCCGTGGGACTTGGCGAGTGCGCGAATAGTTCCGAGGCGTGGCCCGTTGGTGCTCCACAGCGGCCAAATCATCGCGACGTCTCCGGCAGTTGTGCCGAAGTTCCGCCGCACGCCGGGTTGCACTCCCGCGCCGGCTGCGGTGGCCGCCGGAATTTGGACCGCGGAGCCGCGCAACAGCTCGCTCGTGACAGGTAGGGCGAGTCGAATGGTATTGCCGTGCTGGAAGGTTCCGCGTGCGGTGTTCCAGTGAGGCTGGGCCGGCAAGGGGTCATCGTCACGACGGCGGCGTAGAGTGCCGTCTTCGGAGATGAAGGCCAGGGATGCCATGTATCCACGCACGGACGATTCGGCAACATCGGGCACTGCGGCCAGAATGTCAGCGACCAGGTCAGCGCTGCGTACGCGGCCCCCGGCCGCGTCGATGCGGCGGCCGATCTCGTCGACAACGCCCTGATACTGGACCGTTCCCCACGCCCGCAAGGCCCAGGTGGTTCTCGATGCCCGGACGAAGCGGTCGTCGGTGTACAGCGTTCCCATGAGCGTCTCCAGTGTCAGCGCCTGGCGGCCGATCATCGCGTGAATGTCCGCGCCAGTCATCGGCTTGCCCATCGCGTGCAAGACCGCTTCGGCCTGCTCACCTGACGTCGAACCCCACTGCACGCAGACACCATTGAGGCGGCGCAGGCTGAAGAAAGTGCCGAGAAACGTCGGGACGACGGCAGCGGGCATGCCCGCTTCGACGAGCTTCGCGGTGAGTGTCTTGTCCGTTTGAACGGGGGAAGTGTCGAATGCGCGCGCCACGACGTCGAGCACTCGACGCTGACCGTCGATGGCACGGTTCTCGTGCCAGTCGCCGCGAGGCGCGTACGGTCCGGCGAGATACAGGTACATCTGAGCCTCAGCGCCGTAAGGGTCTAAGCGAAACTCCCTGAGATGGTGGATAACGCGCTGGCTGGGTGTGTAGGGGCCAAGAACAGTCCGCAGAGCGCGGGCGTGGCGGGTCACGTCCTGGTGGGCCGGCTCGGCGAGCATTTCGGCGAACCGGCGTTTGGTGCGGGGCCGGTTGCGCTCGAACCATGCCGGGTCGACGCCAAGATCGGCCGCGACGTCTTCGCGAGGGTGCGGGTCGATCGGGAACACGAGGCGGGTAAGCAGGGTCCGGTCGATTGGACCTAGACGATCGAGGAGGACATGAGCGGCCGCGGGTGCGGTGAGCCGGCGTCGACCTCGGGCTGCGCGGTGTGCGGCGACGGTTTCGATCGCGGCGGCCAGGGTGGCGCGCAGGGTACGTTCGCCAGCTCCAGGAAGGGCCATCAGGTCTTCCATCAGTTCGTCGGCGATGTCAGCCCAGTATGTGTAGCGCGGGCGGTAGGCGGTCGCGGCCCGGCCTGGGAGCCGGGCGTATGGGATGGCTATCGCGCCGATTTCGTCTAAGCCGGGAACGTTGGCCCCAAAGGTGTTGTTGGGTCCAAGCCACTCGATGGGGATCGGCGGCACGGGTGCTTTGGTTCCTTTCGCTATAAGGAGATGCCGCCCGGGCGATTCCGGCGCCGGGGGTCGTGGGGGCCTAGGTGAGGGTGAGCAACCGTGGCTCGGCGCGTATCACCGGGAGCAGCCCGATATCGCACTTGTTGGCCGGGGTGGCGTTGTCGGACATGGGTATGGCTACCATCCGGCGTAGGAGACCAAAAGATCAGCAATTACCCGGCAGCGGGCTTCGTCCAGGTGCGCCGAGATACCGGCAAGGCCTGGGGCGTCGAGCTGGGCCAGCATTTTGCCGCCGGCATCGTCGTTGTAGAAGCTGTACATCGCGGCGAGGAACACCGCCTCGCCGGAGGAAAGGGTGCCAAGGGCGCTCATGACGGCGTCGTAGTCCGGCGCTAGGTCGTACTTGCTCGTGGCTGTCTCGACGTTCGACGTATGGCCGTCGCCGAAATAGAGAGCCCCGGCGATTTGTACGCCTTTGCGCCAAGCCTCGAAAAAGGCCTCTTCGTTGTAATACGCGGTGCTCACCGGGCGTCCTCACTGATTGTTGCGATGATGCGGTCAGCCAGCTCGGCAACGGTGCTGGGCGTGGGTGCATGGTGCGTGTTCGCGCCCACGATCCACGTTGCGGGCTCGTACCGGAGGAAGTAGACGTTGACGTCCACTCCTTGGCCGTGGTCGTCTTCGTCGATTTCGCATACCTGCTCGGTGTCCTCCTCGGTCCCGCTCTCGCGCGCGACCCATCCGCGTGAACGCAGTTCGCTAGCAAGGGATTCCGCCGTTACGCTCGGTAGGGAGTCGTCGGCGCCGGAGTGGTGTCCGCTCCTGAAAGCGGGAGGCACGCCTTCACCGTCAACACAGACCGCCAGGTTGGGATTGAATCGCGAGGGGAGACCTGGGTCGGCGGCTAGAAACTGGCCGATCGTGCCCTGCGCAGGTTCAGTCAACCCCGCTGGGATCATTCGCTTTGACCAACGTGCGTGGGCGGCTTGACCAGTCATTCCCGCTGCCGCACCGATTTTGGCCCAGGTCAGGTTCTGGCGTCGTGCGCTGGCGACAGCGCGGTCGAGCTGCTCCTCGCCGGCACGGACGGCCTCGGCTGCAACACGAATCGCCATCGCTGCGTCAAGCTCGCTGATGTGGTCGCGCCACCATACGTCGTGGGCCGCGGGATTCGCGTCACCGCTGATCACGTCGAGTACGTCCTCGTCGGCGGCGTAGATGCGAAATGCCTTGGGATCATGGCGCGTTGGCGAGGGTACCCGTGTCCAGAGTTGTCGGCTGAACCATCGGTGGTCGGGTGCTTCTGATCCTGACTGGTAGCAATTGCAGGTGACTCGCCAACCGATGACCTCGCCGGCGGGGCGTGTCTGGAACTCGGGCCGGCCGCCGTGGCGGCGGACGGCTTCTTCGCCCCAGGTTCCGTCGCCGTATTGGTCGACGGCCAAGTGTCCGGCCGGGATGCCGATGCCGAAGAGACCGAATGCCCGCTGGCCGTCATCGAATTCGGCCACGAGATAGCCCTCATGCCATTCGCCGCTTCTGCCGCCGGGTGCGTACTCCCATCCCACGATAGGAGTCTACCAACTGCTGTCAAGATATCTTGACGCTGATTTGATCGCCATCAACGGTGCTTGACGTAAGGTGCAGCGCCGCGGACTGCGATCGTTGAGCACCCACTCGGCGAACAGTGGTGCGGGAGTTCGAGGGGCGTCGTTGGCCGGCGGGCCGCGCGGGGGCAGTTGCGCGGTGTAGGTTCTCATCTTTGACTGCATGTCGTCGCGCCCCCGACCGGCGACGATTCCATCTCTCTCACGTCGGATACACCGGGGTTTGTCTCACGAAACGCTGCAATTCCTACAGGCTCTGCGCTGACAGGCCGACTTCACGTGGCCTCTCCCTCGTCGTGTGTCCCGGACTCACCTCTCGGGTGTCAGCACTCGGGTGAGTATCGCGTCGGACGTGCCAAGGAGACGAAGTAGATGTGCTCTGACTACTCGTTCGAGGGTATCGGCAGCGTCGGACAGTTCCCGTCGGTCGTAGGTCTTGTTCCCATGCGACAGATCGTTGCGAACGACGCGAAGCGCATCCAGAGTCGAGGTAATTGAGGGATTGTCCGAACGTACCGATTGCACCAGTGCGCCCTCGGCGAGATGAGGTTCCATGTCGACAGGCAGAGCGCCGAACATTTCGCCGAGCACGGAGTCGAGCCCGACGGGGCGCCGCTTCGCCAAATACTTCTTAACGAATCGGAGGGCTGCGCCGTCCAAGACTTCCTGGCACCTCGTCATGACTGATTCGCGCTCCGTTACGAACGTCGATTGCTGCTCCTCGAATCGCTTCTCGTATCCGCACAGCCCTTCGAGCGCCTGGAGCAGAAGGAGGTACCTCGCTCGTGGGTGCTGATTCCGCCCGACCGCCGTGATGTCGTAGGTGTTGAGGATCGGGTTCTGTTCGGCTTGGAGTGCCTGCCAGCGGCGGAGCAACTCCAGCAGTGACTGGTCGTCGGAGGCAAGGCGTATATCCGAGACGTCCTTGTCCCGCAGCGACCGTGTTGATGTGTAGGGCGTTTGCGCGATCGATGCGTTGAACACCTGGCATTGTCGGCGCCCGTGCGGGCGGTCGTCTCCAACTGTAACTGGTGAGCAGGTCAAGTAGCTGATGTCCACCCGCTTGCCCGTCGCGGCTGCGATGAGCCCCCGCAGCGGCCACGCCCACTGCATCAGGAACTCGACCAGTGGGATAGGTGTGGTGAGCTCCACCGAGACGACGGGACTGAAAGCTAGACCAAAGCTGTACCAGCTGCCGACATCCGCCGAGAGCTGATAGTAGAGCGACACCTCGGCGTCGTCGTCACGCCATGTTTGGAGGCTGCTCTTGTCGATGGTGGCGCTGAACAACGGTTCGTCCTGCTCATACAGGTTGCCATGGGGCATGTGCACCTCCGCAAGAGGGCTTCGTCCCCCGAAGGCTTCGAGATAAGGCACCTGGATCACGCCGCCATCGACCAGAACGGGACCGTCGGTCGGCATCGTGTGCCCCACGAGCGCCGCCCAGGCGTCGAAATACGCGTTAGGTCCTTTATGGGACATGAACCCGTCGCGGCTGCCCTCACCGGAGACGGTGAGGACGGCGTCGATGAGCACGACGTCCAAACCGCCATCGAGTTCGCCGTGCACGAGGGGGTACTTGAAGTGCTGCGGGAACCCAGCTCCCATCGAGTTTCCGCTCCGCGTCCAGTTCACTGGGGCTTTTCCGAAGACCCCGCCGCCGGGCTGCCTGAGCTCTTGCAGGTCAACCTCGCCGGGTACCTGCCAGGTTTCAGAATCGGGAGGCTTGGACAACGTCCATGTTGCCCGATGGGTTCCTGCCTCGATGACCGGCTTCAGCGCCGTTCCCGCCATAATCGCCCCTCTCCCCAGCCAGACTCAGCATAGAAGCTGAACCGTCCCGGGTTTCATGCACCCTCAGGTTTCTGTGATCCGGCCGGTCTACCGGTCACGAGTTGGGAATAGTAG
>NZ_JBJIAL010000038.1:0-51677 GCF_045310895.1 Mycobacterium sp. SMC-18
CACACCCAGCCAACCAGACACCCCAATCACAGGCCGACAGCAGCTGACCGTTCTACACCCTCAATCATGAAGAGCCGATTTACGACGTCATGCGCACGACCGGGGCTGTCCGCAAGTTCAGCGGCGAGCCCCTGCCCGACGACGTGCTCGAGCGCATCCTCGACAACGCGCGCTTCGCCCCGAGTGGCGGCAACCGGCAGGGCGCGCGGGTGATCGCGGTCCGTGACGTCGAAACCCGCAAGAAGCTGGGCGAACTGTCCAAGCCGGGCGCCCGGCAGTACATCGCTCAGATGGCCGCCGGCGAAGGGCCGTGGAACCCGTTGCAGCCCTGCGGGGTTGATCCGGCGGTCGTGGCGGCGACCCCGGTACCCGATGGCATGGTCACCGGGACGCTGCTGGGCGCCGAGGTCGTGCTCGCGGTGTGCCTGGACCTCGGCGTGGCAGCGGCGTTCGATCAGCACCTGGACCGCATCGGTGTGATCAGCGGCGCGTCGATCTACCCCTTCGTCTGGAACATCCTGCTGGCCGCGCGCAACGAGGGCTACGGCGGCGTGCTGACGACCATGGTGGTCGCGCAGGAGCCCAAGGTGCGCGAGCTGCTCGGCATCCCGGACAACTACGCCGTCGCGTGCATGCTGCCGCTGGGCAAGCCCGTCAAGCAGGTGACGAAGCTGACCCGGCGTCCGGTTTCGGAGTTCACCACCCGCGAGCGGTTCGACGGTCCGCCGCTCTGATCGCGTCGAGCGTGGGGCTTGACGAGGGGAATCGCGAGAATCTCCTCGTCATCCCCCACGCTCGAATCAACACTCAGGCCTTGGCGGCCTTCGCCACTGCTTTCATCTGCTTCTTGTAGGCGCGAACCTGGTCCAGTGAGCCCTTGTCGACGACGTCGGCGACGGACATGTGCGTGCCCTGCTTGCCGTAGTCGCCGGCGGCGGCGCGCCAGCCCTCGGGTGTGACGCCGTACTGCTTGCCGAGCAGCGCCAGGAAGATCTTGGCCTTCTGCTCACCGAAGCCGGGCAGCGCCTTGAGCCGGCGCAGCACCTCTTTACCGTCGGGGTTGCCGGTGGTCCACAGGGCCGCGGCGTTGCCGTCGTACTCGTCGACGATCACCTGCGACAGGGCCTGCACGCGCTTGGCCATGGAACCCGGAAAGCGGTGCACCGCAGGGGTTTGCGCGAACAGCTCGGCGAACTTGTCGGGGTTGTACTCGGCGATCTCGCGCGCATCGAGCGAGCCCATCCGGTCCTCGAGCTTCTTCGGCCCGGCGAACGCCACTTCCATCGGAATCTGCTGATCCAGGAGCATCCCGACCAGCAGTGCGAACGGGTTGGACTCGAGCAGTGCGTCGGCGGACGGCTCCTGAACCAGCTGCAGCTTCGACATCACGTCAGTTTAAAGCCTGCGAATGCAGTCGCGACGGAACACCGGTGATGGTCGGAGGAGCCAGACCAGGGTCGCGAAAACGCAGACTTGCGGTCTAGACAAAGGCATAACCGAGGGCATCCGCTCCAAGCGCGATTCTATGGAGGCCGGACACCGAATAGCATCGGCTACGCCGACCACGGAGCTCAGTCGACTCCTGAGTCTCCTGAGAGTTCGGTCCCGCAGGGTTTGCCCTGCCGTTCCGGTACCGGTGATGGACGGACAAGACCAGGGTGGATAGCCTTTGAGCGTCGATAAAAATTCCTGCGCTCGCCTGCCGAAACCGACGCCGAGCGGACCTAAAGCGACCCACGCCGACATGCAGAGCTTCCATCATCGGCAAGGCCGCCGCTCAGCCGTCAGCAAGGCCCTACTGCCGGAATCCGCCAGGTTGTCCGGGTTCGGGTTCGGGCCGTCCCCTTTCTCAAGCAACCGAAGCAACCCCCCTGGGTGGCCGCTTAGCCGCGAAGCGCACGACCATGCCGTATCGGCACTGTGAGCGGTTAGTCAAGGAACCGCACATGCGACTTGTCTATTCGGCCATCGAAGGGCGCGATTGCATACCTCGACAGATGAGTATTTATTTCCGATATGAAAGATTGAAGATTCCCGAGAGGATCCTCGACGACGTCGCCGTCAAAAATACGAAAGTTCTGCAAGTACGTCGTAAACATCGGATCCGCAGCATCGAGACATAACAACTGCAGGTTCTGCAATGCTTTAATAATTCCAAGATCCGCTGTGGGCATAGCCTCCAACAGGACTCCGCGGACGCTGAAGTACCATTGAACCAAAGCGTGGCGACAGTTGAGCGGATATCCACGACGGTCCAGTACGGAAAAGGGCCCCAATCGATCCCGTCGTATATACAAGATAATATTGTCTTCTTCGTATGGCAGGAATAGCCCCGGCGGGAACGGATACAGATCGTGAACATCCGCCGTGTTGCCAGAGCGAACAGCGTAAGTTTCGCCATCGGCGTTGACGACCAGCTCCAAATGTAAGCACATCAAACCCCTGGATAAACAATCGAACGCGTCCTGCCCGCTAGCCCCCAGTATTCGGGAATCGACGATTCGGGACTCAAAATCTAGCGCCACGCGCCCGCCCTCGCTGCATATGTCCTGAATGTTACGGACGGATAGCAGTCTGTCATCTACCGTTCGTATGATCGGCTCGCATAGCCAGCCATCTCCCGCCACAATTAGCGGGTCGCCAACAATATCGCCGAGCGTCCACTTCTTGTAGCCATACTGGGCGATCCTTCCTGTTCCGTCTGTCGTGCCGTCGATGTCCACGACGCCGGGAGCTACCAACCGTCGCTCCGGCTGTGTTGCACGTAGAAGAGCTAGCACTATAGCGGAATACAAGACGAACGGCGCCCCCTTGATCTGATCCCGGGCCACGTTAAGCTCCGGACGAAGGCTGTTCTCTAGACATATCTCGCCGTAGACCCGTGCGAATTGCCCAGCGACGCCCGCTGGCGATGGTTCTGCCAAGTCATTGACCCCGCTCGCCCACCACCTATACTCCATCCAGTACGAAGATGTACTTGGCCGTGGAAGTCGAACGCCGTTATGGCTCCAGGCGTGTAACGAATTACCATGAAAGCCGATTCGGTCTAATACCTGCTGCCAATCAACGACACCCCGAAGTTCTCCTATTATCCCGGATTCGCCTTGACTTCCATAGATCTTTTCGACGTCATCCTTAAGCCTCAACTCCTCAATTCCCACTTCTTCGATGTCTCCGTGAAGTTCCTGACGCAGCGCGGCTACTAAGCGGGAAACGGAAGAGTGACGATCGAAGAAATTTAATTTTAGGTTTGATAGCGGGAGATTAGGCACGCCAATTGGCCTCAAATACACAGTAGAATCGAAAGCAACTTTGAACATACTCTCTTGAACCATTCGGCTCGCGCCCGAAAGACTGTTCCATTCCTCGAAGTTCTTGAAACCGGGAAATTGACTCAGCGCCAAACTCTTTGTTGCGGCCGTCAACTTGCGGGCGTCCACAGAAACGACGAATCCTCGTCCGCTAAGTCCTTCGATGGTAATCGCGGGATCGATCTTGAATGTGGTGATACGAACTTTAATGTCGAGAATTCCGTCAATGATATCCTGTGGCAACTCGGCATCTAACTGGCCGCGCAGTGTTTCCAGTACCGTCTCAAGATTCCATTGCACTGGCACGTCGAATGATTGCGTAGGCGCGTCTTTCCAGGACGTTGGCCGACCATCCTCGATCAAGTTGCCGTTGACCCGAACGGGTACGGCGGTGCCGAGCAGGTGCGATCGTACTAATTGATCAAGGTGAATAACCGGGCTAAATTTACGCGGATCAATGCGTACCGCTATCGAAGTGCCGGGCTGTGATCTGTACCCGAATTCGGGTCCTACGGGGCCAGGAAATGGATGTGGCGTGTCAGGCGGTTCTTGAACGATCGCAAAGCCAGACAGTTCATTGAAGGACATCCGCAGAGGGGCGTCAACTCGAGAATCAGCAAGCTGTCGACGGGTCGACAGCTCGACAAGGTCGCCTACCATGAAGACTGAAAGAAGACCTACACCAAATCGTCCAATGGACACAATTGACGGTTTTTCCACTATCCCCGTTCTGACAACGTCGGCCTGGAATTCCTTGGATAAATAGTACGATCGACCGATTTTCAAGAGGAAATTCTCCACGATGTACTGATTCATGCCGATGCCATTATCATCGATCCGGATCCACTGCCGGCCGTCTTTGTCTGTCCAACTCGAGCAGTTTATCTCCCACCCTGCATCAACCGAATTGGTGCCCGATATCAAACTCCGCGCTTGAGTGGCGTCTATCGCGTTTTGGATGAGTTCTCGAATGAACACGAGAGGATCACCGTATAGGCGCTCACCCATGAAGAGCTCTAGAATCGATTCGCGGTCGAAATCAAACCTAAATTCGCCATATTTATAACCCTGACTGATGATGCCCCGCCGATCCACCTTGGTTGGCAACACAAAATCTGACCACCGATCAGAACAATATCTAATTATCCGCTGACAAAATGCCAGCTCTTGGTCGATGACATCGATGAAATTTCGCACGTCGCTCTCCACGGCCGGATTGTCGGGACCGCACTGCAGTTGGAGAGACCTACTCCCGTCTCGATTCGTTCCGAATTTGAATCCTTCCGAACTTAGATGTTTACGCCATTCGATATCGCTCTCAGCGGTTCGAGGGTCTGCCCGCATTCCTATACCAAGCGCCCGATAGATGCTGTCGGGCGACCGAGAATTATCGAAGTCAAGAATGTCCGCTATCCTCAAGATTATTGCGCAGAAACGAAGATCACATTCCCCTAAGAGGAAATCAGACGTGAATTCATCGCTCTTCAAATCATCGGCTGGGTAGCCGTGACTCTGACATACTTTGCCGAGGTAGTTTCGGATCGATATCTTTCCCCACTTAAACCATTCCTGGTCAAGCGCGTTAGAGCTCAAGAAATCGTAAACTCGATCTGGGTGTCTCCATCGGCAATAACCTTCAGCAATTGAATCGCTGAGTTCGCCACTCTCACGGAACGCTAAGTAGTGCTCAGGATGGTGGCGCAGATAGGTGTCAAACGACCCTTCCTTGCTAATCCTGGTCTTCTCATCTTCAGTGAAGACCATTCCAATATCGTGATAGTAGGCCGACAGTATAAGAAACGCCGATTCGACTGCCGTGAGGCGACTGATGTCATTATCGAGCAATTCTTCCATAAGTTTGATGACGTTTTCAGCATGTACGCAATTGTGCAGTGTGTACGTCGGAAAGGTATCTCTGACCAGATTGAGCATCCCGGACGCATATTCGACGAGCTTCTTTGTTTTCGCGATAGAGTCCGCGGTGCCTTTTGCTTCGAGGTTGGCCCACAGTGTCGTCATGTGCCCTTTTCGTTCGTATGGTCGCAAATCTGCCTCAGCACCGCACGATCACTTCGGCGCGTGACGCAAACCGGCGATGCGCCGGCGCTCTCCATACTTCTACATCAGACTCATGCGCATCGCTGTTTCAGCATCACAGGAGCCCGGTTTCGAAAGGCGACGGTTCTGAACCGATGAAACTTGCGCATGGCGGAGGGCTACAGCCCAATAGCCGCACTGCGTTCGCCCCCTGTGTCGCCCATACCCGCGACGCTGCGGTCTGAGTGCAATCGCGAGGTTCGAGTACGATTCCCTCGTGGGAGACAACAACGAAAAGCTAGATGCCGTTGTGTTGGAGCGATACAAGTACATCAACAGCCAACTCGCTGCTTTGAACGATTCAGCGCACAAGTTCTTGAGTTTGTATCAAACGCTGACGGCAGCGATCGTGACCGCCGGTCTTGCCCTGTTCGTCGGGTATCGAGGCTGGGGCATCAGCGCCGATAACGCCCACAAGGGCTTGATCGGCTTGTTGTTGCTTCAAGCGATCGTGGCGGCGTTCACATGCGCCTTCCTGTTAGCAGGCGTCGCTTCCTGGCTGGATTACCGCAGGGAAGAAGTGACCTTGCTCAGGGACTATCTCGATCAGTCGTTCCGCGAAGCCCCAAAGATCCGAAATTTCTATCGCTGGTACGAGACGTACATGGTCCTGTTGGTAGTCGCCTCCGCTGTCGTGATCAGCATCCTGGCATTGACCCGACTGTCGCCAGCAATGAAGTAAGGAAGCTGTATCTGGTCTGTCGGTGTTGACAACCAGAGCTGTTCAATCGCCAGTCCAATCCAAACACGCTAACGCCGATCAATTACAGCCCGACCGAGGCGTCATCGGGCCCGGCGCGCAGCAGCGCGTGATGGACGTGGCCCGCAAGTACGCCTGCCCGGTTCAGTAGGCGTACTCAGGCGCTGGCCAGCAGGCCCTTGAGTTCGGCGCGGCCGTCCTCGTCGAGCGGCAACAGCGGCGGGCGCGGGTCACCGGCATTGCGCCCCAGCAGATCCAGCCCGGCTTTGACGGTCGTCGGCAGACCACCGGCGACGATGAAGCGCAGCAGCGGCGCGAGATCGTCGTAGATTTCCTGCGCCCGGTCCCGGTCGCCACGTCGCACCGCGTCGTACAGCTCGACGCAAGGCTGCGGGCGCAGATTCGGTGCGGCCGTGCACCATCCGGACGCGCCGGCGAGCAGCGCGTCGAGCACCAGTGGGTTGCTTCCGTTGTAGAACGGCAGCGCTCCTTCGGAGAGCTCCTTGATACGCAGCATCCGGGTGAGGTCACCGGTGGATTCCTTGACCATGCGCACGTTCTCGATGTCGTCGAACATCCGCACCAGCAGTTCCGGAGCCATGTCGATGCCACTGGTGGCGGGGTTGTTGTAGACCATGATCGGCAGGTCGACGGCGGCCGAAATACTGGCGTAGTGCTGGAAAATCTCGCGCTCGTTCAGCTTCCAGTAGGAGATCGGCAGCACCATGACGGCATCGGCACCGGCCTGCTGCGCGTACCGTGCGCGCCGAATGGTGTTGGCAGTGGTCAGATCTGACGCGCCGACGATGACGGGGACGCGACCGGCGACGGCGGCGACCGTGGTGTCGACGACGGCGTCGAACTCGTCCTCGGTGAGGTACGCCGATTCGCCGGTGCTGCCCAGCGGAGCGATGGCGTGTGCGCCGGTGCTGACGAGTTGCTCGACGACGGCGGCCAGCGTCTCGGTGTCGACATTGTTTCCGTCAGCGGTGAACGGGGTGATCGGGTAAGCGATGATGCCGTGAATCCTGGGTGTCTCGGTCATGGGTCAGGTCCTTTCCGGGGTTGGTCAGTGGTCGAGGGCGTCGGGGTGGCGCACCAGGGCACGGCGCGCGTAGTAGGCGAAGTTGGCGACGCTGCGTTTGGGCGTCAGGGTCCAGTCGTGGGCCTCGCGGGCCAGCCGGTCGGGCAGCGGTGCGATGGTGCCGGCAGCCATGGCGGCCAGCTGGAGCTTGGCCCCGCGCTCGATGAGCATGGCCAGCGAGCAGGCTTCCTCGACGCTGGCCCCGGCCACCACCTGACCGTGATGGGCCAGCAGGATCGCCTTCTTGTCCCCCAGCGCGCCGGAGATGATCTCGCCTTCTTCGTTGCCCACCGGCACGCCCGGCCAGTCCTTCAGGAAAGCGCAGTCGTCGTACAGCGGTGCGATGTCCATCTGCGACACCGCCAGGGGCACTTCGAGCATCGACAGCGCCGCGACGTGGAACGGGTGCGTGTGCACGATGCAGTTCACGTCCGGCCGGGCCCGGTAGATCCACGAGTGAAAGCGGTTGGCGGGGTTGGCCATTCCGCCGCCGTCGAGGACGTTGAGGTCTTCGTCGACCAGCAGCAGGTTGCCCGCGGTGATCTCGTCGAAGCCGAGTCCGAGCCGCTGCGTGTAGTAGGTGCCCGGCTCCTCGGCGCGGGCGGTGATCTGCCCGGCCAGACCCGAGTCGTGGCCGGCGTCGAACAGCGCCCGGCAGGTCAGCGCCAGCTTCTCGCGGACCGTCAGGGCGGATTCGGCGATGTGGCGGTTCAAGCCCTCCTCGGCGCGCTGCATCAGTTCGCTCTTGGAGTCATGCATGGTGTCGGTCATTCGGAACTCCTCTCGTCCTCGTGCGCAATCGCATTCGATGACACATTGCCGACTGTAGGACACAAAGTGTCATGCAGTCAATGCGGTATCCTCGGTGCCGTGAGTGGCTTGTTGCGAGCGGTGCGCCAGCAACGCGGGATGACGCTGGAGGAACTGGCAGCCGGTACCGGGCTGACCAAGAGCTACCTGTCCAAGGTCGAGCGCGGCCAGAGCGTGCCGTCCATCGCCGCCGCACTGAAAATCTCGCGGACCCTCGATGTCGATGTGGCGCAACTGTTTTCCGACGACCCGGAAGTCAGCACCTTCGCCGTCGAGCGCGCCGCCGACCGCGGCACCGCCCGCAATCACGCGATCGCCGCGGGCATGCTCGGCAAGGCCATGTCGCCGTTCGTCGTGCGCCCGGGCCGCCAGTTCGCCGCCCATGCCCACCCGACGCATCCCGGCCAGGAGTTCGTGTTCGTCCACTCCGGAACCATCGAACTCAACTACGACGGCCGCCTCGTGGAACTGTCCGCGGGCGACTGTGCCTATTTCGACGCCGCTACGCAGCACAAGCTCCGTCAGGTCGGCGACGATACCGCCGAGGTGATCGTCGTGACATCGCCCGCGCCGCCGCGCACGGTCCGATGAGCGCCGCGGAATGCCAGCGGGTCCCGCGCGTGTTGCCCTACCCGTGCTCCAGACTCGAACCGTGACCTCGCGCCTCGGCTTCCCGCTGCTCGCCTACGCCTTCGCCGCCATCATGTTGGGCACCACGCTGCCGACGCCGATCTACGCGCTGTACGCCCACGAACTGCACTTCGCGGTCCTGACGACGACGGTCATCTTCTCGGCCTACGCCATCGGCGTGCTCGCGGCGCTGCTGTTGTTCGGCCGCTGGTCCGACGCCGTCGGCCGGCGGCCGGTGCTGATCGCGGGTGCGGTCGCCGCCATCGCGAGCGCCGTCGTCTTCCTCTATGCCGACAGCGTGCCGTTGCTGCTGGTGGGACGCCTGCTGTCGGGGTTGTCGGCGGGCATCTTCACCGGTACCGCGACGGCCGCCGTCGTCGAGTCCGTGCCGGAGGAGCGGCGCGAGCAGGCCGCGGCCGGCGCCACCATCGCCAACATCGGCGGACTGGGCGCCGGACCCGTCGTGGCCGGCCTGCTGGTGCAGTACGCACCGCACCCGTTGCAGCTGCCGTTCGTCGTCCACATCGTGCTGGCCGTTCTGGCCATCGCCGCGGTGTGGCTGGTCCCCGAGACCTCGAGCCGGGCCGGCCGGATCGGTTTCCAGCGACTGTCGGTCCCCGCCGAGGTCCGCGCCACGTTCGTCCTCGCTGCCACCGCCGCCTTCGCCGGATTCGCCGTGATGGGCCTGTTCACGGCGGTGGCGCCGTCGTTCGTCAGCAGCGTCATCGGCATCGACAACCACGCCGTCGGCGGTGCCGTCGCGGCATCGATCTTCGCCGCCTCCGCCGCCGCGCAATTGGCCGGCCGCCGCCTGCATCCGCCGCGGGCCGTCGCGCTGGGCTGCGCGATCCTCGTGGCAGGGATGGCGATTCTGGCTGTGGCCCTGCAATTTTCATCGCTGGCGGGTCTGCTGGTCGCCGCTGTCGTGGCCGGCATCGGGCAGGGCATCAGCTTCAGCCGCGGCTTGGCAGCCGTCGTGGAAGGCACCGCGACCGAGCGTCGCGCCGAAGTCAGCTCGACGTACTTCGTGGTGGCCTATGTGGCCATCTCGTTGCCGGTCGTCAGCCTCGGTTTCGCCGCGCAGCGGTGGGGTCTGCAGGCGGCCGGGGTCAGCTTCGCCGTCATCATCGCGGTCCTGGCGGCTGTCTGTCTGGCTGCCGTTCTCTGGCAGGAACGCCGCAGGTCAGCCTGATTTGAGTAGCAATACCTAGGGGTCGCGCCCTTACGTTCGAAGGCATGACCACCCGCGTCTTCCCTTCTGCGGCCGAGATCGCGCAGCGCACCCCCGCCGACCGTGACCGCGCCATCGACGTCATCCGCATCGTGTCGCTGGTCGGCGTCGTCGCCGGGCACACGATCATGGCGACCAGCATCATCGACGACGCGGTCTTCCGCTGGGGCAACCTGCTGACCACGTCCGTGGTGTTCCAGGCGCTGACCTGGGTGTTCCAAATCATGCCGCTGTTCTTCTTCGCCGGCGTCGCGGCCTCGGTCGGCTCGTACGGGAGCGGGACGAGCTGGGGTGGATGGCTGCTCAAGCGCTGCACCCGGCTGTACCGACCGGTGTTCTACTACCTGGCCTTCTGGGCCGCGGCGTTGCTGATCCTCAAGCCACTGCTGCCGATCCACGTCTACGAACCCGTCGCCGGCATCAGCACGCAGCTGTTGTGGTTCCTGGGCGCCTATGTGCTGGTGCTGGCCGCGGTGCCGCTGCTGGCGCGCATCACGACGTCCGGCGGGCTCATCGCTTCCGTGGCGGGCACCTACGCCCTCGTCGCGCTCGTCGACACCATCCGCATCAACGACCACTCCTGGGCTGCGTTGGGCTATCTGAACTTCGTGGTGTGGCTCATCCCCGGCATGCTCGGGGTGGCGTATCGCCGCGGGCTGCTGACCACCACGGCCGCCCTGCGCGTCGGCATCGGGATGCTCGCGGTCAACGTGGCGCTGGTCTGGATCGGCCCGTATGAGCTGAGCCTCGTCGGCATCGAGACGCAGCACATCAAGAACATGACGCCGCCGTCGCTACTGCTCGCCGGTCACGCAATCATGATGTGTGCGTTCGCGATTGCGGCCGCCCCCGCCATCAGCCGCTGGGCTGCCCGGCCGCAGGTGTGGCGGCTCGCGGTGATCGGCAACACCGGCGCCATGACGCTGTACCTGTGGCACATGCCCGCCCTGCTCGGCATGCACCTGGCCTTCGACTTCGCGGGCCTGCCCCGCTACCCCGGCCAGCCGCATTTCCTGGTCCTGAGCGTCTACCAGATGACGATCATGACGGCGCTGGTCGCCGGGCTGTTCCTGCTCCTGCGCCCGCTGGAGAACAACCCGTTGCCGCTGTGGGACGGCGGCCGGGTCGCGGCACCGGGTTGGCGCAGCGCGATCGTCGGCACCCTGTTGGTCGTCGCCGGCGCCGCCACCCTGGCGTCAGTCGGCTGGGGCCTGAAAGACACCGGCCTGCAGTGTGTTTCGGTGATGCTCGTGACCCTCATCGGGGCCCGCGCGTTGGCGCGGGATTAACCGCTCTTGCGGCGGAATTCGCGGCGGCCACCGCCGACCGCGCCGTGCGACTTGGATTGCTTGGCCCCGCCGTCCTGGTGGGCAGTGCCGCCGGCAGAGCCGGCCTTCTTACGCTCGAGCGCCTCGCGGAACTTGCGCTTGGTCTCGTCGGACGATGCTGAACCTTCGGCGGAGTTCTCGGCCATGCACGCAGACTAGCGCGTTCAGCGCACGCCCGGAGGCAGCCCGTACAAGTGAGTGATGGGCATGGTGAGCAGGACCCGGCGGTCGGCCACCATCGCCCGGCGATAGTCGTCCCAGTCCGGGTGCTCGCCGGAGATGTTGCGGTACAAGGCAATCAGACCTTCTACCGTGTCGTCATCGGGTGCCGCGGCAGGCGGACTCAGCACCGCGTTCCCCTCGGCCACCGCGTACGCCCACCCGTCGTCGGAGCGGACGTAGATCGAGGCCCGGGCGTCGCGCCGCAGATTGCGCGTCTTGGCCCGGGGCTCGGTGACCGACACCCCGATGGTGACGGCCCGTGGATCGAAGTAATAGGACACGTTGGACAACTGCGGGCGACCGTCGCGCTTGATGGTGGCCAGCACGCCCAGCGAATTGTCACTGATCAGCGCGAGCAGCTTGTCTTCGAAGACCTGACGGGTCATGGCTCCCAGCGTACGGGGCAACTGCCTACCATTGGGTGTCATGACGGAGTTGGGATGACGCGCTACGCGGTGTTTCTGCGCGGCGTCAACGTGGGCGGCGTGAACCTGAAGATGGCCGAGGTCGCCGCCGCCTTCCGCGAGGCCGGCTTCGATGACGTCAAGACGCTGCTCGCCAGTGGCAACGTGGTGCTGTCCAGCTCGGCCAAGGCTGCGACGGTACGTACGAAAGCCGAAGCGGCGCTGCGGGAATCGTTCGGGTACGACGCCTGGGTGCTGGTGTACCCCATCACGGAGCTCCGGACCATCTCGGCGGACTACCCATTCGAGCGTGAGGTCGAAGGGCGCCATTCGTACATCACGTTCGTCAGCGATCCGGACGTGCTCGACGAACTCGCGGCGCTCGAACCGGTGGGCGACGAATCGATCAGCCGCGGTCACGGCGTCCTGTACTGGCAGGTGGCTCGCGGCGACACCCTGAGCAGCGCGATCAGCAAGACCATGGGCAAGAAGCGCTACAAGTCGTCGACCACCTCGCGAAACCTGCGGACGGTCGAGAAGGTCCTGGCTGCGGGCGAATAGCTCAACCCGGCCAAACGTGCTGACAGACGGCGAAAGTGAACCGGGTCCGGCACTATGACCGGATGATTCCGCTCTCCTGGACGCCGGTCGGACCGGACGCCGCCGTCGTCGGCCCCGATGAACGGCTCAGCTGGCCCCGCACCATCGGTATCGGTGCCCAGCACGTGGTGGCGATGTTCGGCGCCACGTTCCTGGTGCCGGTGCTGACCGGTTTCCCGCCGGCCACGACGCTGTTGTTCTCCGGCGTCGGCACGATCGCGTTCCTGCTCATCACCGGAAATCGGCTGCCGAGCTATCTCGGGTCGAGCTTCTCGGTAATCGCACCGGTCACCGCCGCGGTCGCCGCGCACGGAACCGGCAGCGCGCTGGGCGGCCTGATCGCCGTGGGCCTGCTGCTGATCCTGGTCGGCGGGGTGGTGCATCTGGTCGGCACGCACTGGCTCGATGTGACGCTGCCGCCGGTCGTGACCGGTGCGATCGTCGCCCTGATCGGTTTCAACCTGGCACCGGCGGCGAAGAACAACTTTGAGAAGGGGCCGCTGGTCGGGCTGGTGACGCTGGTGCTGTTGGTCGCGACCCTGGCGTTCTTCCGTGGCATCATCGGCCGGCTGGCGATCTTCCTGGCCGTGGTGGTCGGCTACCTGCTGGCACTGGCTCTCGGCGAGGTGAACACCGCGGCCATCGCCGCCGCCCCGTGGATCGGGCTGCCCGAATTCCACGGGCCGTCGTTCAGCCTGGCGGTCCTGCCGATGTTCTTGCCGGCGGTGATCGCGCTGATCGCCGAGAACATCGGGCACGTGAAATCAGTGGGCCAGATGACCGGGAAGGATCTGGATCCACTGATGGGCCGGGCGTTGGCGGCCGACGGCGTGGCCACCGTGCTGGCCGGTGCGGGCGGCGGTTCGGCCACCACCACGTACGCCGAGAACATCGGCGTGATGGCGGCGACCCGCATCTATTCGACGGCCGCGTATTGGGTCGCTGCTGCCGTGGCCGTCGCACTGTCGTTGTGTCCCAAGGTCGGTGCGGCCATCTCGGCCATTCCGCCGGGCGTGCTGGGCGGGGCGACGATCGTGCTCTACGGTCTGGTCGGCATCCTCGGGGTGCGGATCTGGCTGACCAACCACGTGGATTTCTCGCAGCCGATCAACCAGATGACCGCCGCCATCCCGCTGATCATCGGCATCGCCGACTTCACCTGGCAGGCCGGACCGTTGACGTTCACCGGCATCGCGCTCGGTTCCGTTGCGGCGCTGGTGATCTACCACGGCATGCGCGGGCTGACCGCCCTGCGCGGCACGACCAGTCAGCCGGCCCAGACGTCCTCGACGTAGCGGTCGGTGCTGACCAGTCCGGCGAGCCAGGCGCGGGCTGCCTCGTCGTCGGCGCCGGTCTTGCTGCGGTAGATGTCCTGGAACGCGGCGCGCACGGCGGGCGCCATCCGGGCACCGTCGCCGCACACGTAGACGTGGGTGTCGTTGTCCGGGTTTCCGAGCATGTCCCAGACTTCGTCGGCGTCCGCGGCGATCCGGTCCTGCACGTACTTGACCTCATCACCGGCCCGCGAGAACGCCGGACGCATCCGCACGACGCCGAGACGTTCGGCGTCCTCGGCCTCGTGGCGGAACAGGTAGTCCACGTCGGGGTGCCGCACGCCGAAGAAACACAGCGCGGCGGTGAACGGCTCCCCTGCTTCCAATGCGCCCAGCCGGTCTCCGATGAAGCCCCGGAACGGGGCCACACCCGTCCCGGCGCTGACCAGGATGACGTTGCGGGTCGGATCGGCGCCCGCCCGGAAGGCCTGCCGAGCCGGGTCGACCCGCATCCGAATCTGCTGTCCCGGCACAGCATCCGCGAGGTAGCTGGATGAGACGCCGCGGAAGACACCGGAGCCGGACCGGGCCGGCCCTTCCAGCACCCCCACGACCAGTTCGACTTCCCGGACGCGGCGGCGCGACGAGGTGGCGATCGAATAGTGCCGCGGGGACATCGGTTCGAAGAGCTCCAACAACTCTTGGCGGCTCAGCTTGGTGGCCGGGAACTCCGCCAGGCAGTCGGTGATGCTCAGTGCGCGGGCCTCGGGGTCGTCGGCCAGGGCGGTCAGCGCGGCCCGTTCCGGCGGACACGGGTTGGCGGCCGCGAGCCGTAGCAGCTGACTGCGGGTCGCCGGCTTGCGCAGTTCCAGGAAGTGCGTAAGCAGTTGGCGCACAGTGACTTCCCGGTCGATCGGGATGGCCCGCCGGGTACTGCGCCGTGGATTGATCGAGATGCGACGGTCGAGGCGCAGGTCCAGCAGTTCACCGACCTCGTCGACCAGGGCGGGGCTGTTGTCCGGCAATACGGTCAGGTGGTCGCCGGTCTGATAGTCGACGCCGTCGGGCAGCGCGATCCGGATGAGCCGCTTGTCCTGCCCGAACTCGGAGCCCGTGTCCACCAACGGAATGTTGTCCAACACCGTCGCCGGTTGCACTTGATGGCGGGCATCGATCGCGGCGGTAACCGGCCCGTCGATGGCGCGCAGATCGTAGAGCGGCTCATCGGCCACGGGCTCATCGGCGGCGACGGCGCCGAAGACACCGCCGAGCGCATTCCACAGTGCCACCGAGAAATCCTCGACCACACCAGCGAAGTCGCCCGAGGTGTCGGCTTCGGCCATCGGAAGCAGTTGTGTGGCACCGAGTTCCACGAGCCGGGCGTCGATGCGCCGCGGTATCGCCAGGTATGTCTCGGCCCAGTTCCGGTCTCCGACACCGAGTACCGCGTACGGCACTGCCGGTACTTGATCCGCCGACCCGTCCAGCCAGTCCACGAACGTCCGGGCATCGTCGGTCGGCATCCCGTTGTACGACGCGGCGACGATCACCACCGCCCCCTGGTCCGGCAGTGCCGCGGTTGCGGAATCCAGTGCGGCGACGGTCGTTTCGTAGCCGAGGTCGACGGCCTCGTCACCGAGTTGCTGCGCCAACGACCGGCAGTTTCCGAGGTTCGAACCATGCAGCACAAGCAGTTTCGTGCCCGGCGGCACGGTCGCGCGGGATTGTGTCACCGGCGCGGCAGCGACGGCCGCCGGAGCTTGGCGGCGCTCCTCCGGGGTGCGGCGGATGAGTTCGACGTAGAACCCCTCCGGCTTGCGCAACACATCACTGTGGGTACGCAGCGTGTAGTGCCCGACGTCGACGAACCGGTAGCGGTGCACCAGAGTGGCGATCGCCATGGTCGCTTCGTGCAGCGCGAACTGGCGGCCGATGCACGACCGCGCACCGGTGCCGAACGGCTTGAACAGGTTGACCGGCCGCTGCCCCGCCCGGTCTGGCGCGAACCGGTCCGGATCGAAGATCTCGACGTTGTCGCCCCACTCCGGTTGCCGATGCAGTGACGACGTTAGCACCGTCACGGCTTCACCCTGGCGCACCGGGTACTTGCCACCGATGACGGTGTCCGACAAGGCCATTCGATCGAATTCCCGCACCGGCGGGGACAGGCGCAGCGCCTCGTCGATGATCTGGCGGATGTAGGTGAGCTTGCCGATCTCGTCGAACGCCGGCACGTGGTCGTCGTCGGGGCCGAACACCGCGTCCGCCTCGGCCTGCGCGCGGTGCAGCACCGCCGGGTTCTTGACGATGCTGTACAAGGCCGTCGGCATCAGTATCGACGTCGTGTCCTGGCCGGCAACCAGGAACGTGGCGATCTGATTGCGAATGCTGTCGTCGTCGAGGATCGGTGTCCCGTCGGGACCGGGCTGCAGCATCAGGGCCAAGAGATCGTCGAGATCCACTTCGCCCGCGCGGTGCTGCGCGATCAGGTCCGCGATGAAGCTGAACAGCTTCCCGCGCTCGGTCTCGAACACCGCCTGGTCGGCGCCCGGTCCGAGCAGTATCTGGTTCAGGGTGGCTGCGAAACTCGCTGGGATGTCGGCGAGTCCGTCGTGCTGATAGGAGTCGAACCGGGCCCCGAAACCAGCCAGACCGACGGTGTCCATGGCCAGCTTCGCCAGATCACCGGCCACGTCCACCGTCCGCGTGCCGACCGCCGCGTCCCACTGTGCGATCAGTTGCCGGTTGATGTCGAGCATGGCGGGGTGATAGCTGCGCAGCCCGCTGAAGCTGAAGCCGGGGATCAGGACGTCGTGAGCTTCCTGCCAGCCCTCCTCGCCGGGGTACGCGGTGAACAGCCCGTTGCCGACCACCGGGCGGAACCTGGCCAACCGGCCCGTGAGTGCTTTGCTGAACCGGCTCTCATCGCAGAGTTCGTCGACCAGTGCCAGCGAGCAGGCATAGAGGCGGCGGCCGGGCCCGAGGTCGGCGTAGAACAGTGGGCCGTACTGCTCGGTGAGCAAGTCCAGCGGCAACGAATAAGGCCGCCCGGGCACTGGCCCGGGCGGCAACTCGACACCGACAGCTGAAGGGACACCGGGAATCTCGGGCGGCACCGCTGGCGAGAAGCTCTCCATTCACGCCAGTGTAAACGGCCGCCCTGAGAGCAGATCAGGAAACCGGCGCGAACGCTTGAACTTCTGCGCGACGGGCGGCGGCGAACCGCAGGTTCGGATCCGTGACCGCGCCGTGCCGCAGCACCTCGCGGTCGAAGTTGTAGTTCATCGACATCACCCAGGGGCCAGCGGCGCCCTGCCGCGGCAGCGTGTCCGCGACCCGCTGCACGTATCCCGCCGCGAAGTCCAGCAGCGGCTTGGTTTCCATGCCCGCATCGTCGAACTCCGGCCGGACGCTGTCGAATCCGCGTTCGTCCATGTGGCTCAGCAGTCGGCAGAAGTGCTCGCACAGCAAGCCGACCTTGAGCGTCCACGACGAGTTGGTGTAGCCGAAAGCGAAGGCGAAGTTCGGCACACCCGACAGCATGATGCCCTTGTAGGCGACGGTTTCCGAGAGGTCCACCGCCTGACCGTCGACGGTCAGCGTCATCCCGCCGAACAGCTGGACGTTCAAACCGGTTGCGGTGACGATGATGTCGGCATCCAGGTGCTGCCCGGATTCCAGTTCGATGCCGGTCTCGGTGAAGGTCGCGATCCGGTCGGTGACCACCGCGGCCTTGCTGCTGCCGATCGCCTTGAACAGGTCGGCGTCGGGCACCGTGCACAGGCGCTGGTCCCACGGCTTGTAGTCGGGGCTGAAATGGGTGTCGACGGGATAGCCCGCGGGCAGCTCGCGGGCGTTGGTCCAGCGAATCAACCGCCGGGCGGCGGCCGGGTACTTCTGGCAGAAGGTGTAGACGGCGCGCTGCCGGATGACGTTCTTGCGCCGGGCCAGCGCGTAGCCGCGGTCGGCGCCGAGTACGCGACCGGCCACGTTGGCGAACGCGTCTTTGGACGGCACCGGAAGGATGTACGTCGGCGACCGCTGCAGCATGGTGACGTGCGCGGCCTTGGCCGCCATCGACGGCACCAGCGTCACCGCGGTCGCCCCGCTGCCGATGATGACGACCTTCTTGCCGGTGTAGTCGAGGTCCTCGGGCCAGTGCTGCGGGTGCACGACCTGGCCGCCGAAGCGGTCGCGGCCCGGGAACTGCGGGGTGAAGCCCTGGTCGTAGCGGTAGTAGCCGCCGGCACAGAAGAGCCAGTTGGCGGAGATTTGCACCAGTTCGTCGGTGTCGGTCCGCTCGACGTCGACCAGCCACCGGGCGGTGCCGCTGTCCCACGCAGCCCCGAGCACCTTGTGGTGGAACCGGATGTTGCGGTCGATGTTGTTCTCGCGCACCGTCTCTCGTAGGTAGGCGAGGATCTTGTCGGCGGAGGCGATGGCGTCCTCGTCGCGCCACGGCTTGAACTCGTATCCGAAGGTGTGCAGGTCGGAGTCGGATCGAATGCCGGGGTACCGGAACAAATCCCAGGTGCCGCCGGTCGCGCCGCGGGATTCCAGGATCGCGTACGACAGTCCGGGATGCTCCTGTTGCAGGTAGTAGGCGGCACCGATGCCGGAGATGCCGGCGCCGACGATCAGGACGTCGACCTGGGTTGTGTTGGCGGTGTGCTCCATTGCGAACTCCCTGTTGGCGGTGATGGGGTTGGCCATAATGGTGGCGCGCGACGAGCCCCCGGCTGAAGGTCAAAACGTCTCAACTTTGGCTGCTTGCGGTGCAAAATGCACCACACGCGATACGCTCACCCCATGGACGGCGCCCAGCCATCACCGCAGGTACGCGACCTGATCCGGCAGTGCGCGCAGGTCGTCGTCAACGCCCCTGCAGCATGGCTCGAAGAACTCGACCGCGCCGTGCTGGGCGCCAATCCGGCCATCGCCTCCGATCCGGAACTGGCCGCGGCCGTCAGCCGGAGCAACCGCTCGAACCTGTTGTTCTGGGGTGCGGCCAACGTGCGCGATCCCGGCGCACCGGTACCGCCCAACGCCGGCGCAGAGCCGATGAGCGTCGCCCGGGAAATGGTCCGTCGCGGCGTCGACTCGTACACCTTGGACGCCTACCGGGTCGGTGAAGGCGTGGCATGGCGACGCCTGATGGACATCGCCTTCGAACTGACCTCCGACCCCGTCGACCTGCACGCGATGCTCGACGTCTGCTCACAGTCGATCAGCGATTTCATCGAGGCCACCCTGGCAGCCATCGCCGCCCAGATCGAACTCGAGCGCGACGAACTCACGCGCGGCAGCCACGCCGAGCGGCGCGCCACCGTGGCACTGCTCCTGGAGGGCGCCCCGATCCCCCGTCCGCGCGCCGAAAGCCGCCTCGGATACGGCCTCGGCGGCACCCATACCGCGGCCGTCATCTGGACCGACAACCCGGATGGTGACCTGTCTCAATTGGACCGTGCCGCTGAAACTTTCGGGCGTGCCGCCGGTAGCCGCCCGCTCACGGTGCTGGCCAGTAGCGCCACCCGGTGGGTGTGGGCACCCGGCGCGGTCGACGTCGACGCGGTGGCCTCAGCCGCCGGAGCCGAAGTGCGCGTCGCGATCGGTTCCACCGGCACCGGGGTCGACGGGTTCCGGCGCAGCCACTTCGACGCCATCACCACCCAGCAGATGATGGCGCGCCTGCACTCACCGCAGCAGATCGCCGAATACACCGATATCGAACTCGTGGCGCTGCTCACCGCGGACGCCGACCGTGCGGCGGTATTCGTCAAACGGGTTCTCGGCGAACTGGAAGCCGCGAGCCCGGAATTGCGGTCCGCGGTGCGCGCGTTCGTCCATGAGCAGTGCAACGTGTCCCGTGCCGCGGCCAAGCTCTTCACGCATCGCAACACCTTGCTGCGCCGGCTGGCCCGTGCCGACGAACTGCTGCCGCGCCCCCTCGCCGACAACAGCGTCGAAGTCGGCGTCGCGCTCGACGTGTTGCACTGGCGCGGTTGAGGTTTCACCGCCGGAAATAACCACTCGGTTTTGTCGCCCGGCGCTGTTACCGTTGATTCCGTGGCTTTTCTGCATGACGACCAGCTCGCCGAGGTGTCTTCGACGCCGACGGCGGCTTTGTCGTACGCAGACACCGCCGGCTCCATAGCCCGGCACGAATCGAGTGAGCAGAGCAGCGTTTTCTGGCAGCCCATGCGCTTCCCGTCGTCCCGCCGTACTTCCGCCGCGCATGCCGGCGTGCGCGGCGGCCGGAAGCTCGGGCCAGAAGACAACTCTCACAAATTCCACAGCATTGCAGTTTTCCCTGGCAGGAACGTCGCCTGACGTTCCTGTAGTTCCTTGCACCCAATTGCGTTGCACAGCAACATATTTCGTGTACATATTCGCTCGACAACTCCCGCGTCGATGCGCATCATTGATCACACGCCGGATCGATCCGGACATGCAGTGCGGTACGAATCAGACTGCGCGGTAGGACCTTTGAGAACTTCATAGTGTTGGCATCTGCGCTCGTGGCGAAAACTACGGCAGACGCGCCCGGCTCAAACCCGGGTGCCGGTAGCCCCGGCGTGCAGGTTCAAATCCTGCCGAGCGCACGCATGCCCCGCTGGCCCAACTGGAAGAGGCACTGGATTTAGGTTCCAGGTGTTGGGGGTTCGACTCCCTCGCGGGGCACAGGCGCCGTTAGCTGAGCTGGGATAGCACCAGACTCTTAATCTGGAGACGGGGGATCGAAACCCTCACGGCGCACAGCACATTCATCACTGCCGGTGAGGTGTAACTGATCAGAAGGGAGGCACGCGGTATGACGCATTTTCGACAACACCAGGCCAGTCACCGGGCCGTGGCGGTGTACAACGCCGACTACCGCGTGCTGACCCACGTGAGCTGGCAGGAGGCGGTCCGGTTGCTGCTGCGGGGTTCGGTCTACGTGATCGAACGCCACAGTCCGGCCGTGCACATACACAGCCCGTCGACTGTCATCGAGCTGCCCGCATCCGTCGCGCTGCATCAGTACGTCCACGTGCCGTACCGGCCGCACAACCGGGTCACCCGTGACGGGGTCCTGGCTCGCGACGGCTACACCTGCGGCTATTGCGGTGGCCATGGCGACACGCTGGATCACATCGAGCCGGTGTCGCGAGGCGGGCAAGACACCTGGCTGAACCTCATTACGGCGTGCGCGCCGTGCAACGGCCGCAAGAGTGACCGCACACCGGAGGAAGCCGGTATGCGGCTGCTCTGGGAGCCCTATGAACCCCGCGATCGGGATCGCTACCGGGTCCCCGAATTGGTTTGAAACCCGTCGGGCGGGGCGGGAGGTCCGTCACCTCTCGCCTCGCCACGACGAAACATGTTGCCCCGTAGCTCAACTGGCAGAGCAGCTCCCTGTTACGGAGTAGGTTGCAGGCTCGACTCCTGCCGGGGTAGCCAAGCGTGCGCGGCGACGCGGGAGTGTCGCACCTGGCTGTAAACCAGAGGCCTTCAGGCACAGGGGGTTCGAATCCCTCCGCACGCACCGATGACCCGTGGTGTAACCGGTAGCACTGCTGATTTTGGTTCAGCCGGTTCAGGTTCGAATCCTGGCGGGTCAGCTTCAGGAAGACAGCGCGCCGTGGTGGCGCATCCCGTTTCGAAAACGGGCGCGGGGTGAAAGCCCTGGGGTTCGACTCCTCTGTCTTCCGCTGTGTGCGATGCCGAAGCGGTCGAGGCCCCAGGTTGTGAGCTTGGGCGAAGCGGGTTCGAGTCCCGTCGCACACCCCAACTTCGACAACGCCGCGGATTGCAGTCGCCCACTGACTGCAATCCGCGGCACTGACCCAATGTCCGGTAGCTCATCTGGTTAGAGCGTCGCCCTGATACGGCGGAGGCAGGTGGTTCAAGCCCATCCCGGACAACCACGGAGGCGTGGCAGAACGGTAATGCAGCGGCTTGCTAAGCCGTGGCCGCTGTCCAGCGGTTGTGGGTTCGACTCCCGCCGCCTCCGCCAAATGCCCCTGTAGCTCAACGGAAGAGCACCTGCTTTCGACGCAGATGGCTGGGAGTTCGAATCTCTCCAGGGGCGCGCATGCGCAGGTAGCTCAGTTGGTCAGAGCGCCGTCCTTATAAGACGGATGCCGCGGGTTCAATCCCCGTCCTGCGCACCACCCTCCGGCGGCAGTGCCAGGTCAAAGCCGTCACCAAGGGCTGACAATGTCACGTTTTGCGACAGCTCCCAGCGCGCACTCATGCGAAGCCCCGCAGCGGCCAGGAACTGGCGCGCGAATGTGCACACAGCTCGCCGGATCCGCGAAACGGGCGCTCTGCTCGCACACTCGCGAAGCACCCCGCCCTACTCGAACGCCGCGTCCAGATACCGCAGCGCGTCGGCTTTCAGCACGCCCAATGCCCGGGCGGTGTCGGCGAAGGCATTGGCCGCGTCCACCATGGCCGCGGCAGCCGGGTCGGCAGCCGCCACGAAAGTTCCAGACCTCCCCCGGGTTTCGAGGACCCCGGCGGTCTCGAGCTCGCGGTAGGCCCGGGCGACGGTATTGGCCGCCATTCCCAGCGTGCCGGCCAGGTCACGGACGGTGGGCAGCCGGGTCCCGGCAGGCAGCCGGCCGTCGCGAATCGCGTCGATGATCTGCAGCCGCAGCTGGTCGAACAACGGCCCCGCGTGCGGGTCGAGGTGCACCCACTCAGCGAAATCGGTCACCAGCCGAGTATGACCGATGACGAGGTGGCCCAGATCACCCAAGACCCGATAACGTGGTCCAATGCGGGTGACGGTGTTCAGCGGTGCGGGGATGTCCGCCGACAGTGGCGTGCCGACCTTCCGGGACGCCGAGACCGGACTGTGGGCCAACACCGACCCCTACGAGATCTCGAGTTCGGACGCCTGGCGCCGCCACCCCGAGCGGGTGTTCGCCTGGTATCTGTGGCGCCACCACATGATGGGCAACGTGTCCCCCAACGACGGCCACCGGGCCGTGGCTGCGTGGCAGGACTACACCGAGGTCGACATCGTCACCCAGAACATCGACGACCTGCACGAGCGCGCCGGCAGCACACGGGTCCATCATCTGCACGGCAGCCTGTTCCACTTCCACTGCGACAGTTGCAAAGCCGAATTCGAAGGTACGTTGCCGCCGATGCCGGAGCCCGAGATCGCCATCGAACCGCCGGAGTGCTACTGCGGCGGCTTGGTGCGGCCCAATGTGGTCTGGTTCGGCGAGAACCTGCCCTCCGACGCGTGGAACAACTCCGTCGCCGCGGTCAGCGCGGCCGACCTGGTCATCACCGTCGGTACGTCGTCGGTGGTGTACCCGGCGGCGTCATTGCCGGAAGCCGCGGTGCAGCAGGGCATTCCGGTCATCGAGGTGAACCCGAAGCCGACCCCGTTCTCGGATCAGGCCACGGTATCCCTGCGCGAAACCGCGGCCACCGCGCTGCCGACGCTGTTGCAGCGGTTGCCCGAACTGCTGCCGACGATCAAGCAGGCCTGACGGCGCGGCCCAGCGCCACCTCGGCCAGCGGCACCCAGCCCGGCAGCATCAGCACGCGCCGGGCATCCGAAACCTCGAAACCCGCACCGACGATGCTCTGCTCGGTTTCCCGGTGTGCGTGACAGTTGCCGGAAATCTTGGGCCAGAACGTCGAATCCAGGAAGCGCTGCACCCGGCCCCGCACCCCGCCGCTGGCGACGTGCTCGAAGTAGCGCAGCTCACCACCGGGCTCGAGCCGTGAATACACCTGCCGCAGCACACTTTCCGGCTGGTCGACCGAGCACAGCACCAGGGAGCACACCACGGCGTCGAAAAGATCGGCGCCGTCGAAGTTCTCGACGGTCTCGGTGCGGACCGTCACCGGCACCGGCGCGGTCAGTGCCGCCTTCCGGGCCAGCGGCGCCAGCCGGACCTCCGGCTCGACGGCCACCACCTCGGTCACGGTGTCCGGATAGAACGCGAAGTTGGTTCCGGTTCCGGCACCGATCTCCAGCACCCGGCCGCGGAGCCCGGCCAGATTCTCCTGCCGCAGTCTGGTCATGAACTTGCGCTCACGCGACGACATCGCGATCCACATGCGGGCGAAGAACGGGTTGTCCACCGAGGTGTCGGTCATCGTCAGGAGCCTTTCAGTCGCTCGACCAGCTGTTGCGGCGCCACATCCGGTCCGCCCAGTCCTCTCACCATGCCACCGAGGCACGCGGCGCTGAGTACCCGGTCCGCGAACTCCTCGAGATCACCGAACGGCAGATACGGCCGCGAGATGAACAACGCTGCCAGACCGTGCGCCACCGTCCACAACCCGAGCGCCGTCACCGTCACGTCGCCGGCCGGATAGCTGCCCTCGTCCATCAGCGCCTGCACCGAATCCCGCATGTGCACGAACGCCGCGGTGTTAAGGGCCTGGTCCACGTCGCTGTCCGGATGCCCCTCGGACATCATGGCGATCCGGTAGAGCTCGGGGTTCTGGCGGGCGAACCGGACGTATGCCAGCCCTTGCGCGCGCAGCCGGTCGATGGTCGTCGGTTGCTCGGCGGCCACCTGCTGCATCACGGCGTCCAGTCGCTCGAAGTACCGGCCGCACACCGCGTCCAGCAAGGCGTCCTTGTCGGCGAAATGCAGGTAGATCGATGGCGGGGTGACGCCCACCCGCTGTGCGACGGACCGGATGGACACCGCCTTCTCCTGGTTCGATTCCAGGAGAATTTCGGTTGCCGCGTCCAGGATTTCGTCGCGCAGCTGGTCTCCGGACCCGCGCGGGGCACGACGCCGTTTGGCCGCTGTCATCGCGCGCCGCACTCCGACAGCTGGGGCGCCGATTCACTGATACCGATGCGCTTGTGCAGCCGCGCCAGCGGCGCCGGCGCCCACCAGTTCCACCGTCCCATCAGGTGCATGAACGCCGGCACCAGCACCGTTCGTACCAGGGTGGCATCCACGAGGACGGCGATGGTCAGGCCGAGCCCGAACATCCGCATGAACGACACTTCCGCGGCGATCAGCGCGCCGAACGAAATCGACATCACGAGCGCCGCCGCGGTGATGACCCGTCCGGTGTGGGCCAGGCCGAGCGCGACGCTCTCGTCATTGTCCTGTTCGACGAGCCAGAACTCCCGGATGCGGGCGACCAGGAACACCTCGTAGTCCATCGACAGCCCGAACGCGATGCAGAACAGCAGCACCGGCATGTTGGATGCCAGCGTCCCCGTCGCCGTGGTACCGAGCGCGCCGAGGTGACCGTCCTGGAAGATCCAGACCAGCGCACCGAATGCCGCGGTGAGTGAAAGGACATTGAGGACAACGGCTTTCACCGGAAGGACCACGCTGCCGGTGAGCAGGAAAAGCAGCCCGAGTGTGATGACAGCGATGACGGCCAGCACCCACGGCAGCCGGTCGGTGACGGCCTGCACGCTGTCGTGACTGATCTGAGCGACGCCCGCCAACTGCACCAGCCGCCCGTCCGGTCCGCGAACGGCGTGCACCGCATCGAGCTGCGCCTGAGACGCGTCCGAGAACAGCGGCGCGCTGCTGCCGACCGTCAGGAAGGCGCTGCCGTCGACGATCGCCGCGCCGGGACCGGCCGGCCCCACTTTCCGGCCGCCGACGAAAGTGCCAGTGGGCGAGGAGACTTCGGTGACCGCGGCGACGCGCGAGACATCGGCGGCGTACGTATCGAAAGCGGCCGGGCTCAGCCCAGCGGCGTCGGGAATGACGGCCGTGATGTCGGTGGCGGAGTTGTTGGCGAAGTCGTTGCGCAGCTGGTCCCCCAACTGGTGTGCCGACGCCGTGGTCGGTAGTACCCGCTCGTCGGGGAATCCCCACTTCGCGCCGAGGAAGGGCGCGCCCAGGACCAACAGCAGTGCGACGACGGCGAGGCTCGCCGAGACCGAGCGGCGCATCACGGCCTTGGCGGCGCGGTACCAGAACAATTCCTGCACGGGTTTGGGCGTGGTGTCGCGCCGGAACAGGTGCGGCAGGCTGAGGGAATCGAGCCGGTCGCCGAGGAGCCAGATGGCGGCCGGCGTGACGATCACCGCGGCCGCGGCGGCGAATGCGACCGTCGCGATGCCGGCGTACGCGATGGAGGTGAGGAAGTACATCGGGAACATCAGCATCGCGGCCATCGACAGGCCGACCGTCGTCGCCGAGAACAACACGGTGCGGCCCGCGGTGACCATGGTGCGGATCAGCGCCTGGTCCCGCGGCTGGCCCTCGGCCACCTCGTCGCGGTAGCGACTGATGATCAGCAATGTGTAGTCGATGGCGAGGGCGAGCCCGAGCGCGGTGGCGACGTTCAGCGCGAAGACGGACACGTCGGTGAAGAACGTGATGGTCCGCAGCACCGCCAGGGTGCCGGTCATCGCCAATCCGCCCACCAGGATCGGCAACGCTGCAGCGACCAGTCCCCCGAACACCCACACCAGCACCAGGAAGCTGAGCGGTATCGCGATGGACTCCATCAGCAGCAGATCATGTTCTGTCTGGGTGTTGATCTGGGAGTAGATGATCGCCCCGCCACCGGCCTTGACGGTGACGCCGGGCCGGTCGTGGACGACCTGGTCGGCGAGTTCCTGGGCGTACTTCTGCGCGTTGTTCTCGCCGCCGTTCATGCCGGCCACGATCAGCCCGGACTTGCCGTCCTTGCTGATCAATTCCCCGGCCGCGGCCGGCGGCACCGTCCAGGCCGAAGACACGTAGGCGACGTGCGGCGAAGCCTTCAGATGGTCGACGATCTCGCGGGCGGCCGCGGAAGCCGCCGGGCCGTGGACCCCGTCAGGCGCCGTGACGGTAACCAGCATCGGCATGTCGCCCTGGTGGAACTTGGTGGCCAGCAGCCGGCTGGCTTGTGCCGACTCGGACTTCGGATCTTGGAAGCCGCCCGCGGGCAGGGTCTTGACGACCGGGACACCGAAGATCGCCGCGGCGATCAGGACCAGCCCCGCGACGGCCAGAATTCTCTTCGGCGCGGCGATGGCCAGCAGCGCGATGCGGTTCAGCATGCAGTCCCCTTCTGCTAACACCGCTAAGTTATCGTCGATAACTCAGACCTGTCAATGCTCACTCACCCCTGGTCACGAGATTTATTGACGTCTGGTTCACACCGCCCACCAGGCGTTACCGCGGTGACCGTCATCATGTTTGCTACTGGCCAGTGAACTAAGCCGCGACCAGGACCGCTGTCCGCACATCAAGATCACCTGCGACCTTGCGGAATGTGAGCTACCCACGGGTCACTTGGGGGTCGGAGTAGGCCAACCTACCCAGCGGTAAGAATTGCCAACGTTTTCCGAATCGTGACTCAATGATTTCTTAATAGCGACCCATAGCCTCATAGACATGTGGATCGACGACACCAACGCAGATGTCATCAAAGTAGATTTCGATGCCCTGTACCACGGGGACGTCCTGATCGAGGGTGACACGTCCGAGCAGTTCCCCGACCTCGCCGAGGCTGTCTGATTCCGCGGGTTCACCCGCGAGTCTGACGCCGCGCCGAGGCGCGACGCCCGTGCACTGAAATCGCGTGCACGCAGGGACTCGCTGGGGTGATCACCAGCGTCAAAGCCACCGACCAATACGGTCGGTGGCTTTTTGTGTGTCCGGGCTCGGGTCCCGGCTCACCCGACAGCCATCTACAGCCCCAGGTCGCGACCGATGACCTCGCGCATGATCTCGTTCGAGCCCGCCCAGATCTTGGTGACGCGGGCGTCCTTCCAAGCCCGCGCGACCCGGTACTCGTTCATGAAGCCGTAGCCGCCGTGGATCTGGACGCAGTTGTCCAGGATTTCGTTCTGCACCACCGAACTCCAGTACTTGGCTTTCGCCGCGTCGACGGCGGTCAACTGGCCGCTCAGGTGCGCCATCACACAGTTGTCGACATAGGCCTGCGCCACATCGAGTTTGGTGACCATGTCAGCGAGCAGGAACTTGTTCCACTGCAGGGAGCCGATGGCCTGGCCGAACGCCTTGCGCTCCTTGGCGTATTCGACGGTGTCTTCCAGAATCCGCCGGACGTGGGCGAGGTTGGCCACCGCGACGCTGATCCGCTCCTGGGGCAGCAACGTCATCATGTGGATGAAGCCCCGGTCGACCTCACCGATGATCGCCGACTCGTCGACCCGGACGTCTTCGAAGAACAGCTCCGCGGTGTCCGCTTCGGGCTGGCCCACCTTGTCCAGCTTGCGCCCGCGCGTGAACCCCGGCATGCCCGTTTCGACGGCGAACAGCGTGATGCCCTTGGAGCCCTTTTCGGGTGCGGTTCTCGAGGCGACGATCACCATGTCGGCCTGGGTCCCGTTGGTGATGAACGTCTTCGAGCCGTTGATGATGTAACTGGACCCGTCCTTGACCGCGGTGGTCTTCAACGCGGCCAGGTCCGATCCACCGGAGGGCTCGGTCATCCCGATAGCGGTGATCATCTCGCCGGTGCAGAACTTCGGCAGCCACCGCCGCTTCTGTTCCTCGGTGGTCAGCGTGACCAGATATGGTGCGGCGCAGTCGTAATGGATGGTGAACGCCGACGCCGCGGCGGCACTGGACCGCGAAAGCTCTTCGCACAGAACGGTGTTGAAGCGGTAATCGCCCGCGGCGCTACCGCCGTACTCTTCGGGCACCTCCAGCCCCAGATACCCGTTGCGGCCGGCCTCCAGCCACACCTCACGGTCGATGTAGCGCTGCTCGATGAACTTGTCTTCATTTGGCTCGATGTGTCGAGAGACGAATTCGCGCACCGAGGCACGGAAGTCGTCGTGATCTACCTCGAACAAGCTGCGCTGCATATCAAAGTCCTTAACGCGGGTCGCCTTTGGCCAAAAGCTACCCCGCCGGCCGCCACCGAACGCAGTGAGGGCCGTGACCCGGTGGGAGTCACGGCCCTCAGCGCATGAATTGCGGCTAGACGCCGGCGAGTTCGGCTTCGCCCGCGCCGACCATCCGGGCCAGCCGCCCGGTGATGATCTCCTCGGCTTCCCCGACGATGCGGCTGATCAGCTCGTCGCACGTCGGGATGTCGTGGATCAGACCCATGACGGTGCCCGCGGTCCAGATGCCGGCGTCCAGGTCGCCGTTCTCGAACACCTTGCGGCCCCGCACACCGGCCACCAGATCCTTGACGTCCTCGAACTGGCCGCCGCCCTTGAGGATTTCCACCACCTCACGCGAGACGGCGTTGGACGCCACGCGCGCGGTGTTGCGCAGGCTGCGGAAGATCAGCTCGGTGCCACGCTCGTCAGTCGCCACGATGGCTTCCTTGACGTTCTGGTGGATGCACGACTCGACGGTGCACATGAAGCGCGTGCCCATGTTGATGCCGTCCGCGCCGAGTGCCAGTGCGGCCACCAGGCCGCGGGCGTCACCGAAACCACCCGAGGCGATCATCGGAATCTCGATCTCCTTGGCCGCGGCCGGGATGAGCACCAGGCCCGGCACGTCGTCCTCACCGGGGTGACCGGCGCACTCGAAACCGTCGATGCTGATGCCGTCGACGCCGAGGCTCTGGGCCTTGACGGCGTGGCGCACCGAGGTGCACTTGTGCAGCACCTTGATGCCCGCGTCATGGAACATCGGCAGGTGCGGTCCCGGGTTGGAACCGGCCGTCTCCACGATCTTGATGCCGGCGTCGACGATCACCTTGCGGTACTCGTCGTACGGCGGCGGGTTGATCGACGGCAGGATCGTCAGGTTCACTCCGAACGGCTTGTCCGTCAGGTCGCGGGTCTTGGCGATCTCGTTGGCCAGATCCGCCGGCGTCGGCTGCGTCAGCGCGGTGATGAAACCCAGGCCGCCCGCATTTGCAACGGCGGCAACCAGTTCCGCGCGACCGACCCACTGCATGCCGCCCTGGGCGATCGGGTGCTCGACACCGAACGCCTCGGTGAATTTCGTCTTGATGCTCATCGCGGCGCCATCCGGATCGCGCCATCCAGACGGATGACCTCACCATTGAGCATCGGGTTCTCGATGATGTGCTGCGCCAGGGCGCCGTACTCATCGGGGTCACCGAGGCGCGCGGGGTGCGGCACCTGCTGGCCGAGGGACTTCTGCGCCTCTTCCGGCAGCGAGCCCAGCAGCGGGGTCTTGAACAGGCCCGGGGCGATGGTGCAGACGCGGATCAGCTCACGCGAGAGGTCGCGGGCGATCGGCAGGGTCATGCCGACGACGCCGCCCTTGGACGCCGAGTACGCGGCCTGACCGATCTGGCCGTCGAACGCCGCCACCGAAGCGGTGTTGATGATGACGCCCTTCTCGCCGTCGACCGCCTCGGTCTTGGCGATGCGCTCGGCCGACAGGCGGATGACGTTGAACGTGCCGATCAGGTTGACCTCGACGACCTTGCGGAAACCGGCCAGCGGGAAGGCGCCGTCCTTGCTCAGGGTCTTGATGGCGTTGCCGATGCCCGCACAGTTGACGTTGATGCGGACCGGGCCCATCTCCTCGGCCGCGTCCAGCGCCGCGCTCACGCCGGCCTCGTCGGTGACGTCGGTGGCGACGAACTTGGCGCGCGGGCCCAGCTCGGCGACGACGTCCTCACCCTTGAGATCGATGACGACGACGCTGCCGCCGGCGTCGAGCAGGCGCTTGGTGGTCGCCAGGCCGAGGCCTGACGCGCCGCCCGTCACGACGGCCACGGAATCTTTGATCTGCATTGATGCAATTCCCTTCTTGTTACGGAAATCTGTGGGGCGCCTCAGGCCCAGTCGCGCAGGACCGACTCGGTGTCGGAACCGGGCACGCGAGGCGGCGTCGGAACGCTCGGCACGCTGCGGGAGAACCGCGGCGCGGGCATCGGCTCGAGGTTGTCGCCGTCGTCGGGCGAGAACCGGAAGAAGGTGTCGCGCTCGGCGATGTGCGGCTCGGTCTCGACCTCGGCGAAGCTCAGGACGGGGCTGACGCACGCGTCCGAGCCGGTGAACACCTTGGTCCAGTGGTCCCGGGTCTGCGCCTTGAACGCATTGGTGAAGATCTCGCGCAGCTCGGGCCAGCGGGCGACGTCGTTCTGGCCGGGCAGGGCCGCCGGGTCGAGTTCCAGCTTGGCCAGCAGCTCGGCGTAGAACTGCGGCTCGATGGAGCCGACGGCCATGTACTTGCCGTCGGCGGTCTCGTAGGTGTCGTAGTACGGCGCGCCGGTGTCGAGCATGTTGGTGCCGCGCTCGTCGCTCCACATCCCCTGCCGGCGGAAGCTCCACATCATCTGCATCAGCACGCTGGAGCCGTCGACCATCGCGGCGTCGATCACCTGGCCCTTGCCTGAGGTCTGCCGCTCGAACAGCGCCGACAGGATGCCGACCAGCAGGAACATCGACCCGCCACCGAAATCACCGGCCAGGTTCAGCGGCGGCACCGGACGTTCGCCCTTGCGGCCGACGGCGTGCAGCAGTCCGTTGAGCGAGATGTAGTTGATGTCGTGGCCGGCCCGCAGGGCGCGCGGACCGGTCTGGCCCCACCCGGTCATGCGGCCATAGATCAGGCGCTCGTTGACCGCGGCACAATCCTCCGGGCCGAGGCCCAGCCGCTCGGTGACGCCCGGACGGAAGCCTTCGACGAGAACGTCGGCCTTCTTGATCAGGCTCAGTACCAGCTCGCGGCCTTCGTCGCTCTTCAGGTCGGCGGTGACGGACCGGCGGTTGCGCAGCATCGAGTCGCCGCTGGGCTTGCCGGACTTGCTCGGGCGCTCCACGCGCACGACGTCGGCGCCGAGGTCACCCAGGATCATCGCCGCGTGCGGCCCGGGGCCGATGCCGGCCAACTCGACAACGCGCAGTCCCTGCAGTGGTCCAGCCATCTAAATGCACCTCTTGGTCGATCGGTTTGAGCCCAGTTCTATTGACCGCGACATAGCTTACTTGTATAACGAAGTCTGTCTAGTGCGGGCATCTGGCCCGCCCATGAAACTGGGGTACTGAATGACTTACACCGGATCCGACGATCTGACCGTCTCACTGGATGACGGCGTGTTGTCCGTGACGCTCAACCGGCCGGACACGTTGAACTCGCTGTCACTGGGAATGCTCGAACTTCTCGGCGACGCGGTGCTCCAGGCCGCGACCGATCCCGACGTCAAGGTGGTCCGGCTGGGCGGTGCGGGCCGGGGCTTCTGCTCGGGCGCGGGCCTGAGTGCCGAGGACCAGGACGCCAAGAAATTCGATGCCGCCGCCGTCTTGAACGCCGCCAACCGTGCGGTCGCGGCGCTGGTGAACCTGCCCAAGCCCGCGGTCGCGGTGGTGCACGGCGTCGCCGCCGGCGTCGGGGTGTCGCTGGCCCTCGGGTGCGACATCGTCCTGGCGTCGGAGAAGTCGTCGTTCCTGTTGGCGTTCACCAAGATCGGCCTGATGCCCGACGGCGGTGCCTCGGCTCTGGTCGCCGCGTCGATCGGCCGCGCCCGGGCCATGCGGATGGCGCTGCTGGCCGAGAAGCTGCCCGCGTCCGAGGCGCTCGCCGCCGGGCTGGTGAGCTCGGTGCACGCGGCCGACGAGCTCGACGCCGAGGTCGACCGGGTTCTCATGGCGCTCAAGTCCGGCCCGGCCGTGGCCCTGCGCAAGACCAAGCAGGCCATCAACGACGCCAGCCTGACCGAGCTGAACAACACGTTCGCCCGCGAAACCGCCGGGCAGATCCAGCTTTTGAACGCCGCGGACTTCCGCGAGGGCGTGGCGTCCTTCCAGGAGCGCCGGCTGCCGGTTTACACCGACGTGTAGCGAACGGGTCCACACCACGAGCGTGCGCACAGATCACCAGATCCGCGGTTGACGCGCTCTGGTTGCACAGTCGCGGAGTCATGCGTTTCGGCGGGTTCGCGAGTGTGCAACCAGGGCGTCGATTTCGCGGATCCGGTGATCTGGTTGCACATTCGCGGCAATGGCTCATACCGACGTACGGCCTAAATCGCTTGACGGGCGCGGGACGATGGACTGGTGAGTTCCCAGTTCGACGTCAAAACGCCAGAACCGCGGACCACTGACCGCTGGCGGGTGTTCGCGCCCTTACGTTTCCGCGAATACCGCCTGCTCATCGCGGCCGTCTCGCTGTCCATCTTCGCCGAGGGCATGTGGACGGTCGTGGCCGCGCTGCAGGTCATCGCGTTGGACAACGATCCGGCCGCGCTGTCTCTGGTGGCGACCTGCCTGGGTACCGGCCTGGTGTGCTTCGTGTTGGTCGGTGGCATCGCGGCCGACCGGCTGAACCGACGAAACATCATCATCACCGTCGAGACCGTCAACCTCGCCGCGGTGACGGCCGTCGCTGTCCTCAGTTCAACTGGGGCGCTGCGCATTTGGCACATGGCGGTGGCGGCGACCTGCCTCGGCATCGCCGCGGCCTTCTTCTTCCCGGCCTACAGCGCGCTGCTCCCCCGCATCCTGCCTGCCGAACAACTGTTGGCGGCCAACGGCATTGAGGGCGTGGTGCGCCCGGTGCTGCAGCAGGCGATCGGCCCGGCCGCCGCCGGCGTCCTGGTCGGGCTGACGTTCCCGAGTATCGGTGCGACCACGGTCGCGGTGTTGTTCGCCGTGGGCCTGGTGCTGCTGGTGGCCACCCGGCCGAGCACCGTCCGGGCCGACGCGGAACCGGTCGAGCACAAGCACGTCCTGCACGATCTGCGTGACGGTTTCCGGTTCATGACCCGCACCCCGTGGCTGCTGTGGACCCTGCTGGTCGCCAGCGTCTACGTGCTGGTGGTGCTGGGACCCATCGAGGTGCTGGTGCCGTTCATCGCCGAACGACGCTTCGAAGACGGCCCGCGCGCCTACGGGTTCATCATGGCCGGGTTCGGTATCGGCAGCGCCGTTGGCGCACTTGCGGTTTCCGCCGCGCGGATGCCGCGGCACTACCTGACCGCGATGATGGTGATCTGGGGCCTCGGCGCGCTGCCACTCGTCGTCGTCGGCAGCACGTGGTCGTTCCCGGTCATGCTCGCCGCGACGTTCCTCGTCGGCATCGGCGAGGGCGCCAGCATGGTGATCTGGGGAACGCTGCTGCAGATGCGGGTACCGACCGAGATGCTGGGCCGGGTCTCGAGCCTGGACTTCTTCGTCTCGCTGGTGTTCCTGCCGGTGTCCTACGCGATCGTCGGCCCGCTGTCGAAAATCGTTCCGATGCAATGGATTTTCGTGGTGTCCGGCGTGGTGCCGTTGGTGCTGACGGCCATCGCCTGGGGCGTGGCCAGGATGCGCGCCGACGAACTGGCCCACCCCCTGTGATTTGTGCACGATTTTCCGCGCCCGGCGCGGAAAATCGTGCACAAATCCCTGGTCGAACTAGCCGCGGTGCAGCGTGAGCAGGTGCTCGTACACCTGGCCGTTGATGCGGTTGTGGTTGATCTCGTCTTCGGTCAGCTCGCGACGGATCTTGCCCGGCACCCCGGCGATCATGGTGCCCGGCGGCACCACGAACCCTTGCGGCACAACGGTTCCGGCCGCGACCAGCGACCCGGCGCCGATCGTCGCTCCGTTGAGGACGATGGCCCCCATGCCCACCAGGGCACCGTCTTCGACGGTGCAGCCGTGCAGGACCGCGTTGTGCCCGACGCTTACGCCGGCGCCGACCTTCACCGGGAAGCCCGGGTCGACGTGCACCGTGCAGCCGTCCTGGATGTTGGACCCCTCACCGATCTCGATGGGCTCGAACTCGGCACGCAGCGTGGTGCCGTACCAGATGCTGGCCCGCGCGGCGAGCGTCACCTGGCCGAGCACCGATGCGGTCGGCGCGACCCACGCCTCGTCGTGCAGCTGCGGCGCGTGGCCCTGGATGGGAAGAATCAACGGTCCTGACATGCGGCAGAGTTTAGGTCGCGTGCCGCTGCGGCCGGGATCGTGGCTCAATCTGTGCGGTTCGTGTCGGTTCTGCCACTGGCCTGGCCGTGGCGCACCGGCCAGAGTGGTGCGGTGACGCTCACCTCGACGACTGCGCCGACTCGCGCCGCATGGGCGGTGGCCGCCGTCAGTTTCCTGGCGATTCTGGCCGCTGCCGGCTTCCGGGCGGTCCCCGGCGTGCTGATGACCCCGCTGCACCATGAGTTCGGTTGGTCGCACGCCACGGTCGGCCTCGCGATGTCGGTCAACATGACGCTGTTCGGGGTCACCGCTCCGTTCGCGGCTGCGCTGATGGACCGATTCGGCGTCCGGCCGGTGCTGTCGGTGGCGCTGGGGCTGATCACCGCCGGTTCGGCACTGTCGGTCCGGATGACGTCCGGTTGGCAGCTGGTGGCGTGCTGGGGCGTATTGGTCGGCATCGGTACCGGCTGCATCTCGATGGGCTTCGTGGCGACCGTCGCCACCCGCTGGTTCGACGAACGCCGCGGTCTGGTGACCGGCGTGCTGACCGCAGCCAGCGCCACCGGGCAACTCATCTTCCTGCCCCTGGTCGCCGAGGTCGCGACCCATCACGGCTGGCGCTGGGCCTGCCTCATCGTCGCCGCGGCCGCGTTCGCGGTGGTCGCACCCGTCCTCATCGTCATGCGCCACCATCCTCCTGCGCCGACGGCGGCGCCGACCAACGGCTTCCGGTCCGCGCTCGACGGGCTCGTCGTCGGCGCGCGGGTGCCCGTGTTCTGGCTCCTCGCGGGCAGCTTCGCGATCTGCGGCATGACCACCAACGGATTGATCGGCACCCACTTCATCCCTGCCGCAGGCGACCACGGCATGCCGACGACGGTCGCCGCGGGGCTGCTGGCCACGATCGGCGTTCTCGACGTGGCGGGCACAGTCTGTTCGGGCTGGCTCACCGACCGGGTCGATCCGCGGCTGCTGCTCACTGTGTATTACGTCGGACGCGGGATTTCGCTGATGCTGCTGCCTTCGCTGCTTTCCGCGCACGCCGACCCGGGCACCTGGGTGTTCATCGTCTTCTACGGCCTGGACTGGGTTGCCACGGTGCCGCCCACGATCGCGCTGTGCCGCGACTACTTCGGTGATCGGTCCCCGGTGGTGTTCGGCTGGGTGTTTGCCGCGCATCAGGTCGGCGCCGCGATCGCCGCGGCCGCCGCCGGCTGGCTCCGCGATCTGCAAGGTAACTATGACCTGGCCTTTCAACTCGCGGCAGGCTTGTGCGCGGTCGCCGCGCTGCTGTGCTTCAGCGTCCGAAAAGTGCAGGTCAGCCCTGCCTGACGAAACCGGACCGCCGGTAGCTGATTTTGCTGTTTCCCAGCGCCAGCCATTACCATTCGACGGGCGCCACGCCCCGGATGGGGTCTCCCCGGTCGGGCGGGGTGCGCGTCATGAACAGCTGAGGAGCCGAACCATGAAGACTCGCACCAGCAGATTTCTGGGCGTAACCGCGGCCGTCGCCGCCCTGACCGCATCGCTGCCGCTGGCAGTGTCCGCCTACGCGGACCCGCCGCCGCTGCCGCCGCCGACCAACAAGACGGTGGACCCCCAGGGCCCCGGCTGCGACAAGGTCAAGACGGGCATGCCCGACCTGAAGACGTTGGTCAACAAGCCGGTGAGCCAGGCGCTGGCCGCCATTCCGGCGATCAGCACCTTCAACTCGGCGATCTCCGGCGGCCTGAACCCCGCCGTGAACATCACCAGCGTGCTGGACAACGGCCCGTACGTCGTGTTCGCGCCGACCAACGAAGCCTTCGCGGCGCTGGACCCGGCCAAGCTGGAGGCCCTGAAGGCCGACCCGGCCGCGCTGACGAGCCTGGACTACTACCACGTGTTCCTGGGCGTGCTGGGCAATGACACCGTCAAGGGCCAGCGTCCGACGCAGCAGGGCACCCAGATCAAGGTGACCGGCGACGGCGGCGACATCAAGGTCAACGACACCGCCAAGCTGGTGTGTGGCGCGATCGAGGCGAGCAACGCCCGCATCTACGTGATCGACACCGTGCTGGACCTGGCTGAGGCCCCGGCCCCGGTTACCGCCGCGGGTAGCGAGACCTCCACCTCGACCTCGGCCACCACCGCGACGTCGACCTCCGCAGCGCCGAGCGCCGCCGAGTCGACCTCGGCGACCCCGACCACCACGTCGGCCGCGCGGTAGCCAACACATTCAAACGAAATCGGCGCCCCTGCACCACGTTGTGCAGGGGCGCCGATTGGCTTTGTGGGGGTTACAGGCCGCGTCGGCCGAGCCGACTAGAGACCGAGGTCGCGGCCGATGATGTCCTTCATGATCTCGGTGGTGCCACCGAAGATCGTCTGGATGCGCGCATCGCAGTAGTCGCGGGCGACGCGGTACTCCATCATGTAGCCGTAGCCACCGTGCAGCTGCACGCAGCCGTCGATGACCTTCTTGGCGGTCTCGGTGCAGAACCACTTGGCCTTGGCCGCCTCGACGGCGGACAGGTCGCCGTCGAGCACGCCCTCCAGGCACCGGTCGATGTAGCGCTCGCAGACGTCGAGTTCGGTGTCCATCTCCGCCAGCAGGAAACGGTTGTGCTGGAAGCTGCCGATCGGCTGGCCGAAGGCCTTGCGGTCCTTGGCGTATTGCAGTGTCTGGCGCCAGGATTCGCGCGCACCGGCGATCGCGGAGATCGCGATGCCGAGCCGCTCCGACGGCAGGTTCTGCATCAGGTGATAGAAGCCGCGGCCTTCCTCGCCGAGGATGTTGGCCGACGGGACCCGCACGTTCTCGAAATGCAGTTCCGAGGTGTCCTGCGAGTGCAGGCCCATCTTGTCCAGTTTGCGGCCGCGGGTGAAGCCCTCCATCCCGCGTTCGACGACGAACAACGTGAAGCCCTTGTGCCCGGCCTCGGGATCGGTGCGACACACCGTCACGACGAGATCGCTGTTGATGCCCGCCGAGATGAAGGTCTTGGAGCCGTTGATGATCCAGTCGTCGCCGTCGCGGACGGCGGACGTGCGAATGCCAGCCAGGTCACTGCCGGCACCGGGCTCGGTCATCGCGACGGCGAGGATCAGCTCACCGCTGGCGATGCCCGGCATCCACCGCGCCTTCTGTTCGTCATTGGCGAGGTGCTTGAAATACGGTGCGACGACGTCGTTCTGGAGGCTCAGCGCCGGCGCGGGGCCACCGTAGCGGGCGATCTCCTCGTCGATCACGGCGTTGAACCGGAAGTCGTCCGACCCACCGCCGCCGAACTCCTCGGGCATGTTGAACCCGATCAGGCCGTACTTTCCGGCGGCGACGTACGCCGACCGGTCGACCATGCGTTCCTGTTCCCACTTCTCGGCATTGGGGACGAGCTCACGCTCGATGTACTGCCTGGTGGATTCCCGGAGCGCCTCGTGCTCCTCTTCGAATACTGTCCGCTTCACGATTTCTTCTCCGTCACTTGGCTTTCCATACAGGCTGACGTTTCTGCGCGAACGCCAGCGGGCCTTCCTTCGCGTCCTCGGACTGCAGCAGGGTCACGAACTCCCGGTTGGTGCGCCGCCAGCCGTCCTTCTCGGCGGTCACCACGCCGTCGTCGGCGCCGTACGCCACGCGCTTGCTCGCCTGCACCGCCAATGGTGCATTGGACGTGATCCGTTCCGCCAGAGCCAAAGCCGCGTCGACGACGGTGCCGTCCGGGACCACCTGGTTGATCAGGCCCCAGCGCAGGGCATCGGCCGATGTCATGGGCTCACCGGTGAACAGCAGCTCCAGTGCCACCTTGCGCGGCAGCTGATCGACGATCCGGAACACGCCGCCGGCACCGGCGATCAGTCCCCGCTTCACTTCCGGCAGGCCGAATTTCGCGCTCTCCTCGGCGACCACGAGGTCGCTCGCCAGCGCCAGTTCCGAGCCGCCGCCCAGCGCGGTGCCGTTGACGGCCGCGATGGTGGGTTTGTCGATGAAGTGGCTGACGTAGCCGGCGAAGCCCCAGTCCGTGTGGTCGGGGTGGAAGAGGTTCTCGCCGCGCGAGAGCGCCTTGAGATCCGCACCGGCACAGAAGGATTTGTCGCCGGAGCCGGTGATGACGACAGCCCGGATCTCGGGATCGTCCTGCGCGGCCTGCAGGGCGTCGCCGACACCGATGCTCACGGCCTGGTTCACCGCGTTGCGGGCGTCGGGCCGGTTGATGGTGATCAGCAGAACGTTGCCCCGCCGTTCGGAGAGGGCTCCGGGTTCGGCGGACACCGCGGTCACAGCAGTTCCAGGATGGTCGCGTTGGCCTGGCCGCCACCTTCACACATGGTCTGGAAACCATACTGAATTCCGTTGTCCCGCATGTGGTGCAGCAGGGTCGTCATGATGCGGGCGCCGGAGCCGCCGAGCGGGTGGCCGAGGGCGATGGCGCCACCGTTCGGGTTCAGGCGGTTCTCGTCGGCGCCGATGTCCTTGAGCCAGGCCATCGGAACGGGGGCGAAGGCCTCGTTGACCTCGAACACCCCGATGTCGTTGACGCTCAGGCCGGACTTCGCCAGCGCCTTCTGCGTGGCGGGGATCGGGGCGCTCAGCATCATCACCGGGTCGGCGCCAGCCAGGACACCGGTGTGCAGACGGGCAAGAGGCTTGAGCCCCAGCTCTTTTGCCTTCTCGGCCGACATGATCAGCAGCGCGGCCGAGCCGTCGGAGATCTGAGAGGAGTTGCCGGCGTGGATGACGCCGTCTTCCTTGAACGCCGGCTTGATGGCGGCCATGGACTCGACGGTGCCGCCGCGGCGGATGCCGCCGTCTTCGGTGACGATGTTGCCATCCTGGTCCTTGATCGCCACGATCTGGTCCTTGAAGGCGCCGGCATCCTGTGCGGCAGCGGCCTTTTCGTGCGACCGCAGCGAGAACTCGTCGAGCTGGGTGCGCGACAGGCCCCACTTCGCGGCCATCATCTCGGCGCCCGTGCCCTGGTTGGGTGACTGGCCGTCGTAGCGGGCGCGGAACGCCTCCGGGTACGGGTGTCCGCCGTTGGCGAGCGACGAGCCCATCGGCGTGCGCGACATCGATTCGACACCGCCGGCGACGACGACGTCGTAGTGGCCGGCGACCACACCGGCGGCGGCGAAGTGCACCGACTGCTGGCTGGAGCCGCACTGGCGGTCGACGGTGACACCGGGAACGGTCTCGGGCCAGCCGGCGGTCAGGACCGCGGTGCGGGCGATGTCGAGCGCCTGCTCTCCGGCCTGCATGACGCAGCCCCAGATCACGTCGTCGACCAGCGCCGGGTCGACGCCGGCGCGCTGCACCAGGGCGTTCAGCACCTGAGCCGAGAGCTCCGCCGGATGGACACCCGACAGGGCGCCGTTGCGCTTCCCGATGGGCGAGCGGACCGCCTCGACGATGACTGCTTCAGCCACGGACTTCTCCTTCAACGTTGAATATCGACCCGGGATTGACACCTGTAAAGGCGCCCACATCTGCGAACATAGAACAGAAGGTTTACTAGGTCAACCTACTAGTTGGTAGGCAAACGCCATTTCCGCGAATGCCGGCTGAATACCAGGCCGCCGCCCGTTCACATGGTTTACTGAGTTGCCTAACAGGAGGCCAAGACAATCGGTTCAAGGAGGGCCCAGATGGCGCAGACTCCGCCGTTGTCGCCGATGATCGACCCACGTACTGTGCCATCCTCGGCCAGCGGCCCCATCCGCTCCCCCAAAACCGCGGAACTGGTGGCCGGCACCCTGCGCCGCATGGTTGTCGACGGCCAGCTCAAGGAAGGCGACTTCCTCCCCAACGAGGCCGAGCTGATGGCCCACTTCGGGGTCAGCCGCCCGACCCTGCGCGAGGCCGTGCGCGTTCTGGAGTCCGAGCGCCTGGTGGAGGTGCGACGCGGGTCGCGCACCGGCGCCCGCGTTCGCGTGCCCGGACCCGAGATCGTCGCGCGCCCGGCGGGCCTGCTGCTGGAGCTCTCTGGCGCGACCATCTCCGACGTGACCACCGCCCGCGCCGGCATCGAACCCACCGTCGTACGGCTGCTGACCGAGCAGGGCAACACCGAGGCGTTCGACGAGCTCGACACCATGCTGGCCGAGTACGTCCCGTCCGGCTACGAGACCGGCCGCATGGCCGAGACCACCGGTGACTTCCACCAGCGCATGGTCGAGTTGTCCGGCAACGCGACGCTGGCCATCGTCGCCGGCATGCTGCACGAGATCACGGTTCGCCACATCGCTTTCGCGATGCGGGAGAACCGGCCGATGTCGAAGTCGGACTACGACATCCTGATGCGGTCCTACCGGCGGCTGATGACGCTCATGCGCTCCGGCAACGCCGCTGCGGCCGAAGCGCATTGGCGCAAGCACCTCGACGTCGCCAACGGCCTGCTGTTCGCGGGCATGGAGGACGTCAAGGTCCGCGACGTCATGCGTTAGTGACGCCGTACACGGGGACATCGTCGGCCCACGGCTGGCGGGTCACCATGTCGCGCACCTTCACGTAACCGCGCTCGAACTCACCGGTGGCGGCGTCGACCAGGCGGTACTGCTGTGTCTGCCGGTGGATGGGCTGCGCGTCGAGCATGACGATCCGCACCTCACCGGGCTCGAAGTGGCAGCGCTTCTGCAGCGCCGCGACGAGTTGTTCGTTCGACATGTGGCCGTCGCCGAAGTTCCAGCCGATGGCGGTCGAGACGATCCGCTCACCGTCGGTCAGCGTGTAGTCGGCCTCGTTGTGCCCGGCCATCGCGCGGTGCGCGAGCGTGAACAGCGCGCGGCCGTGCGTGTTGAAGGCGCGGAACGCGTAGCCCATGTACAGGTACATCTGCGCGTTCTCCGGGCTGCCGTAGTACCGCTCCATCTGGGTCGCGGGCATGCTGGCGATCGCGACGATGTTCTTCTCGATCTTCTCCGAAGCCGACGGCTTGATGCACCACAGCGACGTGTCCCAGTTGCCGGCGTAGTAGCGCATGCCGGGCAGGAAAGACACCTTGCGCGGGAACAGGTTTCCGATGACGACGGTGCCCGCGACGACCGCGAACAGCACCAGCGGCCACGGCGACGTCAGATCGGCGATGCCGATGTCCGCGTGCCCGACGAAAAGCGTCACGACACAGAACATCATGAAGACGTTCCACTCCAGCGGCACGCCCATCGGGATCGCCGACAGGATCCCGAAGTGGAAGCACAGCATGACGAACGCGGCGATGTACGTCGGCCAGCCGCCGTGACTGAAGAAGAGCACCAGCGGTACCGCGCCCTCGATGAAGGTGCTGAAGTGCGCCATGAAGCGCGATGGGCGGCCGGGGCGCAGGTCGTCCGGGAAGTGTTCGAAGAACGCGCGCTTGATGAACTTCGGCCGCAGCACCGGGTTGTTGCTCATCATCGTGGAGATGACGAACGGGAAGTGATGGTTGAGCTTCGACGTCGCGGCGCCCAGCCAGATGACCATGCACACGAGCTTGGCGGCGATGATCAGGTCGACGCCGTAGCCGGCGAACAGGAAGGCGACGGTGAACGAGCCGTAGACCTCGCCGCGGGCGGCCAGGAAGATCACCTTGTCGCGCAGACCGGCCAGGGCGAGGACGCCCAGGATCGCCCAGATCTGCCACATCGGGAGTACGCCGACAGTCGCGCCGGGCAAGACCGGGCCGGTGCCGTCAGAGCACAGCGCGACGACGAGCAGGGCCAGCAGCGCGCCGTAGAGCAGCACATCAACGGAGGTCCGGGCATCGCCACGCGTCAGCGGGATGCGGCCGGGCCACGGTGGCAGACGAATGGTCTTCGGCCGCAGCCAGTACAGGATCGAGCCCATCGGCGGGAAGAAGCGGTTGTTCAGTGGGCCGAACCCGCAGCCGAGGCCGATCACCTCGAACAGCATCGTGTAGAGCACGACCTTCTCGAACACGATCGGCTCGGTCCACCACGCCGCGACGTTCGTGAATCCGTCGATCCCCTTGGTGGACAACGCGATCAGCCAGCCGCCCAGGATGTACAGGCAGATCTTGACGACGTAGAACAGGTGCAGTGCCACCGGGGTGCCGAAGCCCGTCTCGGCCCAGTGCCGGGCCATGGGGACGATCTTCTGCGCGCGGGTGCCCTTGTTCCACTCCTCGAAGTCGATGACAGGAGTGTCCTGCGTGAGAAAGCCCATACCCGTCAGACTAGAACGTGTTCTAGTCTGACGGAATCAGATCCCCATAGTTGATCCCGTGGCCAGGGCGCAGACGTTCGAGAACCAGCGCCCCGGACACCGACGGGTTCAGGCCTTCGCGGGCGGCCGGAAGAAGATCAGCAGCTGCCCGATACCACCGGCGAGGCCGAGCCCGACGGCGATCAGCAACCCACACCAGCCGTGCAGCAGGTGGTAGAAGCCGCTGTTGTGGAACAGCAGGCAGTCCAGGCTGTAGTGGCCCGCACCCGTGCCCGCGATCGCCACGGCCGCGACGCCCAGCACCAGGTTGTACTCCCAGCCGGATTTCACGATGAAGAAGCCGTTTTCGCGGTGCACGGTCCATGCGGCCACCACCATCAGCGCCACGAACCCCGCGGCGGGGATCGGCGTCAGGAAGCCGGCAGCCAGGCCCAGGCCGGCCAGGATTTCGGTGCCGGCAGCCAGCCGGGCGTGCAGCATGCCGGGCTTCATACCGATGCTGTCGAACCAGGCGGCAGTACCGGGGATGCGGCCGCCACCGAAGAACTTGTTGTACCCGTGCGCAGCCATCGTCAGACCGAGCACCACCCGCAGCAGCAGGATCGAGAACGCGTAAGCAGTCACGCGATGAATTTAGCCCCCGGCGTCCAGCACCGCAGACAACCGTTCCACATACGAATCGACATCCGGTAAGGCCGACGGGGACGCGTGCACGCTGATCGTGACGGTGTCCCCGATGCCGTGCACGCCGTGCGTCAAGCCCATCATCGGCGACAACGCCGGGCACGCGGTGGTCAACACCACCGGGCACTCGCCGAACGTCAGATCGGCCGCGCCGCGGTTGACGCTCGAGACCACGGTGTTGCCGGTGGCCGTCGTCGACCGCGCGTGCGGATCGAATTGCTCAGTGCCCCAACGCAGCAGCCGGGCCGGCACCGCCGCGGTGGCGGCACCGCTCGCCGCGGCCGCGGGATGCTCGAACCGCTGCCGCCGCATGGCGAGTTCCGACTCGATGCGGGCCGCCCGCTCGTGAAAGGGCAATTCCGGGTGCAATGCCACGCCGACGTTGCCGTAGTGGTTGTAGGCCCGGCGGGTGCCGGTCTTGGCCATGGGCACCTCGGCCCCGAGCGCGGTGACACCGCCCAGCTCGGCCGCCAGCGCCTCCGAGATGGCCGCCAGCACGCCGACCGTCACCGTCGGCCCGGGCAGATGCGTACGGTGACGCACCACCGTCCGCAATGTGTCGGGGCCCGCCGGCGCGTTGTTGGTCGGCTGCACCGGCCACGAATCCGCCGGTGGCGCAACAGCACCCGACTCGGTGTCCCGCACGAGTTGCCGGTGGGCGGCACTGGCGCGCCACGCCAGGTACGGCAGCGCCCACGTCCCCAGCCGCGACTCGACCACCGCCGGCACCGGCTGGTCCCGGCCGAAGATCCGCCCCATGAGAGCCGTCGCGCGCTGCCCGTCGGCGAGGGCGTGCGACATCTGCACCACGACGACGGTGCCCGGTCCCGTCGTCTCCGGTATCCCGGTGACGCCGGCGAAGACGTGCAGTCGCCACGCCTGCACGGTCGCGTCGAGCTGGTCACTCGCGGCCAGGGCACACACGGCGTTCAGGCACCCGGACCAGGTGGGGTCCCCGGGTTCGTGCACGACGATCGGCATGGCATCACACCGCACCCAGGACGGATAGCGCCAGGAATGCGAATCGTCGATGCGCACCAACAACTCTGGGCACGCCGACACGTTGCGCCGCACCGCCGTCAGCGCGGCGTCCAGCTCGGCGGGCACGCCGTCGAACCCGCACACCAGAAACATGTCGTTCGGGATTTTCGCCGACATCCAGAAACTCTGGGCGTCGGCGGCCGCCATCCGCTTCACGTCCGCCACCCCGGGATTTGTGCACGAAAATCCGCGCCGGCCGCGGAAAATCGTGCACAAATCACGGCGGTCACACCGGTTCGAACTTGGCGATCAGCCACTGGCCCCCCAGTCGTTCCAGGGTCACCCGCGCGCTGGTCGGGGTGCTGGTCGGCGGTTGATCACCGACCCGGACTACCTGGTTGACGAACACCAGCACCACGGCGTGGTTCTCCTCGACCGACACCGCGGCCGCGGCCGGCACCCACGTCGCCGCCGAGATGCGCCGCTGCTCGGCGCCGGGGATCACCGACTTGGTCAGCGTCGTGTACTCATCGAGGAACGGGGTGGTGAGCAGCTTGCGCGCGTCGGTCAGTTGTTGACGGACCGTGTCCGGCTCGTAGGACAGCAGGGCGACGGTGCCATCGGTGGCCACCTTGATCACGGCGGCCTGGTCGGCCTCATTGCCGTGCCGCGACGTCAGGTACCACAGCCCGCCCGCGGCGGCCGCGAGCAACAGCGCCAGCGCCGGCAGGACCCGATACGCCGTCACCCGTGCCCACTCGATGCCGCCGGTCTTGCGCGGCTTCACTTGTGGCACAACATTATTGGGCGCCGGCTCGACCTCGACCGACTCTGCCGCATCCTGCTCCGGCTCGGTCGACTCGAGTTCAGCATCGGCCGGCTCGTCGGGTTCATCCACCCCGTGCTTGCTCATTGGATCGGCTCCACCTTCGAGACCTTGGCGCTGTCGCCCACCTTCTGCATCGTCAGCCGCACGCGCCAGTAGCGGTCGCGTTGCGGCGGCCCGTTGCCGACCTCGGTGTGCACCTTCACCGCGACGAGGACCACGCCACTGGTGTCGTTCGCCGACTCCACGCCGGCCTCGGTGACGGTGCCGACCGATGCCGACTGCTGCTGTTTCACCGAGTCCACGACCGCCGTCGAGCGTTGCTTGAAGTCGTCGAAATAGGCGCCGGTCGAGGTGTCCAGCGCCCGCTTGATGCCGTCGTCGACGTGCCGGTAGTCGATGGTCGTGAGGTTCACCGCGACCTGCTTGCCGGCGGTCAGGTACATCTCGTGCAGGGCGTCGTCGCGACGCAACTGCAGCTCACGCTGACCGAGCCAGGCCACCAGCGCGCCCAGTGCACCCACCACCAGCACGCCCACGACCAGAGCCGCAATCACCTGCTTACCCCTTTGGGGCGCAGGGTGTTTCAGGAACGCGAGGGCTTCCTCGTCGGAGATGGCCGGTTTGTCGTCGTCGGCATCCGGGGTCTCGTCCGGGGCGCTCGCATCGTCGTCGTCGACCTCGTCGGGATTCCTGTGCCGCCCGTGCTCGTCAGCCATATGCCTTCCTCTCGCCGCACGCCCGGCCGGACGGCGACACCTCGGCCGAGTCTAGAGACCGCCGGGTGACCAGGGTCATGTTCGGTTCAGTTAGCACAGCTCGGTAACGTGCAGGAGAAGTGACGAGAGGATTCCAGTGAGCACCGACGAACGCACTTCCCCGGCCGATGGCGGCAGCAATCCACAGACGGTGCGATTCCGCGGTATCGACGAACTGACCCTGGTCGCCGACGAGTGGAACCGCGACGCGGAAGCCGCCGCGGACAAGCCCACGATCCTGATGCTGCACGGTGGCGGGCAGAACCGGCACTCCTGGAAGAACACCGGCCAGATTCTCGCGAACGCCGGCTTCCACGTCATCGCGCTCGACAGCCGCGGGCACGGCGACAGCGACCGCTCGCCCACTGCGAACTACTCACTCGAGACCCTGACCGGCGACACCCTGCAGGTGATCTATCAGATCGGCCGGCCGGTGGCGCTGATCGGCGCCAGCATGGGAGGGCTGACCAGCCTGCCGGTCGCGCATGAAGCCGGACCGGAACTGGTCACCAAACTGGTCCTGGTCGACGTCGTGCCGCGCTTCGAGAAGAGCGGCAGCGCCCGAATCCGCGACTTCATGTTCAGCGGCATCGACGGGTTCGCCTCACTCGAAGAGGCCGCCGACGCCGTCGCCGCCTACCTGCCGCACCGCACGCGGCCACGCAGCGTGGAAGGCCTCAAGAAGAACCTGCGCCTGCGCGACGGCAAGTGGTTCTGGCACTGGGACCCGGCCTTCCTCACCGCGCCCGGCGACGACCCGTTCGAGCGCGCCGAGATGCTCGAGCATGCGGCGATCAGCCTCGAGATCCCGATCCTGCTGATCCGCGGCAAGCTGTCCGACGTGGTGAGCACCGAAGGCGTGCAGGACTTCCTGCAGAAGGTGCCGGGCGCGCAGTTCGTCGAGCTGTCCGACGCCGGGCACACCGCAGCCGGCGACGACAACGACGCGTTCACCGACGCGGTGGTGCAGTTCGTCCGTCAATGACCCGATCGCGGCCCGCCGCCTCGATACTTGAGCGGTGACGGTTTCGACGATCTCGCTGGTCGCCATCTGTGTGCTCGCCGTGGTGGTTGTCGTCGAGACCATCGTGTTGCGGGTGACGCGGTCCCGGCTGCGGGCCGCGCGGCGGGAGATCGAGGAACTGCGCGCGCCGTCCGAACCCCGCACCAATCTGCTGCTGGCCGGCGGCCGCGCCGCAGTGAAGACGATGTGGCAGACCGCCAACCTCATCAACAAAGAGGGCTTCGGCGGTGCGATGTGGTCGTCCATCGAGGAGCTCGCCGGCTGGGCCGAGGTGGAGCGACCGGACCTGGCCAAGCTCGCACCGACCGGCCGCGTGGCGATCATGTTCTCGGACATCGAAGGATCGACGGCCCTCAACGAGCGCATGGGTGACCGGGCCTGGGTGCGGCTGATCGACCATCACGACAAGTTGGTCGGCCGGTGCGTCAAGAAGCAGTCGGGGCTCGTCGTGAAGAGTCAGGGCGACGGTTTCATGATCGCCTTCGCCGAGCCCGAGCAGGCCGTGCGCTGCAGCATCGACATGCAGCAGCAATTGGCGAAGGCGCCGGGCGGCGTCCGGGTCCGCATCGGCATTCACACCGGCAAGTCGGTGCGACGCGGCGACGATCTGTTCGGCCGCAACGTCGCCATGGCCGCGCGGGTGGCGAGCCAGGCCGACGGCGGCGAGGTGCTCGTGAGCAAGGCCGTGCGAGATGCCTTGTCCGCCTCGGCTTCCTGCGCCGACATCACGTTCGACGGCGGCCGGGTGGCGGAGCTGAAGGGCTTCGCCGGCGACCACCGGCTCTATGCCGTGGGCTGGCTCCCGCCGGATTCGGCCAGCCGCTGATGCAGCCGGGCGCGAATATCGTCGGCCGTGTATGACTCGCGCTTGCGCTGATCGCGCGCGACCAACACGCCACCGGCGACCACGCCCGCGACACCGGCCAGGCCAACCCACTTCCACACGCCACGCATGCAGTGATTATGACCGGGCGAAGCGCCGGGGAATGTCTAAGCTGCCCAGATGACTGGTAACGCGGTGACTTTGGAGCGGGCACTGGCCGAAACCCGGACCGGCGACATCTGGTTGTTCCGTGGGGCTTCCAAGCCCGACCGCGCCATCCAGACGCTCACCAACGCCCCTGTGAACCACGTCGGCATGACGGTCGCCATCGACGACCTGCCGCCGCTGATCTGGCACGCCGAACTCGGCGACAAACTCGAATGCCTGTGGAGCGGCAGCCATCACCGCGGCGTGCAGCTCAACGATCTGCGCGCCGCCGTCGAACGGTGGGTGTACGTGTACGGGCAGCGGTGCTGGCTGCGGCAACTGACGCCGTTCGCCACCCGCGAGCAGGAGGACCTGGCGCTGAAAGTGGTGGCCCGCATGGACGGCACCGCGTTCCCTACCACGGCGCGGCTGACGGGCCGGTGGTTCCGCGGGCGGGCGCCGGTGATCAGCGACTACACGCGCGGAATTCCGTTGGTACATCGCAAGGTTCGCGAATCCGCCGAGCGGGACAAGAACCGCCGGCGGACAGCCGGGCTCGAGACCGCGTACTGCGCCGAGACGGTGGCGATCACCTACGAGGAAATGGGGCTGCTGGTCACCGAGAAACGCGAGAACTATTTCGACCCGGGCTCGTTCTGGAGCGGCGATTCGTTGTCGTTGACGCCGGGATATCACCTGGGCGCCGAGATCGAAATCCTCGCCTGACCTGCGGCCCGAAAACCGCGAATAATTTCAATCGCCGTCAGCGCAGTCAAGGCCGGACTAGCATTTGTGCGCAAATTCCCAGTAACCGGCAGGCCGGCAGGAGACGTCATGCGAATGAAAATTGCGCTCGTAGCACCGTGGATTGCCGCTGCCGCGATCGGCGGCGCGATAAGCCTTGCCCCGATGGCCGGCGCCGACCCGGACCCCGATGTGCCCTACGGCGGCGACGAATTCGACCTGCCGCAGCAGGGCCCGAACCCGTACGACTTCGGGTTCCACGAGTCGAATCACGACGAGAAGGACACGTCCGTCGGCGCTACCGACGTGCCGTACTGATCCGTCTGATCGTCGACGATCAGACGGACTGATCGCCGGCGATCTCCAGCAGCCGCTTCGGGTGCATGCCGTCGACCTGACCGATGAACGGCGGGTGGATGCTGTAGCCGAGCATGCGGCGAATGTCTTCTGACACCCGGCGGACGGTGTCGCGGGTCATCGACAGCGTGAAGGCCTCCTGCGGCCGCAGCCATGGCTCGCAGTATTGGGCAGTGACGGCCAGCCGCGGACGGTCGGTGCGGTTGGCGCCGCCGCCGTGCCACAGCGTGCCGGGAAAGAACACGCACGACCCGGCGCTCATCACGACGGGCTTGCGCTCGACGTCGTCGCCGGGCAACCGGTCATCCCACAATTGGCTGCCGGGCACCACATCGGTGGCGCCGTTGTCGGCGGTGAAATCGTCGATGGCCCAGATGGTCGCCGCACCCAACGCCGCGCGGGGCCGCGGCAGCGGGTAGAAACCGTCGTCGGTGTGCAGCATCTGCGCCTGCTCCCCCGGCAGGATGTTGATCACCTGGAGCATCGACAGCAGATAGTTCGGCAGGAACATCCGGTCCAGCAGCGCGAGCACGCGCGGATGGTCGGCGATGACGTCGCACGCCGCGGTCTTGTTGAGCACGCTGTAGATGCGCTGGGTGGACCGTCCCTCAAATCCGTTGCGGCCGTGCCGATCCAGCATCGGCGTCACGGCCGCGCGAATCTCGTCCAGCTGGGCCGCACTGAGCAGATCGGACAGGATCACGTAGCCGTCGCGCGTCATCGTGGCGAGATCGGCGTCCACGATCGCGGGGTCGACGGTCGCGCCGCTGCTCTCGGTTCGGCGATAGGTGCCGGCCAGGTCGCCGCTCAAGTCCGCCAGCGAAGACACTTCAGTGCTCATTGCTTCACTCCCGCCGAAACATAACCGAGTTCTGTTATGTTTTGGACTATGGCACGTGCCCCGATCGGACGTCAACAACTTCTGACCGCCGCGCGCGACGAACTGGTGCGCGGCAACGGCGTGCTCGAACTGAGCGCGCTGACCCGCCGGGCGCAGCTCAGCACCGGCGCCCTGTATCACCACTTCGGTTCCAAAAGTGGGCTTCTCGCAGCGGTTTACGACGACTTCTACCACGGGCTGCGCCATGCCATCGCCGACGCGCACCTGCCCGTGGACGCCGACTGGGGAGTCCGGGAGCGCGAGCGCACCCGCCGTTTCGTCGTCTACCACTTCGACGACGAGCTGGCGCCGATCCTGCTCGGTCGCGCGACACTGGACCCCGAACTCGCCGAACTCGAAGCGGTTCATCTGCAGACGATGAGCGAGGCAGCAGCCGACAACATCCGCCGCGGCCAGCAGGACGGTGACTTGCCCGACGACATCGACGCGGACAGCGCCGGCGCGTTCGTCATCGGCGGCCTGCGGCACAGCATCGCCCAGCAGCTCCGGGCCGCGCCGCGTGCCGACCCCGATCTGGCCGCCGAACGGCTCTGGCATCTGGTCGCCGCGGCACTCGGGATTTCGTGACCGGATCAGACGGTTCCGCGCGCCGCCCACGCCGTGGCCGTCACGGTGAACGGGCCGTCGCCAAGACGTTCGCGCGCAACGGTTTCCAGCCTGCCGCGCCCCGCATCATCGAGGCGCTGCACGTAGTCCCCGGCCGGGCCGACGCCGAACGTGTACGGCTCCCACCATTCCTCGAAGCTCGGGTGCCGCACGTCGATGGTGATGGCGTCCTCCGCCACATCGCGTAGCCCGGCGGCGTCGAAAATCTCGGTCAGGTGCCCCTTGTGCGCGCCGGACAATAGCGCCTCGTCCTGCGCGTCTGGGTCGATCACGTGGACGGCATCCCAGAACGGCGCCAGCGCACCCATCGGCCCGTCCCACACGCATGCCGCGACGATGCCGCCGGGCCGGGTCACCCGCGCCATCTGCCTGATGCCGGCGACGGGATCGGTCATGAAATGCACCACCAGTTGGGCGAGCGCCGCATCGAAAGTCGCGGTGTCGTAAGGCAATTCCTCTGCTGTTCCGAGGCGGGCGTCGAGCGCCGGAAACCGCTTCTGGATCGCATCGACGAACGGCGGTGACGGATCGATGGCCGCGACCTCGGCGCCCGCCGTCAGCAGCCGTGCGGTCAGCGCGCCGGGTCCGCAGCCGACGTCGAGCACCTTGGCTCCGGCGGTGATCCCGGCGAAGGCGGCGAAGACCTCCGCGAGCGGCTCGGCGTATCGGCCCATGTAGCGGCCGTACGCGTCCGGCGAGACGACGAAGCTCACCAGCAGATGCTATGCCGCATACCAGCGGCTACGCCCCGAATTTGGCCTTGGCATCGTCTCTCACCGGCGTGAAGAGGTTGACGAGGTTGCCGTCGGGATCGCGGAACAACAGCGACCGGTTACCCCACGGCATCGTGGTGGGCTCGGTGACGACCTCGTCCAACCGGCTTCGCAGCCGTTCGTACTCCGCGTCGACGTCAGCCACGATGAACTCGATGATGGCGCTCCGGTTGGCCGCCGGCTCGGCGGAGCCCGCCCCGAACAAGGGCACGGTCTTGTCGCTACCGATCGCCAAAGTGCCCACCGGCGTGGGGATTTCCGCGAACAGCTCATTGGCCCAGACGGCCTCGGCCCCTGTCACCAATTCATAGAAGCCGACCAGGCTCGGGACGTCGGCGGTGATGATGCGGGTGGAAACAAGCTTCATGACGCGCACGATATCGGCGACCACCGACATTGATTGTGTTCAACCCGTTCGGGCGAGGATGACCTTGCTCGTTCGCCGCTGGTGATGACCCTCCCAC
>NZ_JBJIAL010000039.1:0-50002 GCF_045310895.1 Mycobacterium sp. SMC-18
CCCGACCCACCCGGGTCGCAGTTCAACGTAACCGTCACAACATCACGAAATAACTGCAACTACGAACTTAAGGAAACTCCATGACCACCACCACCGCACCCGCCCGCGTCCGCTCCGACCGTCTGCTCCGTCTGGCCCTGCGTGCCGACGCCCTCATCAGCGGCAGCGGCGGCGTCATCCTGGCGGCCGCGGCCGGCGCCATCGCAGCGGAATCCGGCATCCCGCGGCCCGCCGTCTACGTGCTGGCTGCCGTCCTCGTCGGCTACGGCGTCGGCGTCTACGGGCTGTCGACCCTGGCCGCGGTGCGTCGTCCCGGCATCGCGGTGGCGATCGCCAACGTGGTGTTCACCATCGCCGCGGTGCTGGCCGTCATCGACGATGTCTGGCCGCTGACGACGACGGGCGTGGCGATGATGATCGTCAGCGCTGTGTACACGCTCGCGATGGCGGAGCTGCAGTACCAGGGCGTCCGTCGCGCCTGACCCTGAGGGATTTGTGCACGATTTTCCGCGCCGACCGCGGAAAATCGTGCACAAATCCCTGTTCAGAGCTTGCGGAGGCGCAGCCGGTTGATGGAGTGGTCGGCGTCTTTGCGCAGCACCAGCGTCGCCCGGGGCCGGGTCGGCAGGATGTTGTGGATCAGGTTGGGCAGGTTGATGGACTGCCAGATGTCGCGGGCGGCGAAGATGGCCTGTTCGTCGGTCAGCGTCGAGTAGTGGTGGAAGTGCGACTGCGGATTCGCGAAGGCGCCCGCCCGCATCGCCAGGAACCGCGATACGTACCACTGCTCGATGTCTTCGATGCGAGCGTCGACGTACACGGAGAAGTCGAACAGGTCCGAGATCATCAGGGCCGGTCCGGTCTGCAGGACGTTGAGGCCCTCGATGATCAGGATGTCGGGGTGCCGGACGACGACCTTCTCGCCGGGCACGATGTCGTAGATCAGGTGCGAGTACACCGGGGCGGACGCCTGATCGGCGCCCGACTTGACCGCGGTGACGAACCGCATCAGCGCGCGACGGTCGTAGCTCTCGGGAAAGCCCTTGCGGTGCATGATCTTTCGCCGCTGGAGCTCGGCGTTCGGATACAGGAAGCCGTCGGTGGTGACGAGGTCGACGCGGGGGTGGTGGCCGAACCGGGCGAGCAGCGCCTGCAGCACGCGGGCGGTCGTCGACTTGCCGACGGCGACGCTGCCGGCCACGCCGATGATGAACGGCACCGGGCGGTCGGGATTCTGCTGCGGCTCGCCGAGGAACTCGGCCGTCGCGGCGAAGAGGCGCTGCCGGGCGGCGACCTGCAGATGGATCAGACGGGCCAGGGGCAGGTAGACCTCTTCGACTTCCAGCAGGTCGAGCTGCTCGCCCATACCGCGCAGGCCCAGCAGCTCATGAGCAGTGAGTTTCAGGGGAGTCGCCATACGCAGCGCGCGCCATTGGCGCCTGTCGAACTCGACGTAGGGACTCGGCTCGCTCGGCCGCGGCATGTGCTCAGTCTTGCAGTCATTGCCGGGCGATGAACGCGGGGGTACCGGCTAACGTGGGCGGGTATGAGCGCTGGGCATATCTCGCTGCCGGTTCCCGACACCGCCGCCGACGGCTTGATCCGCGAATACCTGCTGCTCGGTCTGCGGTTCGACCGCATCGAGGAGGGCTACGTCGACTCGTTCACCGGCGACCCGGCATTGCGGCAGCAGGTCGCCGACGAACCCGCGCCGGACCCCGCGGCGCTGGCCCGGCAGGCCCGCCGGCTGCACGGCGAGGTCGACGCTTCCGGGCTGGACCCGCAGCGTGCGGATTACCTGAAGGCACATCTGCGGGCCCTGGACTGCGCGGGGCGCAAGTTCGCCGGAGAGGACGTCGGCTTCGTCGACGAGGTGCGCGACTACTTCGACGTGTCGATCGCCAAGGGCGACGAGGACCGTTACCGCGAGGCGCATCGCCTGCTCGACGAAGCGCTGGGCGGCAGTGGCCCGCTGGTCGAGCGAATGCAGGCGCACCGGTCCGGCGAGGAGATTCCGCCCGAGCGGCTCGAGGAGTGCATCCACGCGTTCTCGTCCGCGCTGCGTGACCGGGTCCGGGCGGACTTCCCGCTGCCGGACAGCGAGACCATCAACTACGAGATCGTCACCGACAAGCCGTGGTCGGGCTTCAACTATTACGAGGGCAACTACCGGTCGACGGTGGCGGTCAACGCCGACCTCAAGCAGCAGATGTCGAACCTGCCGCGGCTCGTCGCGCACGAGTCGTACCCGGGCCACCACACCGAGCACTGCCGCAAGGAAGCCGGCCTCGTCGAGTTGGGCGGCCAGGCCGAGCAGACGATCTTCCTGGTCAACACCCCGCAGTGCCTGATGGCCGAGGGCCTGGCGGACCTGGCGCTGTACGCCGCGGTGCCCGAGAACTGGGGCGCCTGGGCCGCCGAGATCTACCAGGACCTGGGTCTGCGCTTCGATGGCGAACGCGCAGAAGCGATTTCACAGGCCAGCGCGGCCCTCGCTGACGTCCGCCAGGACGCCGCGCTGATGCTGCACGACGAGCACCGCGACGCCGACGACGTGGTCGCCTTCCTGCAGCGCTGGCTGCTGACGAGCCCGGAGCGGGCCCGGCAGTCCATGCGGTTCCTGTCGTCGCCGCTGTGGCGCGCCTACACGTCGACGTATGTCGAGGGCTACCGGCTGCTGCGCGGCTGGCTCGATGCCCGGCCCGCCGACGTCAGCCTCACCGCGCGGTTCGGCCGTCTGCTCGACGAGCCACTGATCCCGTCGTCCCTGCGGAATTAGGCGCCGACGGTGTGGACCCTGCCGCGGGACAGCGCCGGCAAGGCCATGCCACTCAACGTGCTGTTGGTGGTGTGGATGGCGGTCGGGCGGGGACTGTTCGTCCAGCTGGGCTGGATGACGGTGTTCGTCGTCCTCGTCTCGCCGGTGCTGCTGATCTGCCTGACGATGACGACCAGGATGATCCGGCAGCTGCCCGGGCGGGAGCTGACCCCTGCCCAGACCCGCGCGCAGGTGGCCGTGTGGTCGGCGATGTTCGGCTTCGGCGTGTTCTGCGCAGACGGCGGCGACAGCGGCACCACGTCGTCGATCCTGATGAAACTCCTCGGCGAGCCGTCCTGGTCGGAAACGGTGAGCGAGCTGCTCTGGTCGGCCTGCGTCATTGCCGGACCCGTCGCGTGGTGCGTGCTGTTCTCCAAGCTCACCAAAGGCCTCGCGCCCGTCCAGCCGCCTCACCCACCCACGGGATATCCAGGCCCGGGTCAGGTGAACGGCCACGACCGGCCCTATTAGGCTGAACGCATGACCTTGGATTCGACTGTATCGGGCGCTTCTGCCTCGTCCGGCCTGGGTGCCGGGTACGCCGCCACCGCCAGCGAGGCCTACCAGGCGGCGCTGCGGGTCATCGAGCAGGTTGAGCCCCGCGTCGCCGACGCGACGCGCAAAGAGCTTGCCGACCAACGCAGTTCGCTGAAGCTGATCGCGAGCGAGAACTACGCGTCGCCGGCCGTGCTGCTGACCATGGGCACCTGGTTCTCCGACAAGTACGCCGAGGGCACCGTCGGGCACCGGTTCTACGCCGCCTGCCAGAACGTCGACACCGTCGAGGCCCTCGCCGCCGAGCACGCCCGCGAGCTGTTCGGCGCCCCCTACGCCTACGCGCAGCCGCACTCGGGCATCGATGCCAACCTGGTTGCCTTCTGGGCCATCCTGGCCACCCGTATCGAGGCCCCCGGCCTGGCCGAGCTCGGTGCCAAGCACGTCAACGACCTGTCCGAAGAGGACTGGGAGAAGCTGCGCAACAAGCTGGGCAACCAGCGTCTGCTCGGTATGTCGCTGGACACCGGTGGCCACCTGACGCACGGCTTCCGCCCCAACATCTCGGGCAAGATGTTCCACCAGCGCAGCTACGGGACGGACCCGCAGACCGGCCTCATCGACTACGACGCCGTCGCCGCTGCCGCCCGCGAGTTCAAGCCGCTGGTGTTGGTCGCCGGCTACTCGGCCTACCCGCGCCGCGTGAACTTCGCCAAGATGCGCGAGATCGCCGACGAGGTCGGCGCCACCCTGATGGTCGACATGGCCCACTTCGCGGGTCTGGTGGCCGGCAAGGTGTTCACCGGCGACGAGGACCCGGTGCCGCACGCCCACGTCACCACCACGACGACGCACAAGTCGCTGCGCGGCCCGCGCGGTGGCCTGGTGCTGGCTACCGAGGAATACGCACCGGCCGTCGACAAGGGCTGCCCGATGGTGCTCGGCGGCCCGCTGTCGCACGTGATGGCCGCCAAGGCCGTGGCGCTGGCCGAGGCCCGTCAGCCCGAGTTCCGGAGCTACGCGCAGAACGTCGCCGACAACGCCAAGGCGCTCGCCGAGGGCTTCCTCAAGCGTGGCGCGACGCTGGTCACCGGCGGCACCGACAACCACCTGGTGCTGCTGGACGTGCAGTCGTTCGGCCTGACCGGTCGCCAGGCCGAGTCGGCGCTGCTGGACGCGGGCGTCGTCACCAACCGCAACGCCATCCCGAACGACCCGAACGGCGCCTGGTACACCAGTGGCATCCGCTTCGGCACCCCCGCGCTGACCACGCGCGGCTTCGGCGCCGACGAGTTCGACAAGGTCGCCGAGCTGGTGGTCGACGTGCTGAACAACGCCTCGGCCGACGCCGGCCCGAACGGCCCGTCGAAGGCCAAGTACACGCTGGCCGACGGCACCGCCGATCGCGTCCGCGCGGCCTCGGCCGAGATGCTCGACGCCAACCCGCTGTACCCGGGTCTGACGCTCTGATTTGACGCCGAAAGTGGGGCCTGTGGCCGGAGGATCGCGAGATTCTCGGTCATAGGCCCCACTTTCGTGTGTGCCGCTTGGCGAGAAAACCGATGTGCACGGCGCACACCTCGGTAGCCTGAGCTGCGGCCGAGGAGGTGGCAGATGGGCAGTGAGGTGCTGGCCGCGATCATCGACTATTTCGCCCAGAACAAACATGCCTTCGTCAAGGGCGTGATCGCCGAGAACCTGGACGCCGTGCCCGAACTCAGCGACCCGTCGTTCCATGAGATCGTCGCCGTCAATGCCACCGAGAGCCTGGACCTCTTCCTCGACGTGCTCGCGAACGGCCTTGACCCACAGAGCATCTCGCCGTCCAGCCTCGCCATCGCCAACGTCGAGCGGGCGGTGACCGACGGTGTGCCGCTGACTGCGATCCTGCGGGCATACCGCGTCGGGCATGGCCGCATGCTCAGCACCTGTCTGGCCGAGATGCCGGCCGATGCACCCGGGGCGGCCGAGGCCATGATCGAGGTGGTGAATCTCAGCGGGTCGCACAACGGTCGGGTCACCGAGCAGATCACCGCGCTGTACGAGGACCGGTTGACACAACGTGTCCGCACTGACGAAGCGATCCGGCGGCAGTGGATCACCCGCCTGCTAAATGACTCTGAACCCGATGTGGCGCAAGCGGAATCGGCGCTCGGATACCGGCTGTCTGGCAGTCACCTCGCCGTCGAGGCATGGGCGGACGACACCGCGGACGCCGACGCGTTGCCCAAAGTAGTGACGGTCCTGCGTCAGGTGCTGCCAGGAGTCGATGACGTCCTTGTCTTAGGCGGGGAATCGCAACAGCGCATCTGGTTGCGACTGCCGGCGGCTGCCCGGGTGGACCACGGCCAACTTGCAAAGCGATTGCGGATCAACGGTTTACGGATCGCAGTCGGCCGCCGTGGTGAGGGACTCGACGGCTTCCGGTCGGCGGCCCGCACCGCGGCGCGGGTCAAGGAGCTGGCCCGGTCCGCGCCCGATGCGCCACAGGTCGTGCTCTTCGACGAGGTCGCGTCCATCGCGTTGCTGGCCGATGAGCCGGCGGATCTCGCGGCGTTCGTCGTGACCGTCCTGGGCGGCCTTGCGGACGACGATCCACGGTGCGAGCAGCTACGCGAGACCATCCGGGCGTTCCTGGCTGCCAACTGCAGTTACACCGAGACGGCGAAGCGCACGATGTTCCACCGCAACACCGTCTACCTCCGGGTTCAGCAGGCCGTTGAGCAGTACGGACTCCGGCTTGACGCCGACACCCTCACCATCGCGCTGGCGCTGGAGATTTGCCGCTGGTACGGCGCGCGGGTGCTTTCGCCTGTTTCCTGAGGTCAGCGCTACCGATGTGCATTTTGCACATCTCCTGCGGCAAACGCTGGTCTGAGCACCCATGGATTCAGCACAGCGATCGCTCATATTGTGACGGGGACGACAATTTCGTCGAGCTGTTCACCACATCACACCCCGGGCCTCGCGAGCTGAGTCCGCCAACCCGGGCAGACCCATCACGAAGGGGCGAAGAATGTCTGAGTTGGGCCACATCCGGCCGTCTAAGGAGCAGGCCGCGGCCGGCAACCGAGCCTCGCGTCGGCGCTCGCGGACCCGTAGAGGTATCGCCACGACCGCCGTCGCCGGCGCCATGGTCGCGGCGCTGACCGCCCCGCAGGCGTTCGCCGCGGACGGCTACCAGGCCGTGACAGATCAGATCCTCGCCCAACAGCAGCAGATCATCGCCACCAACAGCAACTATCCGTTCATCAAACCGTCCGACGTGAGTTCGTTGCCGCAATACACCCAGGCCCTGGCGATGGGCGTGCTCTTCGGTGCGCTCAATGAACAGAACCGGATCAACGGCTACGACCGCAACGGTGAATTTCTCACCGCCCCCTGGAACGCGCCGTCTGCCGAGCCTCTGCCGTTCTCGAACGACCCGACGGCGGACAACAAGTACACGCTGCTGGCCGTGCGGGGCGAGTCGTACACGGTGACCATCACGCCTCGCCCTGGCACCAAGGTGGTGACCTTCGTTCCGATGTCGGGGAACATCATGGACGGGAAGTTCATCTCGACCGGTGTCAGCTATGACCTGACGCAATTCACACCGAATGCGGACGGCACGTACACCGTGGTGATCAGTCCGGACCAGCAACCGGGCAACTGGGTGAACAGCACCGGCGCCCAGACGATCCTCATGCGCGATACCACCACCGACTGGGGCATTCCGCACGACACGATCCTCATCAAGCAGCAGAGTTCATCGTCGCAGTTCAAGCTGCCGGTGCTGTCAGAAAGCCAGGTGGCGGCGGTGTTGGCCGGCGTCGCGGACAATGTCTCCGGGTTCAATTCCAGCGTCACGAATAAGGGCATTCAGGCGGTCTGGGCCGCAGTGCCGGAAAACACCTTCACCGTGATCAAGCCGACGACTTCGGCGGTCGGCGGCCCGATTCTGCCGGGGCAATTGACCAGCATCGGACACTTCAACCTGCAGCCAGACCAGGCACTCGTGGTCAAGGTGCCCACCGTTTCGGCCGGCTACGTGGCTGCCCAGCTGACCAATATCTGGCAGCTGGATCTGCCGTATGTGACCGCGCAGAGCAGCCTCAACGGCAGCAACATTTTTCAGGCAGACGACGGTTACACCTATTACGTCGTCAGCGCCACGAACCCCGGCGTCGCGAACTGGCTGGACAACGGAGGCGTCGTCAACGGCTCCGTCACGCTCCGGTTCCAGGACGTCAACGGCACGCTCGACAATAATGCGGTGACGGCCCAAGTAGTCCCGATCTCTGATGTCCGTCTGCACTTGCCGGCCGATACCCCGACCGTCACCCCGCAGCAGTACGCGGCCAGCCTCAAACGGCGGATGTTCGAGTTCAATTACGTGCACAACCAGAACAACGTGCCCACCGGCTGGGCGACGGCCAATCTGGAACTCGATCAGATCAGGGCCGCGGTCGGCACGGACAAGTTCAACGAGATATTCGGCAGCCAGGAAAACGTCCCGTCCGTCCTGGACCGGATCACGCAATCTGCCCTCAACCCGGACTACCTCGACCTCGCCCGCGGCATCTTCGCCAACCCCGCCGGTAGTTTGTCCGCCTTTGTGCAGAACATTCCCTTGGCCGTCCAGGACATTGCGAACCCCATGATCCTGTCGGCACTGCGGTGCGACCTACTCATCAACCAGACCCTCACCCAAATCCGAGCCGGCCTCGCTTCCGGGAACATCACCGCCGTGGTCGCGGCACTGGGTAATGGCGTCCGAGGTCTGGGCACGATCATCAACCAGACCTTGACCGACCCGGGCACCAGCGTCACCGCAGGCTTCCTGAACGCGCGTGACGACCTGTCGGTGGCGCTGAACCGCGCCGACAGCTACTCGCCGTTGACGATGGGCAACATCAAGACGGTCGTCAAGGAGCTCGGAGACCTCGGCCGCACCACAGGGCACATGCTGGTCGGTGGGCTGCGGGGCGCGATCCCCGCGGCCAACTCCACGTCGCAAGCACCGACTGGGGCGCTATCGCCGACCGGGACGCCGGCGCCGACCGCAGCAACATTCGGCGCCGACGTGACTCCGACAGCGAAGACCACACATGAGGCAGACACAACACCGACGGCACAGCCCGCTAGCCCGGCAGCACCGACAGCTGCAGACCCGGCGGGCACTCCGGCGAGCAGCCCTGTGAAACCGTCTGACACCCCGGCAGCCGAGGGGTCGGCCAAGCCGGCGGCCGCCAATGGTAAGAACCAGCAGGCTGACAGCTCGCAAGCGGACACTCCCCGAGGCAAGCGGTCCAAGGACGGAAAGGAATCGAAACCTGCCGGTGGCAAGCCGTCCAAGGCTGCCAAGGGTTCCAGCACTTCCGGCGCCACGCAGACGAGTGGCCCGGAGGACTCCAAACCCGCACAAGGCAAGCAGCGCACTGAAAGCAAGAATTCAGCTTCTGCTGGTGAGGGATCTGGCAGCGAAAAGACCGCAGGCGCAGGTTCGGGCACAGCGAAGTAGCCGTCTGCGGACGAACGGGGACCGGGTGACACCGGTCCCCGTTTGTGCGTGGTTGATTTCAAAAACATGTGAACTCGGGTTACAGTTACTTCATGGCTGAGAAACCAGTTGCCAACGCACTGACCCTCGAGCTCGAGCCCGTGGTGGACACCGAGCTGTCCCGGCACCTCGCGACCGAAGAAGCCTGGTATGCCCATGACTACGTGCCGTTCGAGCAGGGCGAGAACTTCGCCTTCCTCGGTGGCACCGACTGGGACGCCTCGAGCGTCACGCTGCCGAAGTCGGTCACCGATGCGCTGGAAATCCTGCTCATCACCAAGGACAACCTCGCGGGCTACCACCGTGAGCTGGTCGAACACTTCATCCTCGAAGACAAGTGGGGCCGCTGGCTGGGCCGGTGGACCGCCGAGGAGCACCTGCACGCCATCGCGCTGCGCAACTACCTGGTGGTCACCCGTCAGATCGACCCGACCGCCAACGAGGATGTGCGCGTCGAGCACGTCATGAAGGGCTACCGCGCCGACAAGTTCAGCCAGATCGAGACGCTGGTCTTCATGGCGTTCTTCGAGCGGGCGCACGCCGTCTTCACCCGCAACCTGCAGGCCCAGATCGAGGAGCCCGTGCTCGCCGCCATGGCCGGCCGGATCGCCCGGGACGAAGAGCGGCACGAGGAGTTCTTCGCCAACCTGGTCTCGCACCTGCTGGAGACGCACCGCGACAAGACCATCGCCGCCATCGCGGCCCGGGCCGCGGGCCTCGAGGTCATCGGTGCGGACATCGACGCCTATCAGGACAAGGTCCAGGTCGTCGCTGACGCCGGCATCTTCGACGCCGCTGCGCTGAAGACCGTCATCTCCGATCGCATCAAGGCGTGGGGCCTGGGCGACGAACCGTCGCTCGCTCAGTTCATCTAGACGTCACAAAACAGTCACGGCGCGCCGTCAGCGTGGGGCGGCCGCCGGGAGTAGCGTCGCCGGTGATGGCTAGCGAATTGCTCTGCTATCCGGGCGGCACCCAAGAGTTAGGGGCCGGTCCCGGCCCAGGTACCGCTGCGTCCACCGAAGTACTCGTGTGGGGCCGCACGGGCCGAGGAGCGCCACGTGTCTGATTCGCAGGTCCGTACCTACGTGCTCGATACCTCCGTGCTGTTGTCCGATCCCTGGGCCTGCACGCGTTTCGCCGAGCACGAAGTGGTTGTCCCCCTGGTGGTCATCAGTGAGCTGGAGGGTAAACGCCACCACCACGAACTGGGCTGGTTCGCCCGCCAGGCGCTGCGCATGTTCGATGACCTGCGATTGGAGCACGGACGGCTGGACCAGCCGATTCCTGTTGGGACACAAGGTGGAACGCTGCAGGTTGAGCTGAACCACGTCGATCAGTCGGTGTTGCCCACGGGCTTCCGGACCGACACCAACGACCACCGCATCCTCGCCTGCGCGGCCAACCTCGCCGCAGAGGGCAAGCGAGTCACGTTGGTCAGCAAGGACATTCCGCTGCGTGTCAAGGCGGGTGCGGTCGGCCTGGCTGCCGACGAGTACCACGCGCAGGACGTCGTCACCTCCGGCTGGACCGGTATGACCGAGATGGACGCGGCGCCCGAGGACATCGACACGTTGTTCGCCGAGGGTGAGGTCGACCTGCCCGAAGCGCGGGATCTGCCGTGCCACACCGGAATTCGGCTACTCGGCGGCACGTCGCATGCCCTCGGCCGGGTCAATGCCGAGAAGCGCGTGCAGGTGGTTCGTGGTGATCGCGAAGTGTTCGGCCTCCGGGGAAGGTCAGCCGAACAACGTGTCGCCCTCGATCTGCTGCTCGACGAATCCGTCGGCATCGTCTCGCTCGGCGGCAAGGCCGGCACCGGCAAGTCGGCGCTGGCGCTGTGCGCCGGCCTGGAGGCGGTGCTCGAACGTCGCACCCAGCGCAAGGTCGTAGTGTTCCGTCCGCTGTATGCCGTTGGCGGACAAGACCTCGGCTACCTGCCGGGCAGCGAGAGCGAGAAGATGGGCCCGTGGGCGCAGGCCGTCTTCGACACTCTCGAAGGGTTGGCCAGCCCAGCCGTGCTGGAAGAGGTGCTGAGCCGCGGCATGCTGGAAGTGTTGCCGCTGACGCACATTCGCGGTCGCTCGCTGCACGACTCGTTCGTCATCGTCGACGAGGCCCAGTCGCTGGAGCGCAACGTGCTGCTGACGGTGCTCTCGCGCCTCGGTAGCGGTTCGCGAGTGGTTCTCACGCACGACGTCGCCCAGCGCGACAACCTGCGCGTCGGCCGGCACGACGGTGTCGCCGCGGTCATCGAGAAGCTCAAAGGCCACCCCCTGTTCGCGCACATCACGCTGATGCGCAGCGAACGGTCGCCGATTGCCGCATTGGTCACAGAGATGCTCGAGGAGATCAGCCCCGGCACCCTGCCGTGACGTGAGCCGCCGTCGCGATTTGTGCCCGGTTTTCCGCGCTGACCACGGGTTTTCGTGCACAAATCGCGGCGTCGGTAAGGTGATTGGGTGCGACGCGAGAACAAGGCCTGGCCCTATTGGCGAACCGTCCTCGGCGTGTGTGCCGGTGTGACGATCGTCGTGGTGGGGTGCCAGACCGGAAATGTCGCCAAGGCCGACGAGGTCGACTGCAGCAAGTACAAGTGCGTCGCGCTGACGTTCGATGACGGTCCCAGCCCGTACACCGACCGGCTGCTGAAAATCCTGCAGGACAACGACGCCAAGGCGACGTTCTTCGAGATCGGCAACAAGGTCGCCGCCAATCCCGCCGGCGCCAAGCGCGTCGTCGACGCCGGGATGGAGCTGGGCAGCCACACCTGGGAACACCCCAACATGACGACCATCCCGCCGGAGTTCATCGCGGGTCAGTTCAGCAAGGCCAGCGATGCCATCGAGAAAGCCACCGGCCAGCGGCCGAAGCTGGTGCGCACCGCCGGCGGCCTGATCAACGACCAGGTGCTCGCCGAGGCCAAGAAGCAGGGGCTGGCCGACATCAACTGGGACGTCATCCCGTTCGACTGGGCCAACGACTCCAACACCGCCGCCACCCGCTACATGCTGATGACGCAGATCAAGCCGAACTCGGTGGTGCTGTTCCACGACACCTACTCGTCGACGGTCGATCTGGTGCAGCAGTTCATCCCGGTACTGAAGGCCAACGGCTACCACATGGTGACGGTCAGCCACATGATCGGCCCTCGTGAGCCGGGCACGAGCTACGGCAGCCGGGAGAACGGCCCACCGGTCAACGACCTGACCGACATCCCGCCGGCGGAGATTCCGACGCTGCCCAACACGCCGTCGCCGCCGCCGATGCCCAACATCCCGATCACCGACATCCCGGGCGCCAACTCCGGCGGCTCGAACAACGGTCAGTAGCTACGCCGAGCGGCTGCCGCAGAGGTAGGTGCCGCCATCGGAAGTACGTGGCTTCAATCACGACGGGCAGCGGCTGCGGTGACTGAACCCAGGTACTTTTTCCGGCCACCAACGGTCCCTGAGTGCAAAAACCACCGGGACATCGCCCTTGCGATTGAACGCACGGACTTCCTGCCCGGTTCGGCGCCGTGCAGGGGACCCTACGCAGTGGGGAAGCGGTCGACGATCGCGTCGACCATCGCCAGGAGTTCGGCGATGCGCCCGCGCAGCACGTCGAGATGCTTGTCGGCGCCCTGCTTGGCCGCCCGGCGCTCCGTCACCGCCAGCTGCAGGTGCAACTCGGCTAGTTCGTCCTCGAGCAGTTCGATGAACAACCTGGCCTGCAGGACATCCGCATTGCGCTGACCCGGTGATGTCGTCACGAGTTTGAGGACCTCGGCCTGGGGTTTGGGCAGCCGCTCGCCGGCGTGCGTGTGCGGCATGTGGAAGCGGCCGTGCGTCATGCACGGGACGGCATCCAGCCGGGCACCTCGGTGCGAATCGGTGAGGTCGGCCGTCATTGCAACACAATCGCAAATGCACGGGTCGAATCCCGTTTCCCGGCAGTATCTGTCCAGTAAGGAGCTGTTCACATTCGCTTCACCTGCGATGTGAGAAGAGCCCGCGGGAGGGCAGCAAAAAAAGTGCCCCCTTCCGAAGAAGAGGGCACTTTTCTGCGGCTGAGAACTACTCGCCGTCCTTGACCTTCGCCATGGCCAGCACGTCGAGACGCTTGTCCAGCTCGGCCAGGGAGAGGTTCTCGCCGATCAGGCCGCGGTCGATGACCGTCTGCCGGATGGTCTTCTTCTCCTTGAGGGCTTCCTTGGCGACCTTGGCGGCCTCTTCGTAGCCGATCGCCGAGTTCAGCGGCGTCACGATCGACGGCGACGACTCCGCCAGCGTGCGCAGGTGGTCCTCGTTGGCGACGAGGCCGTCGATGCACTTGGACGCGAACAGGCGCGACACATTGGACAGCAGCGTGAAGGACTCCAGCACGTTGCGGGCCATCATCGGGATGTAGACGTTCAGCTCGAAGGCGCCCGACAGGCCGCCGACGGTGACGGCCGCGTCGTTGCCGATGACCTGCGCGGCGACCTGGGTAACCGCTTCGGGCAGAACAGGATTCACCTTGCCCGGCATGATCGAGCTACCCGGCTGCAGGTCCGGCAGCTGGATTTCGCCGAGGCCGGTCAGCGGGCCCGAGCCCATCCAGCGCACGTCGTTGGCGATCTTGGTCAGCGACACCGCGATGGTCTTCAGCGCGCCGGACGCCTCGACGAGTCCGTCGCGGGCGGCCTGGGCCTCGAAAGAGTCTGCGGCGGTGCGCAGTTCGGCGATGCCGGTCTGGTTCACCAGGACCTCGACGACCTTGGCGCCGAAGCCGTCGGGGGCGTTCAGGCCGGTGCCGACGGCGGTGCCGCCGATGGCCAGCTCACCCAGACGGGGCAGCGTCGCCTTGACGCGCTCGATGCCGGCCTCGATCTGACGGGCGTAACCACCGAACTCCTGGCCCAGGGTGACGGGCACCGCGTCCATGAGGTGGGTGCGGCCGGACTTGACGACGGTGCGCCACGCGCGGGCCTTGTTGGCCAGCGACTCGTGCAGCACCTCGAGCGCCGGGATCAGGTGGCGCACAGCGGCTTCCGTCGCCGCGATGTGCGTCGCGGTGGGGAAGGTGTCGTTGGAGCTCTGCGACATGTTGACGTGGTCGTTGGGGTGGACCTCGACGCCGTTACGGGCCGCGATGGAGGCGATGACCTCGTTGGCGTTCATGTTCGAGCTGGTGCCCGAGCCGGTCTGGAACACGTCGATGGGGAACTGGTCGTCGTGCAGCCCGTCGGCGATCTCACCGGCGGCGGCGATGATCGCGTCGGCCTTCTCGGGGTCCAGCAGGCCCAGGTCCTTGTTGACCTGCGCGCAGGCGCCCTTCAGCAGACCCAGCGCGCGGATCTGGGTGCGCTCCAGGCCGCGGAACGAGATGGGGAAGTTCTCCACGGCGCGTTGTGTCTGCGCGCGCCACAGGGCGTTGACCGGAACCCGGACCTCGCCCATGGTGTCGTGCTCGATCCGGTACTCGACATCGTTGTCGGACATGTGCTCCCTTTGGTTGAGGTGAAACGAATTACGGCAGGGGGTGTGCGGCGGAAATATCCCCGGTGAAGTCCACCGCGGAGTATTCGTTGAGCTTGGACAGCCGGTGGTAGGCCTCGATCATCCGGACGGTGCCGGACTTCGAGCGCATCACGATCGACTGCGTGGTGCAACCGCCGGCGAAGTACCGCACACCGTTGAGCAGGTCACCATCGGTGACGCCCGTGGCGCAGAAGAAGACGTTGTCGCCGGCGACCAGGTCTTCGGTGGTCAGCACGCGCTCCAGGTCGTAGCCACGGTCCAGGGCCCGCTGCCGCTCGGCGTCGTCGGTCGGCGCGAGGACGGCCTGGATGGCGCCGCCCATGCAGCGGATGGCGGCCGCGGCGATGATGCCTTCGGGCGTGCCACCGATACCGGCCAGGATGTCGGTGCCGGACTCGGGGCGGCAGGCCGAGATGGCGCCGGCGACGTCGCCGTCGGAGATCAGGCGGATGCGGGCACCGGCCTCGCGAACCTCGCTGATCAGCTGGGCGTGCCGGGGCCGGTCCAGGATGCACACCGTGACATCGGCCACCGACTCGTTGAGGCGCTTGGCGACGCGGCGGATGTTCTCGCCGATGGGTGCGGTGATGTCGATGACGTCGGCGGCGTCCGGTCCGACGGCGATCTTGTTCATGTAGAACACGGCCGACGGGTCGAACATGGTGCCGCGCTCGGAGACCGCGAGCACCGAGATGGCGTTGGGCATGCCCTTGCTCATCAGGGTGGTGCCGTCGACCGGGTCGACGGCGAAGTCGCAGTCCGGACCGTCGCCGTTGCCGACCTCTTCGCCGTTGTAGAGCATCGGGGCGTGGTCCTTCTCGCCCTCGCCGATGACCACTACGCCGCGCATCGAGACCGAATTGACCAGCTCACGCATGGCATCGACGGCCGCACCGTCGCCGCCTTCCTTGTCACCGCGGCCGACCCAGCGGCCGGCGGCCATGGCCCCGGCTTCGGTCACGCGGACCAGTTCGAGGGCGAGGTTGCGGTCTGGGGCTTCTCGGCGCGAAGGCGTCATGCGCCGATTGTCCCATTAGCCATTTGTTGGTGTGCGGTCGGGAGTTGGGATACTGAGCCCTGTGACGTCTCAATCGCCGGAACCCGACGACCAGTCTGTCGCCGCATCTGATGGGCGGCCCGCCGCCGTGCCCAACGCGGTCGCCGAGGGGCAGTCGGTGCCGGTGCCGCGCCCGGCGAAGGACCGGCTGCTGCAGGACGGCCGCGACATGTTCTGGTCCATCGCCCCGCTGGTGGTGGCCTGTGTTGCGCTGGCCGGAATGCTCGGCATGTGTTCGTTCGCGCCGCAGGGGCCGGGTAAGGGCCCGGCGCCGCAGTACGACGCCCCGGCCGCGCTCAAGGCCGACGCCGCCGCGCTGCACATCCCGATCCGGATCCCGGAACTGCCGTCCGGCTGGCACGCCAATTCGGGGTCGCGCGGCGCCATCGAGGCGGGCCGCACCGATCCCGTCACCAAGCAACCCACGCGGGCGCTGATGTCCAGGGTCGGCTATCTGACCGCCTCCGGCATGTTCGTCGCGCTGACTCAGAGCAACGCTGACGAGGAGAAGCTGGTGTCCTCGATCCACAGCGGCATGTATCCGACGGGGGCGCAGGACCTGGGTGGCGTGCACTGGGTGGTGTACGAGGGGGCCGGCGAGGACCAGCAAGGTACCGAGCCGATCTGGACCGCCAAGCTCGACGGGCCGACGGGGCCGGCGCAGGTCGCGGTCAGCGGGTCGGCGAGTCCGGGGGACTATCGGACTCTGGCAGAGGCGACGCAGAAGGCGCAGCCACTGCCGTAGCGGGCTGCTTTCGGCGCATCACAGCGATCAGGCGGGCGAGGCGCCCCGGTGCGCGGGGCTCATCGGGCTCGGGTTCACTCAACGGAACACCTTTGTACACAGCGAGGTACACGCTGATGGTGGTGACGACGACGATCATCAGCACCGGGCCGATCACCAGGCCCAGGAAACCGAACATCGCGATGCCGGAGAACACCGACAGCAGCATCAGCGCGGAGTCCAACCGCGCCGCCTTGGGGACCAGGATCGGCCGGAGCACGTTGTCGATGTTGGTGACCACCAGGATGTGGAACAGGATCACGAACAGGCCGCCGCCGATGTTGCCGAACAGTGCCATGCCGATGCCGAACGGGATGCTGACGATGCCACCACCGAGCGGAATCACCGACAGGGCGCTCAGCAGGATCGCAAAGATGAAGAAGCCGTCGTGGAAGCCGGCGATGTAGATCGAGATCGCGCCGGACACACCCTGCGCCAGTGCGATGACGAACTGGCCGAGGACCGTGCCGCGCACCATGGCGCCCATCTTGGCCAGGTACAGGTCGGTGACGTCCTCGCCGAGTGGGTTGAGCCGCCGGATCAGTAGGACCACGTCATCGCCGTTGACCAGCAGCGAGATGAACACATAGATGAAGATGACGGCACCGGCGAGCGCGCCGAAAAGTCCGCCCGCGGCGGTCTGCAGCACGTTCAGGCCCCACTCGCCCGCGCGCTGCGCAAACGTGATGATCCACTTCTGGACCGACTCCGGCGTCAGGGTCACGTGGTGCAGGTAGGGGATTTGTGACAGCAGGTCGTTGGCGGCTTGCAGCGCCCGAGTGCCCAGCGCGCCCATGTCGTTACGACTCACCCACTGCGACACGTTGCGGATCATGGCGGTGATCTGGACGACGCCGATGGCGACGGCCCCGCTGATCGGCACGACCACGACCAGCAGCGCGGCCAGCAGGGTCAGGGTGGCCGACAGGCCGGTGCTCAGCCGCTTCGACAGCCGACGGAACAACGGGGTGAAAAGGTAGGCCACCACCCCGGCAACGACGACCAGCATGAACTGCCCGCGCAGGAAGTACGCGCCGAATCCGACCGCCAGGACCGTCGCGACGGCGAGGGCCCGTTTCTGGGTGACCGTGAATTCGGTGTCCATGACGGTGATTCTGACGGATTTGCCGCCGGTTGCTACCCCGACGCGAGCTTGAGGAGGTGGCTCATGATGTCGGGGTAGCGCTTGAGATGCGCGCCGCCGTTGAGGTCGAGAACCTCGCCCGTCATCCAGGACGACTGCTCCGAGCACAGGAACAGCACGGCGTTGGCGATGTCCTCGGGGGTGCCGGCGCGGCCCAGCGCGGTGTTCTCGACGTACTCGTCGACGACGCCGGGGATCATCGCGGCGCCTTCGGTCAGGGGAGTGGTCACGAAACCGGGGGCGACGGCGTTGACGCGAATGCCCTTGGGGCCCAACTCCAATGCGGCCACCTCGGTCAGCATCGACAGGCCGGCCTTGGCGGCGCTGTAGGCGCTCATGCCGATGGCGGGCTGGCGGCCGTTGAGCGACGAGATGCACACCAGCGACCCACCCTCACGCAACTTCTGGCCGGCGTATTTGGTGACGATGAACGACCCCGTCAGGCAGCAGTCGACGACGGCGCGGAAGTCCTCGACCGGCATGTCGACGATGAGCCCGAAGGTCGAGAACCCGGCGCAGCTGACGACGGCGTCCAGCTCCCCGGTCTGCTCGAAGACGGCAGCGACGGACGCTTCGTCGGTGACCTCGACGGCGACGGCGGTGTGCGGTGCGCCGAGTTCGGCGGAGCGGGCCTCGGCGAGTTCGGCGTTCCGGTCGGCGATGGTGACGCGGTAGCCCTGCGCGGCCAGTCCTTGGGCGGTGGCCCAGCCGATACCGGATGCCCCACCGACGACGAGGGCGCTGCGCTGTGTGCTCACTGGTTTCTCCTGGCGTGATCGACGGTGGACCCGGCCCAGACGCCGCGGTGTGAACAGATTACATAATCTGTTCACATCTGTGACCGATGCGCGTACTCGCTTCGCGTTCCCGTCAGGAGCGTTCGTCGACGAACTCGACCAACTGAGTGAGGTCGACGCCGGTGGCTTCGGGGGTTGCCGACAGTCGTTCGGCCGGCGCGTCGCTGCGATTGACCCAAAAGGTGCGGTAGCCGAATGCTGCGGCGCCGGCCGCGTCCCAGCCGCCGTGCGCGCTGAATGCGATTTGTGTGCGCGGGATGCCGAATGCATCTTCGCCCAGCTGGTATGCGCGGGGGTCGGGTTTGAACGCTTTGACGCGGTCGGTGCTCAAGTGTGGGCGAAAGACATCGTCCAGCCCTGCGTTCGTGACCCAGGAGTCAAGCATCGTCACGGTGGCGTCGGATAGAAAAGCGAGGTGTAGCCCGCGGTCCTTGAACGTGCGGACCGCAGCCGGGGCATCTGGCCATGGTGTCAATCTGAGCCAAGCGCCCATCAATTGTTCGCGACCGGCGGGATTGAGCCGCAGTTTGCACTGCTGTACCGCGAATTCGAGCGCATCCTCGGTGACGGTCCAGAAGTCGGTGTACGTACCCGACAAGGTGCGCAACCAGGTGTATTCGAATTGCCGGACTCGCCATGCTTCGATCAATGTCGTTCCGGCGCCTGGAAATATGTCCTCGGCGGCATTGTCGATTGGCCTGCGATCAAACACGGTAAACGCGTCGAAGGCGACGGCCCGAATGGGGCCAGGTCGGCCCGGAGCGGCCGACGCTGACGGTGACCGGCCGGCGCTCAGGCCGGCCGCGGCCGTGAGGCCGATGAAGCCTCGGCGCGATAAATCTGCCTTCATATGCCGTCGGCGAGTGGTAGCCGAACCTCGAAGCGTGCGCCCGTTTCGAGGTTGTGAGCCGACAACGTGCCGCGGTGGGCCTGCACCAGACCCGCTGCGATGGCCAGTCCCAAACCGGACCCACTCGGCAGTGACGAATCGGCGCGCGGCACGCGGCCGTTGGACCCCCTATAGGCGACGTCGAACACCCTGGCCAGATCAGCCTCGTCGATACCCACTCCCGTGTCGTCGACGCGGGCCCAGGCGCCGTCGGCGTCGCGGCCCAGCGTCAGCTCGACGCGGCCCCCTTCCGGGGTATGGGCGATGGCGTTGGCCACCAGATTGGACAGCACCCGCACCAACGCCCGGTCACTGCCGATCACTCGGACGGGTTCGGCCGGCAGTTGAGCAGCCAGTTGCACCCCGGCTCGCTCCGCGGCGATCCGGTGGGTAGCCAAGACGTCGTCGACGACTTCATCGAGCGCGACGGTGTCGTGCGCCGGTTGGACCGCGCCGGCATTGATCTTCGACATCTCGAACAGGTCGTCGACCATCTCGGAAAGCCGAATCGATTCCTGCTCAATGTGTTTGGCGTGCGACCGCACCTCGGTACTGTCCACGAGGCCATCGGAGATCGCCTCGGACACCGCTCGGATACCGGCCAGTGGGGTACGCAGGTCGTGGCTGACGAACGCCACCAGGCGGCGCCGGGATTGTTCGGCGGCCCGCTCGGAAGCTCGGATTTCTTGCTCCCACACCGTTCTTCGCGCTTGGTAGCGGGCCAGCATCACCGCCGCGGGGATGGTCACCACCGCGACGATCACCAGCACCACCGCGATGCGCTCGAAGGTCTCGGTGATCATGAAGCCGCTGGCGCCGAGCACGCCGGTGAAGGTCGCGAGGGTTGGAATCAGAACCAGGGCAACCATGCTGACCGCCAGCGACCAGGAGCGAGCCAGGTGGATCAACACGCCGCCGGCTACCACGACGGGAACCGAACAGGCCAGTGCCCAACCGATGATCTCCCACAGGTCAGTTGCCGGCATGATCGTCGTCTCCCCACAGATAGCCGCGCCCCCATACCGTCTGAATCCGATGTGCCGCACCGAGTTTGGCGCGCAGCCGTTTGATGTGCACCGTCACCGTCGATTGGTCGCCAAAATCCCACTGCCACACCAGTTTCAGCAGCTGGTCGCGGGAGTACACAGTGCCGGGATGGGTGAGTAGGAACACCAACAAGTCGAATTCACGGTTGGTTAGACTCACTGCGACGCCGTCGATGCTCACCGAATGTGCGGAAGTCGACACCTGCAGCGCACCGTTCGTGATCTCCAAGGGCCCAGCCAGATCCCGAGCCGGCACCCGTCGTAGCACCGAACGCACCCGCAAGGCGAGCTCGCGGGGGCTGAATGGTTTGGTGAGGTAGTCATCAGCGCCGGCCTCCAAACCGGCGATCCGGTCGTCCTCCTCGCCGAGCGCGGTCAAGAGCATCACCGGCAGTCCGTAGCCGTCGCCGCGGCGCATGCTGCGGCACAATGTCAGCCCGTCGGGTCCGGGCATCATCACGTCGAGCACCGCCATGTCGACACGCTCCGTGTTCAACAGCGCCAGCGCCTCATTGCCGTCACGCGCGATCGAGACATTGTGCCCGTCTCGCTCCAGATACCGACGCACCACATCACGCACGACGGGGTCGTCATCTGCGATCAATACCCTCGTCACACTCGACAGCCTAGCCCGCCAGTAACTCTGGTCATGGCTTCTACCAGCACCTATGTCACAGTTTCGTCATCATTTGACCCTTGGCTGCGGCGCACGGCCCGCTTTACCGTCGGATGATGTCCAGCTCTGCGATCACGGTGATCCTGCCGTGTCTGAACGAGGCCGAGTCGCTGCCCGCGATTCTGGCCGTCCTCCCAAACGGATACCGGGCTCTGGTGGTCGACAACAACAGCACCGACGGGACGGCGACCGTGGCGCGGGCCCACGGCGCCGACGTGATCACCGAACTGGAGCCCGGATACGGTGCGGCGGTCCATGCCGGCGTGCTGGCAGCGCAGACGTCGACGGTTGCGGTGCTCGACGCCGACGGGTCGCTGGACCCGCGGGCGTTGCCGTATCTGGTTGCGATGCTCGACCGCGGTGCCGACCTGGTCATCGGGCGGCGCCGCGCGGTTCCCGGGCTACGTTGGCACTGGCATGCCCGCCTGGGCACCGCCGTGGTGTGTTGGCGATTGCGGACCCGATACAGGTTGCCGGTGCACGACATTGCGCCCATGCGGGTGGCCCGGCGCGAGGCGCTGCTGGGTCTCGGTATCGCGGATCGTCGATTCGGCTATCCGCTGGAACTGTTGGTGCGCGCGGGGCAGGCGGGCTGGCAGGTAGTTGAAACCGATGTCAGCTATGGCCCGCGCACCGGCGGCGAGTCGAAAGTGAGCGGTTCGTTGCGTGGCAGTTTTCTTGCCGCACTGGACTTCTGGCGGGTGATCTCATGACCGTTCCCGTGACTGTGCTGGTGGTGGCGAAGGCTCCGGTACCTGGTCTGGCCAAAACCCGGTTGGCCCACACATTGGGTGCGGAGGGAGCGGCGGATCTCGCCGCCGCCGCGCTGTTGGACACTCTGGACGCGGTGGCCGCGACGCCGACCGTCGCGCGCATGGTGGCGTTGACCGGCGATCTTGCGTCCGCGCGGGGGGCCGCCGCGATCCGGGAACGGCTGGCAGAATTCACCGTTGTTCCCCAGCGTGGCAATGATTTTGGTGAGCGCTTGGCCAATGCGCACCACGATGCGGCGTGCCTCGGATACCCGGTGCTGCAGATCGGCATGGACACCCCGCAGGTGACTGCCAAGTTGCTGACGGCGTGCGCACTTCGGTTGCTTCGCGCCGACTCGGTGCTGGGGCCGGCCAGCGATGGTGGTTGGTGGCTGCTCGGGCTGCACAACGGCGTCGGCGCCGACAGCCTGCGTACGGTTCCGATGTCGCAAGCCGATACCGGGGCCCGGACACAGCGCGCTTTGGCGCACGCCGGCCTGACCGTGGATTTGGTGACCGAACTGTCGGATGTCGACGTCATCGACGACATCGCCGTAGTGCGGGCGCGCTGTCCGCAGGGCAGTCGGTTCCGGAGCCTTACTGCGGCGATCGGGGTGTGACGTGTTCGGAAACCTGTATGAGCGCGCACTGGTCGGGGAGCGGTGCTGGGTCCGCCAGGACGACGGCAGTCGGCAACGTCTGCCCGTGCACAACTGGCTGGGCGGTCGCCGGGCGGATCGGAGGTTTGATCGGGCAGTTCTGGCATTGTGCGACGGGCCGACCATCGACCTCGGGTGCGGACCAGGTCGGCTGGTGGCCGATCTGATTCGGCGCGGCGTGCCGGCGCTCGGCGTCGACCAGTCCGCCACCGCCGTCGAACTTGCACGGCGCAGCGGCGCTCCGGCGTTGCGCCGCGATGTCTTCGACCCGCTCCCAGGCATGGGCCGCTGGCAGACAGTGCTGCTGGCGGACGGTAACGTCGGGCTGGGCGGTGACCCGACGCGCGTGCTTCGCCGGGCTGCCGATCTGCTTCGGCGCGGAGGCCTGTGTATCGCCGAATTCGACTCGGCCCCAAGCGGAGTGATAACTCGATGGGTGCGGCTGGAATCGGCGCGGACGGTTGGTCCGTGGTTTCGGTGGGCGACGGTCGGAGTCGACAGCGCGCCCAGGATCGCCGGCGACGCCGGCCTGAAGGTCGTCGATATGCACCCGGTCGGGGACCGGATGCTCGCGAGTCTGGCGTTGCGATGAGCGGCACGGAACTACGCAGCACCGCCGTCACCGCGCGGGTCGGCATGATGCTCGGCATCGCGGTCACGCTGTGTTTCGTCACCGGGTTGATCAGCCACTTCATCCAGCATCCGCAACCGTGGTTCTACTGGCCCGCGCATCCGGTCTGGCTGTACCGGCTGACGCAGGGCACGCACGTCGCCTCTGGTATCGCGGCGATTCCGCTGACCGTCGTCAAGCTGTGGTCGGTGTGGCCCAAGCTGTTCGAACGTCCCATCATTGGCGGCGTCGCCAAACAGCTCGAGCGCGCCTCCATCCTGGTCCTGGTGGGGGCGATGCTGTTCGAGCTCTCCACCGGTCTGCTGAACATCGCGCAGTGGTACGTCTTCAAGTTCTTTTTCACCACGTCGCATTACGCGGTGGCCTACCTCGCGGCGGGTGCGGTCCTGGTGCACATTGCGGTGAAGCTGCCGGTGATCCGGCGGGCTCTTGGCGAACCGCTCGGCGATGTCGCGACCGGCGGTGCGGTTGGGCCGACGCGGCGCAGCGTGTTGTTGGGTACCGGGGCGGCGGTCGCGGTCGCGACGGTGGCGACGGTCGGGCAGAGTGTCGGATGGCTACGTGGGGTGTCGTTGCTGTCGCCACGCTCCGGTAAAGGGCCGCAAGGTATTCCGGTGAATCGGACAGCGGTCGCGGCCGGCGTGCTGCAAGCTGCTGGGTCGCCGAATTATCGGCTCACCGTCGTCAACGGCGCCCGTAGTCGAGCGTTCTCGGTGGCTGAACTCAATGCCATGCCGCAGAGGACATTCCACCTGCCGATCGCCTGTGTCGAAGGCTGGAGTGCCGACGCCGAGTGGACCGGCGTGGTGCTCGCGGACCTGATCGCCATGGTGGGCGGGTCGCCGCAGGCCGACGTGCGGATGGATTCGCTGGAGCCGCCCGGCCCGTATTCGCGCACCGTGCTGCCCGCGCGTCATGCCCGGGATGGTCAGACGTTGGTCGCGCTCAAACTGAATGGGGAGACGCTGCATCCGGACCACGGATACCCATGTCGGCTCATCGCTCCGTCGAGACCTGGTGTGTTGCAGACCAAATGGCTGTCCCGGATCGAGGTGATGCAATGAGGGCCACTCGGGTGCTTCTGATGATCTCAGGGCTGGCGCTGGCCGGGTACGGCGTGACCCTGGTGTTCGAGAATCCGCCGGTGATCATGATGCGCATGGCGGTGTGGGCGTTGGTCGCGGTCGCCGTGCACGACGTGGTGTTCGCTCCGCTGTGCGTGGCGCTGGGCTTCGCGGCGCGCCGGATACTTCCGGTCAGGTGGCAGGCGCCGGTCGCGGTGGCCGCGTTGTGTTCAGCGGTGCTTGGCCTGCTTGCGATCCCGGTCTTCGACAAGCCAGGCATGCACCTGGACAACATGACTGTGCTGGATCGTGATTACCATGCCGGACTGTGGATTTCACTGGCCCTGGTGTGGGCGTGCGTGCCCGGCTATCTGGTGGCCAGGCGGCTGCTACCAGTTCGTCAGAATCAGGTGGTTGAGGGCCAGTGCGCCGATGACGTTGGCGGCCAGCCACCAGCGCCGTGACGGCGCCGGCAGTAGCGCGCCGGCGGCGGTCAGCCAGACGGTGAACGGCAGCCAGATCCGTTCGGTTTCAGCCTTGCTCAGCATGCTCAGGTCGGCACACGTGATGGCCAACAGTGCGGCGAGCGTCAATAGGTGGATGCCGCTTCGGCGGTGAAGCGCGACGCGGTCGAATGCCAGGCTCAGCCCGGCGACGCTGCCCAGGCCGATGGCGCACACCACAGAAGCCAGGTTCGCCCACGACCAGTACTGAAATGGGCGGTTCATGGCGATGCCCTGCCAATACCGTTGCTGCACCAGGGTATAACCGTCGAACCACCAGAAGCCCGTCGCGGCGAACGCGCCGACCACGGCCAGCGCCGCCACCGTCGCGGGCGCGAGGACTCGGACCGCTGTGCGGCGGTCCGGCGCCGTGATCAGCACCGCGACAGCCGGTATCGCCATCAGACCGAGACCGTAGTTCAGGAAGATGCCCCAGCCCAGCAGCAGGCCCGCGCCGGCGCCGGTAAGGATCGGGTGTCGGTCACGCGTCGCGAGCGCCAGCAGAGCGATTCCCCAGGCGGCGATACCGGCGTAGTAACCGTCGGCGGACACGGCAATCCAGATGGCAGTCGGGGCGACTGCGACGAAGGGTGCGGCGGCTCGGGCCGTCGCCTCACCGGACAGAACGCGCAGCGTCACGACGATGGCTGCCGCGGCACTGGATCCGACCAGTAGGCACCAGAGGCCGGCCCAGGCGCCGCCGCCCAGCCCGATGCGATCCAGCCATACAAATGTCAGCAATGCGCCGGGCGGGTGGCCCGAAACGTGGGTGATCCACGAATGTGGTTGGTAATCGAGGATTCTGGACGAGAAGGTGCGCAAAGCCTCAGGGATGTCGGTGATGCTCGGCACTTGTCGGAGGTATTCGTGCTGCGCCGTCAGGCGCCCTGCGAAACCCCGCTGCCAGCCGTCGACCATGGCCAACGAGAATGCCCAGGAGCAGGAGACAGCCCATGCGGTCAGTGGTACTGCGCGCCACGGTAATCGCGCGGCGACTGGCTGTCCCCACAGCACCGCGGCCATTGCGATCAGCGCTGCAGGTGCCGTACCCCAGCCGATGTGCGCGTTCCACCAGCCGAAGATGGGTGCAGTCTGTGCGAAACTTCGGATCTGGGCTGGGGTGCTGTTGATCAGCGGGGTGACGATCCCCAGATGCAGCGGCGGCACCGCGAACGCGACGACCACGAGCGTCAGCCCCACGACGGCGGCCGTTGCTGTCCTTCGGCGAATGTTCACGGCTGCCAGCCTAAGAGTGGGCTGCCGGTGAAACGGTGACGATTCGATGACCCTTGCGGGGTGTAGCACGGGAGATCTGCTTCTGCGCGGTTGCATGTTGCGGTCGTGGCATCGATCGATGACACGGTTGCCGACCAGTACTGTACTCTCCCGTACGATAAATGTACTAGAAAGTACACTACTGGCTTATTGCCCGGAGTGGGCTTTCATCGCATCGTGGAAGGACGAGCCGTTGTCTGTTCAACCCGCGGCCATATCGAGCCGTATCAGCAGGTTGGGGCAGGCAGTGGCCCGGTATGGATTGGTCGTCGTGCTGGCGTGGATCGGTGTGGGCAAGTTCGTCAAGATGGAAGCCCATGTGCTGATTGAGCACAACCCGCTGATGTCCTGGATCTACCTGGTGCTCAGTCACAGCGCTGTGGCCACGGCCCTAGGTACTGCCGAGATCCTCGCCGCGGTCCTGATCGCACTGCATCGGGTGTGGCCACTGCTGTCTGCCGTGGGTAGTGCCATGGCGGTGGTGCTGTTCGTCGGAACGCTGAGCTTCCTGTTCACCACGCCGGGTCTGGTGGTTGGACATGCGGGCCCGATCCCGATTTTGGGTGCTCTGCCCGGCCAGTTTCTGTTGAAGGATCTGGTGCTCATCGGAGTGGCCATCTGGACCTTGGGTGATGCGCTCGACGGTCGTCGTATGCCGCCCGCTGCGAAGCAGAACTCGGGTGGCTGACCATGGACAGCAACACATCATTGTTCTGCAGTACGTCTCTGGCCGGCCGCATCGAACACGCTGAGGCGCAGCTCATTGCACTCGCGAGTGCACCCGCCCGGCAGCGCAACAGGTCGGGATTCGCCACTCCGCTGGGTGGCGGAGTGGCATGTTTCGCTGAACCTGGATCACCGATGAACAAAGTGGTCGGGCTGGGTTTCGATGGCGCGCTTGACCCGGTAGCTCTCGGCGCTATCGAGCTGGAATATGCGATACGCGAAACGCCCACGCAGATAGAACTTTCCAGTCTCGCCGACCGCGAGGTCGCGGTACTGCTGTCGCGCCGCGGTTATCGGCTCGTCGCGCACGAGTGCGTCCTCGGTCGGCGCCTTGACTGTGCGCTACCGGTGGCGACCTCACCGGGAATCGACGTACGGGTATGCGGCCCAGAAGAATTCGACGCCTGGTTGGACGTAGTGGTGGCAGGTACGGCCCATCCTGACGATGAGGGTGTGGGTTTCCACGAGCAATTCTCCGACGAAGCCATCGAGCGGGACGAACGCGACTTCTACGATGCCGGCGCCACGATGTACGTCGGTCGATGTGATGGCGTGATTGCCGGTGGTGCGAGCCTGATGATCACAGGGGGCATTGCTCAATTCACCGGTGCCGCAACCGCTCCGGCGTATCGTCGTCGCGGGATACAGAACGCACTGCTGGCACGGCGCCTGACAGACGCAGCGGAAGCCGGCTGCGATATTGCGGTGATCACCACGGCGCCCGGCTCCAAGTCGCAAGAGAACGCCCAACGTCGCGGCTTCCAACTGTTGTACACCCGCGCCATGTTGATAAAGCCGGTTGACGGCCCGATCCAGGCGTCAGGCTCGGGTGAGAACGGGAGCGGTACTTGGAAGTTGGTGTCTGCGCAGGGAATGTGCGTCAGCAGTGAAACTGCGGGCACGGATTTTGCGGAGCCGGTGAGGATCGTGCCGTTCGACGGAGACCGGCGGGCTCTCATCGATCTGTTCCGGCTGGCCGAGGATTCCGAGCGCAAACTTGACGGCTACATCGGTGCAGGGCGCGTTTGGGTCGCCATGCGCGGATCGGCCGAAGTCGTCGGACACATCCAAGTCACCGTGAGTGATCACGGCGAAACATGGGAGGTGGCCAACATGGCCGTCGCTGTGCCGCACCGCGGTGCCGGCGTCGGGCGCCGCCTGCTCGAGCAGGTGATCGATGACGCTCGCGCCGGCGGTGCCCGACGAGTCCAATTGGCCACTGCGACAGCAGATATTGGCAATCTGCGTTTCTACCAGCGCTGCGGATTCCGGCTCGGTCGCGTAGTGCATGACGCCTTCGGCCCGCACTCGGGCTACCCGGCCGGCACGGCATCAGACGGGATTGCCGTGCGCGACCAGGTGTGGTTCGAGCGCGTGTTGTAGCGGCGCAGCATGCCGGCCGGCATGCTGCGCCGAGTGAGACCTATTTTGCGTTCGGGCAGGTGATATCGACGTAGGCGGTGTCGAACCGCGCGGGTTCCATGAGTGTCATGCCGTCTGCCTGCATCGTTACGCGCAGGTCGGAGATGCTGGTGACCTTGCATTCGGACAACGGGACGTTGGGGTGCCCTTCGAGCCAGTTGAACGAGACGTTGTAGCCCGCGGATTGCAGCTCCTGGACAGCGGTGCTGGCGGGTCCGTCGCCGGGTGTGGGCAGGATCGGTGGGTTGGCCGAGGCGTTCGGCACGCCCGCGAAGGCTACGGCGGCGCCGGCGATGACGGTCCAGCGGGCGGCTTTGCCCAAGCTCGCTGTGACGGTGTTGCTCATGATGTGCGCTCCTCGTTTGGTCGTTGGGGCCGTGGCCCATTCGCCGATTGAGTGTTGGCGAAGGCCCACTCCGTTACGGATCGCCGCGCGACGGGACTATCTGACGATTCTGTGACGCGCGGTCGCCGGCGGACTTTCCCCGTAACGACCGGGCCGTCGGCCCACACGTCCGTGGTGCGCGCGGCCAGAGGCCGGGGGCCGTAACGTTCGGGCGCCGGCGACCCACTCAGTTCTGTGATCGTCGGCGGGCAGGCCGCCGCGAGACAGCCGAAAGAGGTAAACCAATGACCGCGACGAACATTCGGGCCCGAGTCGAATCATTGACAACAGAGGCCATAGTGAGTCGAATCGCCGGCCATCTCGCTCGCTACGGACTTGTCATCGTGATCGGGTGGATTGGCTTACTGAAATTCACTTCGTATGAGGCGCAAGGTATTCAGCCGCTCGTCGCGCACAGCCCGTTCATGAGCTGGCTGTACGACATCTTCTCCGTGACGACGTTCTCGTCGCTGCTCGGTGTGCTCGAGGTTGGCACTGCGGTGTTGCTCGCTGTCAAGCCGTGGTGGCCGAAAGTGTCGGCGGTCGGCAGCCTGATCGCGGTCGGGCTGTTCGTTGCGACCATCAGTTTCCTGTTCACCACGCCCGGGATCGGTGAGTCGGCCGCCGGCGGCTTCCCGGCGCTGTCGATGACGGGCCAGTTCCTGATCAAAGACGTTGCGCTGCTTGGCCTTGCGGCGTGGACACTGGCCGATGCGCTGGGTGCCGGGCGGGAGGGTGATCGTGTCTGATCGGCCTGCTGACTTCGACGGCCTGCGTGCGCTGTTCATCAACTGCACGCTCAAGAGATCGCCCGAGGTGAGCAACACCGAAGGTCTGATCGACATCAGCAGTCGCATCATGGCCGCCAATGGTGTCGAGGTCGAGGTGGTGCGCGCCGTCGACCACGACATCGCCACCGGCGTTTGGCCGGACATGCGCGAGCACGGGTGGGCGACCGACGACTGGCCGGCGATCTTCGACAAGGTGCTGGCCGCTGACATTCTGGTGCTCGCCGGCCCGATCTGGTTGGGCGACAACAGTTCTGTGATGAAGCAAGTACACGAACGGCTCTATGGCGGCTCGCATCTGCTCAACGACGCCGGGCAGTACCTGTACTACGGGCGGGTCGGCGGTTGCCTGATCACCGGCAACGAGGACGGTGTCAAGCACTGCGCGCAGAACGTGCTCTACACCTTGCAACACATCGGGTACACCATTCCGCCGCAGGCCGACGCCGGCTGGATCGGTGAAGCAGGTCCGGGCCCGTCCTATCTGGACCCCGGCTCGGGCGGGCCGGAGAACGACTTCACCAACCGCAACACCACGTTCATGACGTGGAACCTGATGCACCTGGCACGGATGCTGCGCGCCGGCGGCGGCATCCCCGCCTACGGCAATGTGCGATCAGGATGGGACGCCGGTTGCCGGTACGACTTCACCAATCCGGAGTACCGCTGAGCGACTATGCTCCCGGTCATCATGACCAGGATCGCAGGTGACGAAGGTGCGCTCGTCGCCGCGTTGCAACGCGGCGACGAGTCGGCTTTCGCCGAACTGGTGGACCGGCATACGCCGGCGCTGCTACGGGTCGCACAGGGTTACGTACCGACCCGTGAGATCGCCGAAGACGTCGTGCAGGACACCTGGATCGCGTTGCTCAAGGGGATCGGTTCGTTCGAGGGCAGGTCGTCGTTGCGTACTTGGCTTTTCGCGATTCTGATCAATATCGCCAAGAACCGGGGTATCCGTGAGCGGCGGGATGCCGATCTTGCGGTGGCGGCGTTCACTGGTGGCACCGTCGACCCGGCGCGCTTTCGCGGCACCGACGACCCGCATCCCGGCCATTGGCTGCCGACCGCAGTGCCGGCGCCGTTTCCGGACACCCCTGAGAGTTCGGTCCTCGGCGAGGAATTGATCATGGTGGCGCGACGGGGACTCGACAATCTTCCCGAACGCCAGCGCGTCGTGGTGACGATGCGTGACATGCTGGGATTGGACTCCGACGAAGTCTGCGAACTGCTCGAGATCAGCGCTGCCAATCAGCGCGTCTTGCTCCACCGAGGCCGAGCCGCCGTCCGGCAGGTGCTCGAGGACTATCTGAGGGATACCGCATGACCACCAACCCGATGGACTGCAACGAACTCGTCGAGTTGGTGACGGCCTACCTCGACGGCAGCCTCGACCTGGAGGACCGGGCGCGCTTCGACATGCATCTGCTCGAATGCGACGGCAACGAAAACTACCTCCAACAGTTCCGCAGCACCGTCGCCACCGTCGGCAAGATCGGCACCGACGAACTCGACCCGGAGTTCCGGCATCGGCTCATCAACGCATTTCGCAACTGGCGCTGAAGTGGCAGGCGCGCGGCTACCGGGATCGCTTGCGTTTGGGGGGTGGCCCCAGAGCGGCTGCCAATGCCGTATCCAGCGCGTGTTGCAGCGGTGCGACATCGCCACTGACGTCCGCGAGCAACATGCCGCCCTGGTAGGCGGCGAGTAGACCGGCAGCCAGGACAGCGGGATCGGTGCCGGGCAGCAACCCGCCGTCGGCGGCCACCCGCTGGAAGGCGTCGGCGATGACCTGTTCCCAGCGGCCGAACCCGGCCCTGAGCGCCGCACGGGCCGGGCCATCGGCGGAGCGGTCGAGTTCGTAGACCAGCGATCCGATGGGGCAGCGGATGGGATCGTCAGAAGATGCGTGCGCGCGGAGTGCGTCGGCGCACCAGGCGCGGAGATCGGCGGCCGTGTTGACGTTGTCGAATGACGGCTCGACCGCCGACAGCACCCGGTCGACCTGGAACCGGACCACGTCGGAAACCAAGTCCGCCTTGTCGGCGAAAAAGTGGTACAGCTGGCTGCGCCCCGCACCGGCGGCGCCGCCGATCTCATCGAGAGTCGTCGCCCGCACTCCCTGACGGGCGAACAAGACACATGCCGCCTCCAAGATTCGGGCCACCGTCGCGCGGCCACGGTCGGTCGTCGGCTCGGTGATCACTCGATGACGCTATCAAGCGATCAACTTTGTACTGTAGAGTACAGAAATCTTGAGTGTGGCTGTCGCCGGTCATTCACTTGACATTCGTTTGGAGGGCGCGGTGAGTCTTTTTGTTGGAGAACGCTTTCCGGTCGATGTCGCCGTGACATCGGCGGACGGGGACGTCACGGTCGCGCAGTTGATTGCGACAGGACCTGCTGTGGTGGCGTTTCACCGGTTGTGGTGCCCGTTCTGTCAGCAGGCTGCCCGCGACCTCGAGCAGGCCGGCGATCAACTCGCGGCGGCAGGCGCCCGCGTGGCCATCGTCTATCGCGATGACATCGACACGGTATGTGCGTCCTGTGCGCAGCGCGGCATCACCGCCGACTGCCTCAGTGACCCGCAACAGGAGCTTGAGCGTGCCACGGAAGTCGAGCGCTTTTCGCTCGGGCGGTATGCCATGTTCTCTCCGATGCGCCTGATCCGCGTGCTGCGCTCGGGTAGCCGCGCAGGCAAGGTGACGTCGGATGTCCTGCAGGGCCGCGGCACCTTCGTCGTGGACCGTGACGGACGCATTGTTTACGCCCATCACGCCGTCACTGCGGCCGACATCCCGCTGATCGATGACATTGTCGCTGCGGTGAGGGCGGTTGCCGGCGGCGCGGGCGCTTGATCGACAGAGTGATCGCGGCCAGGCCGGGAACTCGTCGGGATGGTCACCAATCGGTAAGAATCTCACGAAAGTTACTGCATTACAGTGGTATTGCCGCCTTCGGCGGGCGGTTCTCGCCGGTGAGAACCGCGTTGATGCACACGAATTCTATTGGAAGACAACGAAAGAGTGCTGTGATGAAGTCAGTGATCATGGGCATGGGTGCAGCCGCTCTTGCGATGGTGGCGTTCGCTCCGGTCGCGTCGGCAGCGCCGGCGGACGCGGTGATCAACGATCTGCGAGCGGAAGGCTATCTCGTGCAGATCAACCAGACGCCGACGGCTCCGCTCACCGCGTGCTCGGTGAGCAATGTTCGAAAGCTGGACGGCGGAGCCGCGTCTGCCCTCGTTGATGTCGTCTGCCCGGACGGCTGCTGACAGCACCGTGCGGATACTCCTGACCGGCGCCGCCGGTTTCATCGGTTCGCGCATCTGGGCGGCGTTGACCGCCGCCGGGCACGAGGTTGTCGCCATTGACGCCATGCTCAGCGCTGCGCATGGCGACGGTGCCCTGCCGCCCGATGGCTGCCGGATACAGGACGTACGTGATGCCGAGGCGTTGGCCGGGCTGCTCAAGGGCATCGACATGGTCTGCCACCAGGCTGCCGTGGTCGGCGCGGGCGTCAATGCCGCCGACGCACCGTCCTACGGCAGTCACAACGACTTCGGCACGACGGTGCTCCTGGCCCAGATGTACGCCGCGGGGTGCCGGCGGCTGGTGCTGGCGTCGTCGATGGTGGTCTACGGCCAGGGGAGCTACGAATGTGCGCGACACGGGCTGGTTGAGCCGTTGCCGCGCCGCCAGTCGGACCTGGACGCGGGCGTATTCGAGCACCGCTGTCCGTTAGGTGGCGAAGAGTTGCATTGGCGCACGGTGGGGGAGGATGCCCCGCTGCGGCCGCGCAGCCTCTACGCGGCAAGTAAGGCGGCGCAGGAGCACTACGCGCTGGCCTGGGCCGACGCGGTGGGTGGGTCGGTCGTCGCACTGCGCTACCACAATGTTTACGGCCCGGGTATGCCCCGGGATACGCCGTACTCCGGGGTGGCGGCCATCTTCCGCTCAGCCTTGGAAAATGGTTCCGTCCCAGACGTTTACGAAGACGGCGGGCAGATGCGCGACTTCGTCCATGTTGACGACGTGGCCGCGGCCAACGTCGCCGCGACGACATACGACCACGGCGGCTTCACGGCCTTCAACGTGTGTTCCGGACACCCGATCACGATTCGTGAAGTGGCTGAGCAGTTATGCGCTGCCCGCAATGCCCCGCAGCCCAAGGTCACTGGTCAGTACCGCAGCGGCGACGTCCGCCATATCGTTGCCGATCCCGTATGCGCCACCCAGGAACTCGGTTTCACCGCCGCGATTCACCCACGAGACGGGCTGCGCGACTTCGCCTTTGCGCCACTGCGGGACTGACCTTCTCTCTCGCGGTCGGCATCGTCGTGCAACATCAGCAGCCGAAAACCCTTGGTGCTTGCAGCATTCAAATGTGGCCGCAGTCTCCGCAGGGTGGCATGGTAGCCGTCAGTGGTGGCGCTGGTAGTGCCGCGCCGCACGCATCCGATTGGCGCAGATGTTTTGCGTGCAGAATTTTCGGCGCGCGTCCTGCGCCACGAAAAGCATACTGCAAGCAGGGTTTTGGCAACGGCGAAGTCGCTGTGACGTCGGTCCGACCAGAAAGTCGATGAGGCTGTCTGCTACGAGCGCCACAGCAAGCTGGTGCGACTGGTCGGTGGTCGGGTGGTATTCGGTTTCCGATGCCCATCCAGCGGGGACGCGCACCAGCCTCCTCGTGCGGAGGACGCCGGCGGCGGATTGGTTCACGTGACTTACTGCGGCACGGCTCGGCGGTGTGCCGGCAATCTGGGCGTCGAGGATCTCGCGAATGGCCTCGCGTAGCTCGATGGTCTGTCGCAGCGGCGGAGCCGACGCGGTGTCTGGCAGGCGGTCGCGCTGGAGGTCCCACCAGAGTCGGCAGGCCGCTTCGTCGGCGAGCAGGTCGGTGGCCGGAGTGGTCACCGTGATGATCGTGTCGGCCAAATCCACGGCCAATGGCTCTCCTGCCACGGGAAAACCGGCGCGCTGCGCGCGCTCCAGTCTCGATGTGGCTGCCACCGAATTAACGGTAGCACTCCGTTGACAACGTTAGCCGCTGTCGCGTAGAACCATAACGGTAAATATCAACTACTAACGTTAGGTGGCGTTGTGATGGGACCTGTTGAATTGCTCTCGGGGGCCGATGCCCGACTGGTCGGTCTCGTGTCGACGTTGACGGCGTCGGACCTCGACCTGTCGAGTCCGTGCGCGGGATGGGCGGTGCGGTCGCTGCTGAGCCACACCATCTCCTCGATCGATGCTTTTGCGGCCGCCGTCGATGGCGGCAGCGGGCCGACGGAAGCGGAATTGTTCAGTGGCGCTGATATTTTGGGGTCGGACCCGTTGGCGGTTGCTGAGCAGTCGATCGGCCGTTCCCAACGTGCGTGGGCCACCATCGGTGACTGGCAGCATCCGGTCACCACGGTGCTCGGATCGATGCCGGCGGCCGAGGCGATCAGCATCATCACCTACTCGACGCTCATCCACAGCTGGGATCTTGCGGTCGCCGTGGGACGAACGGTCGAATTCGATGACGCTGAGGCTGCGCTGGCAGAGGGCGTAGGTGCAGCACTTGTGCCCGCTCTACAACCCCAGGGCTTGTTCGGTCCGGGGGTTGAATTGGGTGGCGACGCCAGTCCGACGCAGCGGGTCATCGCCTTCGCCGGCCGCAATCCACTTTGATTCGGCTACCTCACCCGTTCCGCACGCACCGGAAGCCGACATGACTCATCCCCGTATCGACGGCTTGTGGACGACGGGCTGCCGGCCGGTAGCGCAGGCAGTAACTGTCGGCGCACAGGAATGAGCCGCCCTTGATCACCCGGCGGGCTACCGGCGTCCCCGGTTGGTCAGGGTCGTAACTGTCTGCGGCGCAACAGGGCCGGGTGTCTCGGGTGTCCCCGTAGAAGTCGGTGGTCCATTCCCAGACGTTGCCGGCCATGTCGAACAGGCCGTAGGCGTTCGGCGGGAAGCTGCCCACCGGTGTGGTCTGGCCGTAACCGGTGTCGGGCAGATACGGGAATTCGCCGTGCCAGAAGTTGGCCAGCTGTTGCCCGGGCTGCTCGGGTTCGTCGCCCCACGTGTAGGTGGCGCGGTCCAGGCCTCCGCGGGCCGCGACCTCCCACTGCGCCTCGGTGGGCAGGGCCAGCCCGGCCCAGTCGGTGTACGCGGCGGCGTCCTCGAATGCCACGTGCACGACGGGGTGCTGCTCGCGGTTCCGCAGTGACGACTTCGGGCCGCGCGGATGGTTCCAGCAGGCGCCCGGCGTCCACGTCCACCACTGGCTGAGGTGACGCAGGTCGACGGGGCCGGGGGTGCGGCGGAAGACCATGGAGCCCGGTTGCAGGTTCTCCACTGGGGCGCCCGGATAGTCGGCGGGGTTCAGCGGCCGTTCGGCGACGGTGACGTAGCCCGTCGCCTCCACGAAGGCGGCGAAGTCCGCGTTGGTCACCTGATGGGGCTGCATCCAGAAGCCGTCGACCGTCACCTCGCGGGCCGGGGCTTCTTCGGCGTAGTGCGCGTCGGAGCCCAGCACCGTCGTCTGCCCCGGTACCCAGACCAGGGTCAACGGGGGAACACCTCGGCCCACTCGGACTGCATGCTCGCGACAGTCCAGCCTTCGGTCTCTGCCAGAGTCAGTGCCTTCTCGGCGCCGGCTTCATAGGCGAACTCGCGGTCGGCATCGTCATGCAACACCACTAGCTGAAAACCCTTGGTGTACTGCAGCATTTCGATGTCACCGTTGGAGTTGCCCGCCGCGAAGATCGGCCGGCGCCCGGTCCGTCCCCAGATCCGCACCGGTTTCACCGGCCCGTCGTTGAGGAACTCCGGCTGCGCCGTCGTCACCAGATCGCCATCGGCGAACGTGACACCCACTGAGCTGCCCACCACGCGTTCGGGCGGGATGCCGTACATGGCTTCGGTGACGGGTCGCATGAAGTCCCGCCCGCCACCGGAGACGATGTAGCAGGTGAAACCGTGCGACTCCAGGTAACGCAGCAACTCGGTCATCGGCACATACCCGCACGCGGTGTACGGACGGTCCAGCGTGGGGTGCCGGGCCGCGGCGAAGAATGCCGCCACCCGCGCGGCATGCTCCTCGACGGTGATCCCGGAGTGCGCCGAAAGAACGCCCCCGGCAAGCACTTTCAGATCGTTGTCATCGCCCTGATAGTGCTTGGTGACGGCGTCGCCGAACCAGGCCAGGTCGCCGGACACGGCCGCGGTGTACGGCTGACGTGCGGCCAGCGACGGATCGGCAGCGGCCTGAACCGCCAGCCGGCGCACCAGGAAATCCAGCTGGGCGTACGCCGGCTTCTCGCACCACAGTGTGCCGTCGTTGTCGAAGACCGCGATCCGGTCTTGCGGCACAACGAAATCCGGACCTTCGGTGATGACCCGCCCGACGAAGTCGACGATCGCCGACTTGGTCGGGCCGTTGTTCCAGGACTCCAACACCTAGTCGGCCGCCAGGAACTGGTGCAGCTTCTCGACGATCTGGTCGATGCTGAAGCTGGCCGGTGGGTGCCGCGGCGGGAACTCCTTTAAGGTGTCGAGGAATGCCGCGGCCATCGCCGTCGCGTAGAAGGCGAAGAAGTCGCGCCGCAGGAACCACTCGTAGTACGTGTTCGACGTGATGTCGGCGTACTCGTAGGGGTCGGTGCGCAGGTTGAACAGCTTGGGCACCCGCAGCGGCGTGAACGGCTCGGCCCAAATCCGCAGGGTGCCTTGGCAGCGCTGCTCGGCGAAGACGATCTTCCAGTTCTCGAAACGCATCGCGACCAGCTCCGCGTCGTCGTTGAAGTAGAAGAAGCCCCGGCGCGGGCTGTGCTCGACCTCGCCCATCAGATACGGCAGCAGATTGAACCCATCGATGTGGACCTTGTACTCGGTCTCGCCGTCGGCACCGGCCTTGTGGCCCTTCTTGAGCTTCTCGGCGATATCGGGGTCGCCCGCGGCGGCCAGCAGCGTCGGCAGCCAGTCGTGGTGCTGGATGATGTCGTTGGAGACGGTGCCCGCCTTGATCTTTCCGGGCCAGCGGATCATCTCCGGCACCCGGAAGGCGCCCTCCCAGTTGGTGTTCTTCTCGCTGCGGAACGGCGTGGTGCCGGCGTCGGGCCACGTGTTGCGGTGCGGGCCGTTGTCGGTGGAGTAGATGACGATGGTGTCGTCGGCGATGCCCAGCTCGTCCAGGACGTCCAGCACCGTGCCGACGTTCTTGTCGTGGTCGATCATCGCGTCGTGGTACTCGGACTGCCAGATGCCGGCTTGCCCGCGGCTCTCGGGCTTCACGTGTGTGTACAGATGCATGTGCGTGAAGTTGCACCACACGAAGAACGGGTTGCCCGCCTCGTGCTGGCGCTTGATGTAGTCGACGGTGCGGTCGGCGATGTCGTCGTCGATGGTTTCCATCCGCTTGGCGGTGAGCGGGCCGGTGTCCTCGATGGTCTGCTTGCCGACGGGTCCGAACTTCGGGTCGTCGGGCTCGGTCGAGACCTCGGTGGTGGCCTTGCAGTTCATCACGCCGCGTGGCAGCGCCTTCTCGTACAGCAGCGGGAACTGATCCTTGTGCGGATAGTCGAACTGCTCGGGCTCCTCCTCGGCGTTGAGGTGGTACAGGTTGCCGTAGAACTCGTCGAACCCGTGCACGGTCGGCAGGTACTTGTTCAAGTCGCCGAAGTGGTTTTTGCCGAACTGCCCGGTGGCGTAGCCCATCGGCTTGAGCAGCTCGGCGATTGTCGGATCCTCTGCGGCCCAACCGATGTCGACGCCCGGCACGCCGACTTTGCTCATCCCGGTGCGATACACGCTCTGCCCGCTGATGAACGCCGCCCGGCCCGCGGTGCAGCTTTGCTCGCCGTAGGAGTCGGTGAAGCGCATGCCCTCGGCGGCGATGCGGTCGATGTTCGGGGTGCGGTAGCCCATGAGGCCGTCGCTGTAACAACTCAGGTTGCTGATGCCGATGTCGTCGCCCCAGATCACCAGGATGTTGGGTTTGCCGTCGGGCATGACAGAGCTCCTCGATCGAAACGGAAATTGCTGTGCCCGTTCGACTTTACGGGTGCGTCACCGATTCCGGCGGCGCTTCGGCAGGTGCGTGAAATGGGTACTGGTCAACGGGCGGCGGGAGGAGCACGCTTACTTAGGGAAGGTGATCGACATGTACGACAAGGATCTGACCAACAAGTGGCACGTCGAGATCGAGTTCTTCGAGGACGATGTCCACACCCACGCCAGCGCGCACGCCCGGCTCCGTGACGACACGCTCACCACGACAGGGGATGCCTACCGCAATCCCAAAGACCCGAGTGCGCCGTTGGTCGGTGAGGAGATCGCGGCGGCCCGTGCACTCATCGCGCTCGGCACCGATCTGCTCCTGGCCGCGTCGGCGAACATCGAGAAATCAACGCAGCACCCGGTGCACCACTACCGCTGAAATCGGTAGAGGCACACGGGCGTACAACTACTTCGTGGCTTCGGCCGCTTCCATCTGGCGGAAGAGGTCGACGTAGTACGGCATGCATTCCTTCATGGCCTGCTCGGTGTTGAACAGCGGCTCGTAGCCGAGGTCGCGCTTGGCCTTGGCGATCGAGAAGTAGTTGTTCAGGTAGAGGCGCTCGACCGCCAGCGGCTCGATCAGCGGCTCGGGCAGGGCGAACCGGAAATGCAGCCACTGCCAGGCCATCATCACGCGGTGCACGAGCTTGCCGGAGACGTAGAAGGTGGGCAGCTTGCGGCCGCACGCGACGATGACGGGCCGGGCGAACTCGAACATGTTGAGCGGTTCGCCGTCGTTGATGAAGTAGGCCTGCCCGGGTGCGGTACCGCCGGGCACCAGGTGCTCGCCCGCCAGGATGAAACCGTGGATCAGGTTGTGCACGTAGGAATTGTCCAGCTTGATGTTCTTGTTGCCCACCAGCACCTTGACGTGGCCGGCGAGGATGTTCTCGAACACCTTGCGGAACATGGTCTGGTCGCCGCGGCCCCAGATACCGCTGGGCCGGATGGAACAGGTGAGCATGCCGTCGACGCCGTTCTGCGACAGCACGAACTTCTCGGCGGCGACCTTGGTCTCGGTGTACAGGTCGTTGAAGCGGGCGGTGTACGGCATGGTCTCGTCGCCGTTCTGGATGTCCTGCCCACCCATGACGACGCTGTTCGACGCGGTGTAGACGAAGCGCTTGACGCCCGCGGCCCGGCCCAGCTTCACCAGGTTCTCGGTGCCGCCGACGTTCACGCCGAAGCTGCGGTTGCGGTACTCGTCGGTGACCGATGCGCCGCCCATCAGGTCGATGATCGCCGCGGTGTGGATGATCGTGTCGATGCCCTGGACTGCGGCGTCGACGTCGTCAACGTTCGTGATGTCGCCGACCAGCGTCTCCAGGTTCGGGTTGGCCGGCAGCGGCGACGGCGCCCGGTCGAACGACCGGACGTGGTGGCCACGGCCGAGCAGTTCGGTCACCAGGTTGGCGCCGACGAAGCCAGACCCGCCGGTTACCAACACGCGGCCGAGGTCTGTGGTCAGGGAAGCATCACGCATGGTGCAGGAGCATAACTGAAACGTGTTCCAGTTAACAGAGCGCGCGAGAAATTACCGCACTGATCAATTTTCGTCGTCGGCGCCCGAGGCGAGTGCGTCTTCGACTTTCTTGCGGGCGCCGGCCAGGTGCTCTTCGCACCGTTTTGCCAGTTGTTCGCCCCTTTCCCAGAGCTGGAGCGAGGTGTCGAGATCGAGTCCGCCCGCTTCCAGTTGGCGGACGACCTCGATCAGTTCGTCGCGGGCAGCTTCGTAGCCGAGCTGACTAATGTTCGTCATATATTCCTTCGCTCACGGTCGTGACGGCGCCGTCGGCCACCCGGATTCGGAGTCTGGTTCCCGCCGGCGCATCCTGCGCCGACCGCAGGACCGCACCGCCGGCGGACAGGTTCTGCACCACGGCGTATCCACGGGCCAGGGTCGCGGCCGGCCCGAGCGTGGCCAGCCGGGCCGACAGATGCCCGACGTGGTCGGTTTCGGTGGCGATGAGCCGCCGGATGTCGCGGCGCGCGGCCGCCACCGCCCGGGTGATCTCCGCGGCGTGGGCGTCCAGCGCCTGCAGCGGCTGCGCCAGCACCGGGCGGCCGCGCAGCTGACCGATGAAGCGCTCCTCGCGGTGCACCCAGTTGCGCAGGGCCTGCGCACTGCGCCGCCGCAGGTCGGTCACCAGCGCCTGTTCGGCGGCGGCATCGGGGACGACGCGTTTGGCCGCGTCGGTCGGCGTGGCCGCCCGCAGGTCGGCGACCAGGTCGCACAGCGGGTTGTCCGGCTCGTGCCCGACGGCGCTCACCACCGGCGTGGTGCAGGCCGCGATCTCGCGGCACAGCGTCTCGTCGGAGAACGGCAGCAGATCCTCGACGCTGCCGCCGCCGCGTGCGATCACGATGACGTCGACGTGCGGCGCGGCGTCCAGGGCGCGCAGGGCCTCGACGATCTGCGGTACCGCGTTGGTGCCCTGCACCGCCGTATTGCGGATATCGAAGTGGACTGCGGGCCAACGACTTTGGGCGACGGTGACGACGTCGTGCTCGGCCGCCGAGGCACGGCCGGTGATGAGGCCAATGGTGTTGGGCAGGAAAGGAATCGGGCGCTTGAGTCGGGGGTCGAACAGGCCTTCGGCATCCAGCAGGCGGCGCAGCCGGTCGATGCGGGCCAGCAGCTCACCGATGCCGACGGCGCGAATCTGGCTGATGCGCAACGAGAATGAGCCGTTGCGGGTGTAGAACTGCGGCTTGCCCAGCATGATCACCTGAGTGCCCTCCGACAGGGCGACCGGGGCGTCGTCGACGAGGGCGCGCGGGCAGCTGACCGACAGCGACATGTCCGCGGCCGGGTCGCGCAGCACCATCCAGGCCGTCGACTGTCGCAACTTCAGCTCCGTGAGCTGACCCTCGATCCAGATGGTGCCGAGCCGGTCGATGTACTTGGCCACCCGGGTGGATACCGCCCGGACCGGCCACGGGTTCTCGGCCGAGTTCTCGTTCCCGGCCGCTGCGGCAGCCGACGTCACCGCATCACTTCGCGGTCGCGCGGGTGATCCTGTTGGCCAGCAGCGTCTGGAACGGCGCGCGGGACTTCGTGTTGTTCTCGTAGGTCAGCAGCGCCTCGAGGTCGTCCACCTTGAGCTGCGGGAGCCGGGCCCGCAGCTGGGCCAGGGTCAGCTCGGCGTAGTCCAGGTCCTCGACGATCGCCGGGGTCACGACACTCGCGCCGTTGGCCGCCGCACCGTTAGTCGTCGGCTTCGGGGCCTCGGCGGCCCCGGTGCTGTACAGCGCGAACCGGCCCTCGGTCAGCCGGGCGCCGTCGGGCTGCTCCGCTGCCGCGCCCACCGGATCAGCGTCAGCCGGCTCCAGCAGATCTTCGTCGAACGTGGCCCATTCCGGCTGCTCGTCCTTCGGCGGGAACCACTGCTCCAGGGTCTCGTCGCCCTTGTTGACCAGTTCGGCCAGGTCCTGCTGCATTTTCATGACCAGCTGGGCGAGCTGACTGGCCAGCGTCATCGGGTAGGTCAGGATGGTGTGGGGGAGCCGAATGGTCTCCTCGAGCGCGGTCGCCGCCGCGCCGACCAGCAGCCGGACTCCGTAGGGCGCAGTAGACATGCTTGCCAGAGTACGGCTGGCTGTGGCCCTGCGGTGATCAGTACCCTTGTGCTATGCCACCGACCATCAATATGGGCATTCCCGGCGCCACCGTTTCGGTCGCCGGAGAAGCTATGAGCAAGACCGGCAAGCGCGTGCTGCTCGCCGAGCCGCGTGGCTACTGCGCCGGCGTGGACCGCGCCGTCGAGACCGTGGAGCGCGCGCTGGAGAAGCACGGCGCCCCTGTGTACGTGCGTCACGAGATCGTGCACAACCGCTACGTCGTGGACACGCTGGCCAAGGCCGGCGCGGTGTTCGTCGAGCAGACCGACGAGGTGCCCGAGGGCGCCATCGTGGTGTTCTCGGCCCACGGCGTCGCGCCAACGGTGCACGAGGAGGCTGCGGCGCGCAATCTGCGGACCATCGACGCCACCTGTCCGCTGGTCACCAAGGTGCACAACGAGGCCAAGCGCTTCGCCCGCGACGACTACGACATCCTGCTGGTCGGCCACGAGGGCCACGAAGAGGTCGTCGGCACCGCAGGCGAGGCGCCTGAGCATGTGCAGGTCGTCGACAACCCGGACGCCGTCGACAAGGTGACGGTCCGCGACCCGAACAAGGTCATCTGGCTGTCGCAGACCACACTGTCGGTCGACGAGACCATGGAGACCGTCCGGCGGCTGCGGGAGAAGTTCCCGACGCTGCAGGACCCGCCCAGCGACGACATCTGCTACGCCACCCAGAACCGCCAGGTCGCGGTCAAGGCGATGGCGCCGGAGTGTGAGCTGGTGATCGTCGTCGGCTCACGGAACTCGTCGAACTCGGTTCGTCTGGTCGAGGTGGCGCTGAACGCCGGCTCCAACGCCGCCAAGCTGGTCGACTACGCCGAGGACATCGACCCGGCCTGGCTCGACGGCGTCACGACCGTCGGCGTCACCTCAGGCGCGTCGGTGCCGGAAATCCTGGTGCGCGGCGTGCTCGAGCGCCTCGCGGAATTCGGCTACGACACCGTCCAGCCGGTCACCACCGCCAACGAGACGCTGGTGTTCGCGCTGCCGCGCGAGATTCGTCCGGCCCGGCACTAGATCGTCGAACGCAGCCGGCGTCAGTCCCAGTTGTTGTGGGACTGACGCGGCCGGCGCTCTGCGCGCTGTTCTGCTGCGTCGTCATCCGCTCCGCGGTACCGCACCCGTGAGACGGGGTGATGCGCGCCGCTGGGCGGTGCGTTGCGCGACGGACGGGCCGGGGACTGATAGCGGTCGCCGGGCTCGTACGGATCGTCGGCATAGCGGCGGCGACGCGGCTCGGCCGGGCGCTGCGGCCGCTCGTAGCGGTCGCGCTCCCGCGGCTCCCGGTAGTCATAGCGCTCCTGCGCGGCGCGGCGCGGCTCGCCGGCCGGCCGCGGACGGCGCCGGGGCTCGTCGGGCACCGCATACGAGTCGGTGGCGGCCGGACGGGGACGAGCCGGCCGGGGCCGACGCATCTGTCCGGGCACCGGTTCGATCAGCTCGGTGTCGCCGGCCTGCGCCCGGGCCCGCGATGGCCGCGGCGCGCGCTGCGGATCGGCGCTGCTGCGGCGCGACGACTCCGCCGCCGACCGGCGCGACGGGGTGGCGCGGGTGCGGGAGCTGCGGGGCGTCTGGCCGGTGGTCAGCTTGGTGAGCTTGGCCGACAGCGTCGCGGCGAGACCGGCGGGTGCGACGTCTTCGTCGTCGGCCTGACGGCGGCTGCGGCGCGGCGGCTTGGGCTCGGCGACCGCCTCCTCCGCGTCGTCCTCCGTGTAGGTCAGGAACTGCGGTAGGACGAACCAGCGGATCAGGCCGAGGACGAGAACCGTCGCCGCGGTGAAGAACATCGTCGGAAAACGCTCGATCAGCGGATACCCGCAATTGATCAGCAGGTCCTTGATGCCGGCGATCTTGTCGCTGTGGAACATGAAGTACGCGCCCGGCACGGCAACGAAGAGGATCAGCGGCGGCTGGATGACCGCGGTGAAAATCCCGGACCGCCGCACGCCGAGCACAGCGAGTACACAGCCGGCCACGTAGCAGAAAGTGAAGAATGCGCTGAGTTCTTTGTCACCGGTGCCGGCGTCGTAGGCGAAGCCGATCGCGGTGGCTGTGACCGCCAGCACAATGGCTCCCCACCAGGGGATTCCCGGGATGCTGGGCAGCGCCGAGCGGCGATCGAGGGCGGCTTCGGGCCCATGATGCTCTGCTGACACTCCTAGACCGTACCGGCAATCTGGGCCGCTGTGCCTGCAGGCGGGCGTTGGGACGGTGTGGCGTCTCTTAAACTAATGAACTCGTGGGTCTGAACCTGGGAATCGTCGGTCTGCCGAACGTCGGGAAGTCGACGTTGTTCAACGCGTTGACACGTAATGACGTGCTCGCGGCTAATTATCCGTTCGCAACGATCGAACCCAACGAGGGTGTCGTCCCGTTGCCCGACCCGCGGCTCGACAAGCTCGCCGAGATCTTCGGCTCCGAGAAGACCGTCCCGGCGCCCGTGACGTTCGTCGACATCGCCGGCATCGTCAAAGGCGCGTCCGAGGGCGCGGGCCTGGGTAACAAGTTCCTGGCCAACATCCGCGAGGCCGACGCCATCTGTCAGGTGGTGCGCGCCTTCGCCGACGACGACGTCGTGCACGTCGACGGCCGCGTCGACCCCAAGTCCGACATCGAGGTCATCGAGACCGAGCTGATCCTCGCCGACATGCAGACGCTCGAGAAGGCGCTGCCGCGGCTGGAGAAGGAAGCCCGCACCAACAAGGACCGCAAGCCGATCGTCGAGGCTGTGGCGGCGGCCCAGGCGGCCTTTGATGAAGGCAAGACGCTGTTCTCCACCGGCAAGGACTGGTCTGCCCTGCGTGAGCTCAACCTGATGACCGTCAAGCCGTTCCTGTACGTCTTCAACGCCGACGAGTCGGTGCTGACCGACGAGGCCCGCAAGGCCGAGCTGACCGCGATGGTCGCGCCGGCCGAGGCCGTGTTCCTGGACGCCAAGATCGAGGCCGAGCTGCTGGAGCTCGACGACGAGTCCGCCGCCGAGCTGCTCGAGTCGATCGGCCAGACCGAGCGTGGCCTGGATGCGTTGGCGCGCGCCGGTTTTCGGACGCTGAAGCTGCAGACCTACCTGACCGCGGGCCCCAAGGAGTCGCGGGCGTGGACCATCCACCAGGGCGACACCGCGCCCAAGGCGGCCGGCGTCATCCACACCGACTTCGAGAAGGGCTTCATCAAGGCCGAGATCGTCGCCTTCGACGACCTGGTCGAAGCCGGCTCCATGGCTGCCGCCAAAGCCGCCGGCAAGGTCCGGATGGAAGGCAAGGACTACGTCATGGTTGACGGGGATGTCGTGGAGTTCCGCTTCAACGTCTAGGCCTCGGCAGCCGGATCGGCTAGTACATTGGCGGCTGTGAGTGGCGATTGGCGCACCGATCGGGTCGACGAGCTTCGGTCATTGATCAAACAGGCCGAACCTGATGTCGTCGAGGAGTCCAAGTGGCGCAAGCCGTCCAATCCTGATGGCGTGCCGACGTTTTCACTGGACGGCCTGATCTGCACGGTGGAGACGTACAAGGACAAGGTCAAGCTGACCTTCGCCAAGGGTGCGTCCCTGAAGGACCCGGCGAAGCTGTTCAACGCCAGTCTCGATGCGGGAACCCGGCGCGCCATCGATCTGCACGAAGGCGACGAACTGGATGCCGACGCGTTCAAGGCGCTGATTCACGAGGCAGTGCGCGCCAACCGCGGTTAGCGCACCGGGACGATCGGTCCCAGGGGCCGATCACTCAGTTGATGATCTCGCCGCGGTCGTCGGCGTGAACGGCGGCGAGTCGGTCACGCCACATCTGGAGCGCCTCGGGCGTCAGCCGCGTCCAGTCCGTGACCTCGCCGACGATCCGGAGCGGGGCCGTGCTGCGGTACGACCGCGTGGGGTTGCCCGGGAACTTCTTGTCGGTGACGTTGGGATCGTTCTCGAATTCGCCGGTCGGCTCCACCTCATAGACGCGCGGCTCGCCGTCGCCGGCGGCGAGTTCCGCGGCGAGTCCGGCACCGTCGCGCAAGGCGGTGAAGTAGATGTGGTTCATCACGATCTCGGGCCGGTAGTTGGATCGGAAACCGGCCGTAAGAAGTTCTCCCACTTGCAGATCCGCCTTCGTACCGTGAAAGAAGGGCCCGTCGTCCAAAGGCGCTGCCATCTCGACAGGTTACAAACTCGATTGCCGTCGCGCTTGTGCGTGCCGGGACGCGGGTCCGGCTACCCGGCGTAGCCGGCACCGGCCCGCAACAGCCGCGCCGCCTCGTCGACGATCCGCTCGACGATCACGGCGGCGGGCTCGATCGAATGGATGAGCCCGGCGGCTTCGCCGAAAACCACCCCGGCGTTGTCGGGATCGCCGTCGGCGAAGGCGGCGCGGTAGCGCGGACCCTCGACGTCGACGTTCGCCGCCAATGTCTTCTCGTCGCCGTGCCATCGGTCGGTAAATGCGTTGCGCCGCATGCGCATTGTGAACTCCGCCGGCCAGTCGATACCGCGGACGACGTCGCCCACCGTCGATCGAATTGTGCTGTCCCCGTCGGACTCGACGATCGCTTGATGGTGACGCGGATGCACCAGCGCTTCGTCGGCGGCCCACAGCCGGGTACCGATCAACACGCCGTCGGCGCCCAACATGAGCGCGGCGGCCAGCGCCCGGCCGTCGGCGATCCCACCGGCCGCCAGTAGCAGGGTGTCGGGTGAGCGGGCAGCGAGGACGTCGGCGACCTCCGGGACGAGGCTCAGCGTCCCGCGCGAGGAACCGTGGCCACCCGCCTCGGCGCCCTGCGCGACGACGACGTCCGCCCCGACGCTGATCGCACGGTTAACGTGATCAAGGTTCTGACATTGGCAAATGAGCAGTGCGCCAGCGTCTTTGACCTGCTCGGCGAAGGCCGCTGGATCGCCGAACGACAACATCACCGCGGCCGGACGGAATTCGAGCGCTTCGGCCACCACGCTGGGCGAGCGCTGCGCCGACCAGGTGATGAAGCCGACGCCGACCCGCTCCGAGCCGGCGGCCGCGAATTGTGCACGGAGCCAGTCGGAGTCGCCGTAGCCGCCGCCGATGAGCCCGAGCCCGCCGGCCCGACTGACCGCTGCGGCCAGTACACCGCCCGCGGCCAATGCCATGGGCGCCGAGACGATCGGATGCTGAATCCCGAGGCGATCAGTCAGGCGCGTGGTGATCATCTACCGATTATCGGCATCCGAGGTGCCGTCGAGCGTGGGGCTTTACGCGGAAAAACGCCGAGAACCCCTCATCAACCCCCACGTTCGACGTAATGGCACGCCGGTGGTGACTGATCTGACATTGCCACCTGCCTGACCCTGTGAGAACTTGGTAACAGAGCCTTAACGCAGGCTTCCGGACGATGGGTGCCGTACCCGGTGTGCGACAAGACGGCCCGGGAGAAACATCATGTCGTGGCTCGTTCTGGTCCTGTCCGGCGTCCTCGAAGCGGTGTGGGCCACCGCGATGGGCAAGTCCGAGGGGTTCAGCAAGCTCTCGCCCAGCATCGTGTTCGCGGTCGCGCTCATCGCCAGCATGGGCGGGCTGGCCTACGCCATGCGTGACCTGCCGGTCGGCACCGCGTACGCCGTCTGGGTCGGTATCGGCGCGGTCCTCACCGTGGTCTATGCGATGGCCACCGGGGATGAGCCGACGTCGGTTCTCAAGGTGGTGTTCTTGACGCTGATCATCGGCGGCGTGGTCGGGCTCAAGCTCGTGCACTGAGAACGGCGTTGGAGTCTCCACGACTTCGTCGATCTGAAGCTGTCGCACATGGCGACATTGTCAAAAAACCGGACATTGTCAGCCGATGCTGACAGCTTCAGATCGCAAGTGCCGCAGGGAGAGCCGACACGCCGACCGGGCCGCTCGACGGTTCACAGCGGCCGCAGCGACTTGATCGTCTTCATCGGGAACCGTGACGAGACACGGTGGATGCCCGGGATCGCGAGGACCTTGCTCGTCAGGAACTGCTCGTACGCGGGCAGGTCCGCGACGGCGACGCGGACGAGATAGTCCGGCGAACCGAAGAGTCGATGGAGTTCGAGCACCTGCGGGTACTCGGCCATCGTGGCCTCGAAGGTCTCGATGCTCTTCATGTCGAAGTCGGTGATCTCGACGTCGAGCAGCACCTCGAAACTCTGGTTCGCGGCGGCGGGTGAGATCAGGGCCTGGTAGCCGACGATGACGCCGTCGGCCTCGAGCCGCTGCACCCGCCGCAGGCACGGCCCCGGCGTGAGCCCGACTCTTTCGGCGAGCGCGACGTTCGCGATCCGGCCGTCTTCACGCAGGACGTCGATTATTGCTGTGTCGAGACTATCCATGACCAATTATTGCTCACCGCAGCCGCGGAGCGCAGTAAGTGGCAACCAAATTCCACTGCTGACCTGGGATCATTGTTGTCATGGACGCTGCGGTGGTGACTTCTCGGAAAGCGGAGGTCGCCGCAGGCGTGCGGGCCTCCCTGGCCGCGGGCCTCGGCATGTACCCGATCGGCGTCGCCTTCGGCCTGCTGGTCATCCAGGCAGGCCTGCCCTGGTGGGTCGCCCCGGCGCTGTCCATCGCCTGCTTTGCCGGGTCGTTGGAGCTGCTGCTGATCGGCATGATCGTCGCGGTCACTCCGCTGGCGACCATCGCGCTGACGGCGTTCCTGGTGAACTTCCGCCACATCTTCTACGCGTTCACCTTCCCGCTGCACGTCGTGCGGAACCGGTTCGCCCGGGCCTATTCCGTCTACACCCTCGTGGACGAGGCGTACGCCGTGACCGCCGCCAACCCGCGCGGCTGGACGTCATGGCGACTGGTCACGATGCAGGCCGCATTCCAGTGCTACTGGGTGGGCGGCGGTCTGACGGGCGTCCTGCTCGGTTCGATGTTGCCGGCGCGCATCGAAGGGCTCGAATTCGCTTTGTGCGCACTGTTCGTCACGTTGACGCTCGATGCCTGCCGCTCTCGCGACGGTGTGCCGTCGCTCCTGCTTGCCGCTCTCAGCTTCTCGATAGCGGTGGTGGTCGCCCCGCATGCGGCATTGTTCGTCGGGCTCCTGCTGTTCATTGCCACGCTCGTGGCGCGCTATCTGCTGGTGCGGCGGCAGGCGGCCGTCGATGCTTGACCTGAAGTACCTCGCGGCCGTACTGGCCACCGTCTTCGTCATCAATCTGGCCCTGCGCGCCGTGCCGTTCGCGATCCTGCAGCCGCTGCGCAAGTCCCGCTTCGTCAACACGATGGCCACCTGGATGCCGGTCGGCATCGTCATGATTCTCGCTGCCAGCACCTTCCGTTCGGTCTCCGGCGACGAAAAACACCTGGCGTATGCGGCGATCGGCGTGGCCATCACCGTCGCGGCACACCTGCTCGGTGGCAGGCGGACACTGCTCAGCGTCGGCGCCGGAACCCTCGCCTATGTGCTGCTCGTGAACACGCTCTAAGACTGCGCGGGGTTAGAGTTGAGCCGTGGTCGGTGACGGACGGACCGGTGCTGCGGGCGACTTGGATCGGCGCTCCGCCGATTTGTCCCGCCGCGAGAACGCGATGGCCCTGCGGGAAGCCGAACAGTCCAGACGCGAATGGGTCGCCGATGAACGCGACCGCATCGCCGACCAGCGGGACCGCATCGCCGACGAGCGGGATGAGGTGGCGGACGAGCGGGAGCGGCGCGCGGACATCCGCGAAGGCGCCACCGAACAGCGCGAGCGTGAACGCCAGCAGCGCATCAGCGAACGGGCCGAACGCCAGAACGCCGAAGTTCGCCGCGACGACGCGGAAATCAGGCGTGCGGTGGCAGAGACCCGCCGGCGGCTCGACGAGCGATCTGATCTGCATGACGCGCACGGGCCCTAGCGGACGATTCAGGTTGTAGCGCTTGGTGTTTCGAAGTACTGGACCAAGCAGAACTCGTGACCTTCGGGGTCGAACATGACGAGGACGATGCCCTCGTCGTAGTTGTGCCGAGTACCTGACCAGCTTCCACCGAGATCCTCGACATGCCGGCGACCCTCATCGATATCCGCGACTTCGACGTCCAGATGGATGCGTACCTTCGTCGCCTTGGCCTCCGGTACCCGCTGAAAAGTGAGCCGCGGCATCGGACCTTCCCGGGAACCGAGAGTCGCCCAACCCGGGTCGTCGCCGTGCTCGTAGGAAGGCTCGATGCCGAGAAGCTGCCCCCAGAACGTCGACATGCGGACCGGGTCGACACAGTCGATCGTCACACCCGACCATTGGTTCGGCACCGCGGCACGTCCCTCCCTCTGTTGATCAATCATGCGCCTGGCGGGCGACCGCGGGAAGCGCTCGACGAGGCGAGCTTGATGCTCCTATTTCTGTTAATAGTCAAGCGGCGTGGTTGAGCTGGGTGTTTAACCATTGGCGGTAGGTAGCGGC